>JASMAB010000009.1 GCA_030754585.1 Nitrososphaerales archaeon | reverse complement strand
AATATTGTTGATGGTTGAATACTCTATTGCTCTAAGTGGTTTTGATTTTAATTTACCTGAACCCTTCGGGATATTCTCGTTACATCATGTTTTTGAGATTCCTGGATTCATTTTAATCGGATATGCTGTAGTTCTGTATTATTCTTCAACTTCTAAAATGAGGATTCTATACTTAATTCTATTCCTATTAGGAAGTCTATCTTACTTTGTTCCAAGTGGAATAAACACAATAAAACTATTCGCGATGTTTATAATAGCAATTGGACCATTCTTAATTGGATTCTGTATAGGTCAATCTAGACTTTCATATTCTAAAAATGATTAATGGGCCCGCTGGGGCCTACCTATATTATTAGGCTTTTTTACTAAAAACGGGGCCCAGTGTAGTTATGTTTGGTTTTATTTAACTACAATCAATATTGTTTTTGTAGAGATGCCTAACGGTAAACTTCAAGAAAACTTAGCTGGGCCCCGATTTTAATGAAATAGCCTAATAATATAGGTAGGCCCCAGCGGGCCCGCCACCATTTAGATTTTTTTAATCTGAAACATGTGGCAATACTTCTTTGCTGAACAGTTCGATTGATTTGTGGATTTTTGGGCCTATTGGTGATCCGGTTATGAATAGTGTGACTCCCATCTTTTTCAAGTTATTTATTTTCTCTATACATGTTTCTGGTGTTCCACATATTGCGAATGCATCAAGCATTTCTGATGTAACTTTGCTGAAGACTGCTCCCCAATCCCCTTTTGCAATTGCTGCACTTATTTCACCAGCAGCTTCTACTGGTATTCCGTGTCTTCCCAATATTGGTTCTGGGCAGCCTGCTACGATGAATGCTGCAACTGGCATTGCTGCTTGCCGTGCTTTTTCTAGGTCTTTATCTACTGAGAAGGCTGTTGCAGCAACAACTTCAACATCTCCCATTTTTTTATCTGCTTTAGCTAATCCTTCTTTGATGTGTATAAAAGCTGGTTCGAAGTCTTTTGGGCTTGAGGCGTTGATAAGTACACCGTCACCGATTTCTGCTGCAAGCGCTAACATTTTGGGGCCTTGTGCACCAATAAATACAGGGACAGGGTCTGGTATCTTGAAGTTAAGTTTTACACCCGATATCTGGTAGATTTTTCCTTCCATTGTTAACCGGTTTCCAGCTGTTATCTCTCGTACGATTTGTGTAGTTTCGCGTACAGTTCTCAAAGGTTTGTTTCGTGGAATACTTACCATATCAAGAGTTGTTTTGTCTCCGGTTCCAAGCCCACAAATTACTCTGCCTGGAGCCATTTCAGCCAATGACATCATCGATTGAGCTAACCCGATTGGGTGCAAAACATATGGGTTGGTTACTCCTGGACCGATTTTTACTCGGTCTGTATAGTTTAGAATGTTTGTAAGTGCTGTGTATACGTTTCGGTTATTGAAGTGGTCAGTAATCCAGACATAGTCGTAACCAGATTTTTCGGCAAGCATAGCATAGTACGTAGTTTTCCAGTATGCTTCTTGCGGAACAAATTCTACAGCAAACTTCAACTTAGTTTCCTCCCAGTTGGGCTGCAGCCTCATTTAGATTAAGTTCCTGCATTTTTTCAGCAACTTTCTCTTTCTCAAGCGAAACAGCTGCTTCAAGTAACGTTTTGAATCCTTCGGGAGACTTTAGGTCGTTGTCATGATAATTGTTTAGGATACTTTTTGCAAGATTTGGATCTAGCATCTGTCCTTTCTTTGATTTAAGTAGAATATCGGTAAGTTTCTTTTGAAGAGGACCTGTTGCCTCTTGCGGAATTTTTTGTATAACGTTTTCAATACTTGTCAATAATTTCACTGAGTAACAAGTTTCTAAATTGGTATTTATCTATCTTTCTTTAAGATAAATCGTTGATTCAACGACTTTCTGGATGAAAATATCGATGTCCCGGTTACTCATTGGAGTCGAAATGCAGCCTAATCCTCTTGGTGCTATCATTACACCGTTTAGAAGCATTCCTAGAAAGAAATTGAACTTCCTTACAGTGTCTTCTCTCATAGCTGACCTGTAATCAATTACTTTCTCCGAGGTGAAATGAACTACAAACAAGGAGCCTGACTGAGTTATTTTTGCATCTATTCTCTGTTCCGAAAATATTTTTTCTAACCCACGAACAACATTCGAAGTTTGTTCTGACAGTTTCCTGTAATTTTCGTTGGTAAGTTCCTCAAGCAGAGTCAACCCTGCTTTTAGGCTAACTGGGTTTGCGTTAAGTGAGCCTGAATGATGTATCCTGTTTTCTCGTGTAGGCTCAAATTGTGCCATAATGTCTTTTCTTCCACCGAAAGCACCGAGTGGGAAACCTGCCCCAATATTCTTACCTAGAGCTGTAAGGTCAGGTTTTACACGGTATTTTTCTTGTGCTCCTCCACGTGAGATTCTGAATCCTGTTACAACTTCATCGAAGATGAGAAGAATATTGTTTTTCTCTGTAATTTCACCTAAAAACTGCATAAATCCTTCTTTAGGTGGAATAATCCCTGCTGAGCCAAGAACAGGTTCAACGATAATTGCTGCTAACTCTTCCCTATTTTGGTAAAGTAATTTTTCGCAGGTTCTCTGGTTGTTAAACGGTAAAATTACTGTGTTTTCCAGAATATTTGGCTGGATATGTGGACCGTCAGGAACAGAGTTCGGTTTCTCTTTTGGGCCTGCATCTTTTAGGCTTGGGTTGGTGCTTACCATAGTGTTTTCGTTTGTTCCATGGTGGGCTCCTTCGAATTTCGCGATTTTTTTGTTTCCTGTGAATGCTTTTGCTGCAAGTATTGAGAGTGAAGTTGCTTCTGAGCCTGAATTTGTGAATCTTATGGATTCTATTGAAGGGATCCTTTCGTTTATTGCAGTTCCTAGTATCTGTTCGTGTTCTGTAGGTGCTGAAAAACTTGTTCCATTGATTATCTGAGATTTTACTGCCTCAACTATTTTTGGGTGTGCGTGTCCAAGTATAAGCGACGTGTAGTTATTTAGAAAATCAAGAATTCTGTGGCCATCAATATCTTGAATCCAGCAACCCTTCCCCTTTCTTATGTAGAGGGGGTATGGTTGGTGAAAAATTATTTCTCTTGTGCTTCCTCCAGGTAGAATGTTTTGCGCTTTCTTGAATGCGTTATGTGACCGCTTGTTTCTATCCTTGAATAGCTGTTTTAGGGTCTCGGAAGTATCAGAAAGCATGTTTTCTTAAAATTGGTGTACCATATTTAATGCTTCCCGAGCATTTTCATTACAGTTGGGAATCTCTTGGTTTCTCTATGTGGAATCCAGAGTGCATTGGTGAACTCTTTTTCAAATGAGGGATCTGAAGCTAACTCGATGTGATCAGTGTTTTTAGCGATTTTATCTGCTTTTGATCTTAGTTTTTCAGATAGTAAGGCGAGTCTTCCTCCTGATCCTGCAGTGTTTCCGGTAAATTTGATTCTGTTCGTTGGAATCTCTGGGAACATTCCTATGGTTAGGGAGTTTGCAAGGTCGATATATGTTCCAAAGGCTCCGGATACGTATGGATTCTCTATATCGTTAGGTGTTAAGTTTAGTCGTTCAAGTAGAATATGTGTTCCTGTGTATACCGCTGCTTTAGCTAACAGAATCTCTTGAATGTCTCGTCTGGTAATTGTTATGTCTTTGTTGATGCTTGTCTCGTTTTGCCATGCTATTACAAATTCTGCATCTCCTTCTTGGTTTCGGATTCGAGGATTACTTAATTTATTATTGAATCTGCCTATGTTATCTATTACGTCGGTTTTGAATAGTTGGGCTATCGAATCGATTATTCCTGAACCACAAATCCCTCTTGGTTTAGATTCATCGATTGTTTTGAAGCCTGTGTCGAGGTTTTTTGGGTTTATCCACACTGTCTCTATTGCGCCTGATGATGCTCTCATTCCATGTTTGATTTTGGCTCCTTCAAAAGCTGGGCCTGCGGGAGCGGAGCAACAAGTTAGCTTATCTTTATTTCCAATTACTATTTCTGCGTTCGTTCCTATATCTATTAACATGCTTATTTTTTCTTGTTTGTAGATTTCGGTTGCAAGTATTCCTGCTACAGTATCTGATCCAACGAAACCTGCTATAGGTGGTAAAGCATGTACATATGTTGCTGGATTTGCTTTCAGTCCGATATCTTTAGCTTTTACATTGAAAGAATTCTTAACCGCTACAGGGAACGGTGATTGACCCACATACTTTGGTGAAATACCGAAAAAGATGTGGTGCATCGCAGTGTTTCCAACCACCGTAATATCGTAAACTTCATTTTGTGAAACATCAAATCTTTTACAGGAATCTTCAATAAGTTTATTGACACAACCAATAACGATCTTTTGGAGGTTGATTCCTTTCTCTTCAGATTCAGTCCAATAAGCTATACGTGAAATAAGGTCTTCTCCAAAAGATATTTGGGGATTTGGAAGAGAAACCGCTGCTAATAGTTTGCCGTTCTTCAAATCCACGAGATAACCTGCAACTTTGGTGGTTCCAATATCAACAGCGAAACCAAGTGTTTGACCTGCTTTGTCTTTGGGTTGAAGTGATAGAACTTCTTTATTATTCCATAAAGTTGCGTTTATGTTCCAATTTCCTTCTCTTATAACATCTGGGAGTCTTCTTATTGCATCTATATCAATGGAAACATCTGTAAATCCATTTTCACTTAGGGCCTCTAAAAGGGTTTCAGAGTCGCTTTTCGATTCTTGTTTCTTCTTTAATTCAATTATTGTGTCTTTAATTATGGGAGACACTTGGAATTGAGGCATTATTCCTTGGATCACGATTCGTTGTTGGCTTATCCTGCTTTCAGGAGGCACAGTAACACTCAGAAGTCCTTGTTCAGAAACCTTGCATTGGCAAGCTAACCTGTAGCCGTCATTGAGTTCTTTTGTTGAGAAATTTTTTTTCTCTGTTTTAGTTGGTGGCTCTGCAAGGTTTTTTCCTTCCCCTAAAATTATTTTGCATCTCCCGCATAACCCTAAATCTCCACATGGAGCTTGAATATCTATTCCCATCTTTCTTGTTGCATCAAGAATAGTGGATCCACTTTTGATATCAAGAGGCTTACCTTCCGGTAGAAATGTTATACGCGTTGAACCATTCTTCCTGTTCCTTCTTGTATCAGATACCAAATTGATCTACCTGATTCAAATTCATCTACAGATTTATTGTCTTCGGTTCCTAAAAAGAAAATATTTATTGAAGTAATTGTGTACTTCTATTTTTGAGATATTAAATAAATGGTAGTAGTACGTGATTTATTCACTTTTTTTCTGAAGGTTTGAGGTTTCTTAACCAATTCGAAAAAGTGGTAGTGTTCTATCTGGCTTTCTGCCTTCTTCTAACCCTAGTTGTTCTTGTGCAGCGTTTACCATAGCTACTGCAGGGAATACATATGGTGCTGTATGAAGTGGTCCATATAAACAAAAATCTCCTCCTACAGCAGCAGTTACAGCCGCCGCTGTGGCAATACTTGGTCTTCTCGCTTCTTGACCAAACTTCTTTTCAAGTCCTCTCCAAGTTGAAATTGCATTATGTGAACCATTTCCAACAGGTAACCCCAACTCATTTTTAATTTCTAAAATAGTTCTACTTGCACTTCCTAGACTTGGGACATCTATTACACAACTATCAACTAGAGTTTTGGTCACACCATATTCTTCAAGTTTTGGAAGAAGTTCTTTGATAGTACTGATTCGTCCTGCAGCAGTAAAAACCGTTGAAGCATAAGCTAACAGCAAACAATTCTCAATCTTGGCCTCCCTTATCTTCTCAAGTTCTAACTGTTTGAAATCAGGTGTAATCGAATTATAGATTACTCGGTCTTTTAAACCCCACTCAGTCACCAATTCTGTTCCTGCTATTCTAACATCATCTGTAGAACCATCCATAAAGATTGGAGCATCTGATGTTTCAGAAGCAAATCGCAGAAATTTCTCCATAGATTTTGTAGTAGATGCTATAACATCAAGGGCACAAGGAATACCTGTCTTGTCAGAAAGCTCTGCTTGAAGATTTACTTGGCGTTCAGTCTCTAAACGATCAAATTCTCCATTATCCATGTCTTTCACAACTTTATGTTTAGCATAAAAAATACTTCCAACGAGAACCATAGGCCGTTCACTTGGGGAACCACCTATAGTTACGCCAGATATCTCAAACTTCTTTTGTTCAGATCTAAACTCCCACATATTGCTCCTGAAAACTCGGACGTGAAGTATAACTATTAAATCTTGCCGGAACATCTCTAATTGGAGAAACCTATCAATGAAAAACGAAAATAAAATAGATCAAGAAATATATGTAACACTTCGAAAAATACCGGGTTTTGAAGGACATATAAAACTAGACAGCAATGCTAAACAAAAGATCTTAACTCTTGAACAAGAAGCCGGAAAAAAGGCGGTATTAGGTGCCATTCAAGCAGAAAACCAAGGAGTAACCAACGCATTGAATCGACAAATCACTTATGCTATTGCTTATAGACCTATTCTATTTTCAACCTTCAAAGATAAACTAGACAAATCATCTGTACTTATGATGTCCGGAAAAGAGATACTCGGTGAAGAGATATCAGATCCAGAAAAAATTATAAAACTAAAAGCAAGGAAAGATGTTATGTTATTAGGCTCAAGCTTTGTTCTTTACAAAGACAAAATACGGAAAGCAAAAGAAGAATCCAAGATAGTTCTTCCAGAACGAACCTTTCCACCCCTGCAACAATTAGCAAATACAAAAGATAATACTTCAGGAAGCCCATCACCACCAGTAGATATGTTTCTAAAATCAAAAATGAACATAAATACTAATGACCCAGATATAGGAACAGTAATTGTTGGCTTAAACCTAAAATAAGAAGAATTAATTTGAATATAATCTTATGAAATCTTTAAAGAAATAAGAAGCAAAATATTTTTTTACATTTCATAGTTTTATAATGATTTTTTTAGTGAACTACGAAGTCAAAATACTGTATGTAGGTAGAAAAATATATAGCTAACGTGGAAGATGTGACGATATGAAAGGTGAAGATAACCATGGACTTATGGATGTAGTGGGTCTGGGTAACGCAATAGTCGATGTTCTAATTCATGAAAGTGATGCATTTCTGAAAGATCATGGGATAGTCAAAGGCGGTATGACTTTAGTGGATGAGAATTACGCGGCAAACCTTTACAGGGCAACAAACTCCACTGTAGAGATGTCTGGAGGATCTGTTGGCAACACGATAGCTGGCCTGGCGGCTTTAGGTAGTAAGGGATCTTACATAGGAAAGGTACGTGATGATAAGCTTGGGAATATCTTCATTCAGGACCTCAAAGCTATGGGTGTAAAATTCGAAACATCACCTGCATCATCGGGACCAACCACAGCTCATTGCTTGGTTATTATTACGCCAGACAGTCAACGTTCTATGTTGACCTATTTGGGCGCCTCTGTAAAGTTGTGTCCGGAAGATATTGTTGAAGAAACCATCCGTGGGCATAAGATAACTTTTCTTGAAGGTTACTTATGGGACTCACCATGTTCGAAGGAGGCTTCAGTTAAGGCAGCAAAGATAGCTCATAAAACAGGTCAAAAAGTTGCTTTAACTCTATCTGACTCATTATGTGTTGACCGCCACCGAGAATCATTCCATGATTTTTTAGACAAATATGTTGACATCTTTTTTGCAAACGAATCGGAAATCATTACCCTATATGAAGCCGAAGATTTCGAATCAGCTCTCAGTAAGATGAAAAATGAAGATAACCTGGCATTAATTACACGCAGTGAGAAGGGTTCAATAATCGTTTCTGGAGAAAAAAATTACATCATCCACCCTGAACCAGTGCATAAGGTTGTGGATGCAACAGGAGCAGGAGATCTTTATGCAGCAGGCGCACTCTATGGTTTAGCAAACGGGCATGATCTTGAGACTTGTGGTAAAATAGGATCAATAGCAGCGGCAGAAATCATTAGTCACGTCGGCGCAAGACCAGAAGCTAATTTACGAGAACTTACTGGGAATCTATCTGATTAAAAAAGATAGGGACTTTTAATCACGCCATTATAGGGAATTTTGAATAAACATTAAAAAAGGCTTTTTTCATTTCTTCTTGTGCAGTGAAATGAAGAATGAATGATTTTCACCTAAATGAGAAAGCAAAAGTAGGTGTTTTGGGTGGTTCCGGATTCTATTCAATGATTGATAATGCCCAAGAAATTGAGATTGATACACCGTATGGGAAACCGAGCGGAAAAATAGCTTTAGGCGAGATAGATGGTGTAAAAGTAGCTTTTCTACCAAGACATGGAAAAAAACACGAATACCCTCCACACAAAATACCGTATAAAGCCAACATTTGGGCATTACACAGACTTGGTGTAGAACGAATAATTGGACCATGCGCTGCAGGAAGTCTTCAACCGCATATCAAACCTGGTGATTTCGTAATCTCAGATCAATTCATCAATTTTACAGATGGACGAACCCACACCTTTTATGATGGCCCAATCACTACACACATAAGCGTAGCTGACCCATATTGTCAAGAGCTTCGCGAAGTAGCAGTAAATACAACAAAAAAACTAGGTATTTCGGTTCATAATACAGGTACGATAGTGATTATTGAAGGCCCAAGATTCTCCACTCGGGCAGAATCCAAGTTTTTCACAAGCAACGGCTGGGAAGTTATCGGCATGACTCAATACCCAGAATGCACCTTGGCTCGAGAATTAGGCATATGCTACGTGAATATATCTCTTGTAACCGACTACGATGTTGGGCTTGAAGGAAAACCAGGACTAAAACCTGTATCAAGTGCAGAGGTCGTTAAAGTTTTCAAGGATAATAATGACAGAGTGAAAAATCTGATCTTGAACATGATACTTAAAATACCGAAATCAAGAAGTTGTAGTTGCAGTAAAGCCCTTGATGATGCAGTAATCCAAGCTTAACGAAATATTGAGTTGAATAATAATGGATCTTAAGAAAAAAATTAGAAACATACCTGATTTTCCAAAACCCGGTATCCTATTCAGAGATATTACTACATTACTTCAAGATCATGAAGCATTCAAATATGTTGTAGACACACTTACAGAAAGATGTAGAACTCAAAAAATAGACGTAATTGTCGGTATAGAAGCTCGTGGATTCATAATAGGGGCGCCTGTCGCTTATAACATAGGTGCTTCATTTGTACCTATTCGAAAGAAAGCAAAGCTTCCTGGTAAGACAATCTCAGCATCATATGAACTTGAATATGGTTCTGAAACTATGGAAATGCATAGTGATGCCATAGTGGCAGGTCAGAAGGTTGCTATTATCGATGACCTTCTAGCAACAGGAGGAACCGCTAAAGCTGCGGTTGAACTTGTAGAGAAGATCAATGGAAAAATAGTGGACATTGAATTTATTGTAGAGCTAAATCCACTTAACGGACGGAAGAAACTTGAAGGTTATGATGTATTCTCTTTGGTAAGCTACAATGAAGCCTAATTCGTACATTTATCTATTACAAGTATAAGGCAAATAGGTAGACAAAAATGGGTGTAATTCCCGAAGTATCAGAAAAGTATGTAAGATCTGTCCTAAAAACACGTAACCCCGACTCCAGAAAGGGTGAAAATGGAAAAGTAGCGATTGTGGGAGGTGGAAGACTATATCACGGTGCACCTTTTCTATCTGCATCTGCTGCTTTACGATGCGGAGTAGATCTTCTCTACCTATGTGTTCCGCAGTCAATCACTCCTGCAGTTAGAGCACTTTCTCCCAATATCATAGTTGTCCCTAGGCCTGATGTTAAAATTACAATAGGTGCAGTGAATAAATTCTTGAAATGGATTCCTAAAGTAGATGCAATCGTTGTAGGGCCTGGATTAGGTAGGCAGAGAACCGATGGATCATGCAAACTCGTTCGAGAACTGGCTTCTGATGGTGTTAATGTTGTGCTCGACGCAGATGCATTACGAACTGATATTGTTAATTCTGTTAAAGGAAGAGATGCCGTAATTACTCCTCATACAGGTGAATTTAATCGCTTATTCGGTATAGATGTTACTACATCTATGGAAAAAAGAATTGATGCCGTTAAAAAAATGGCTTCAAAAAGTGACGTTACAATACTACTTAAAAGTAGAATTGATGTTATATCTGATGGAACTAATGTAATTCTAAATCGAACTGGGTCACCAGCTATGACTGCCGGTGGTACAGGAGATGTCCTTTCAGGTATCGTTGCAGGTTTGTTGGCCAAAGGATTAGATACATTCAATGCAGCGGCTTTAGGTGCTTTCTTCAATGGTCTAGCTGGTGAAAAAGTTGCTGAAACAAAAGGATGTCACCTCGTCGCATCCGACATAATTGATGAGATCCCTAGTGTAATGATAAAATTCGAATAATTTATCGTAGTTTTACTCTACTTTTCATTCTTCTTTTTAGGTGCAGATGATTTTATTTGTGCCTGTGGAAGATTCTTGAGATTGTCTAATATCTTATCAACTAACGAAACAATATCAGAGTTACTATAATCCTCTATATGCCCTGCATCTGAAATTTTCGGTATCTCTGGGTCAAGAGGTATCGCACCCAGAAATGGTATCCCAATATCTTTTGATGTTTCTTCACCTTTAGATGGCCCAAATATGGTAAAACGTTCTTTACAACCTGGACAATTTAAGTAACTCATATTTTCAATCAACCCAAGTATTGGAATCTTCATGTTCTTAGCCATTCGAATTGATTTTTTCACAATCATCAAGGCCAAATCTTGAGGAGTAGTTATTATCACTGAGCCATTTACAGGCATAGATTGATAAACTGTTAGGGGGGCATCACTAGTTCCAGGTGGTAAATCTACAAATAAGAAATGTAGATCCCCCCAATCAACATCAGAAAACATTTGGCGTATAACACTATTTAAAATTGGGCCCCTCCAGAGTACAGCCTCTTCCGGTTTCTCTAAAACAAGATTCATCGAAATTACCTTTATCCCAAGCCTGGTTTGAGTCGGAATAATTCCATGTGGTCCTCCAATAACGCGCTTAGTTAATCCAAAGATCTTAGCCATACTTGGACCCGTAACATCAGCATCAAGAACCCCAATATGATAACCCCTCTTTGCCATCTCAACAGCAAGCATAGCTGTCACAAATGACTTTCCTACACCACCTTTTCCTGAAGATACCGTAATAACATTTCTTATACCGGGCTTTGATAATTTAGTTATCCCAGTTACTGACTGTTTATTACTTACAGGTACTTCTTTTTTATTAGTTTCACTTTGTTTGATTTCAGGAGAAGATCTTTTTCGCAGTTTCTCTCTTACAACCTCAAGTTCCGCTTCAGTCATAGTTACAAAATCAATCTTCACCGAAGAAGCTTTCTTTAAAGCAGTTGTAACATCTTCTTTTATCTTGTCAACAAGTGGACAACCAGAAACCGTAAGAGCAATTTTCAAAAAGACTGCTTCATTTTCTACTCTGACATCCTTCACCATACCGAGATCCACTATGCTCATGTTAAGCTCCGGATCCATTACAGGCTTCAAAGCTTCCAATACTGATTTTTCATCTAGCACCATATGACTTCACAATTGCACATATACAATATTTTTGATAAAACACCCCATTATAAATCTGGCTGTTTTACACACAAGCCAAATAACATCAAACAGATTTGAACTCTGGATTATTTATTTGATGGAAGCTGATGCTTCAAGAATAACGGTTTAGAATTATATTTTCCTCTATCCTGTAGCTTAACAAATTCTTCCCTTGTGAACACGTTAAACTTATCAAATACACTCCAATATTTATGACCACTATCCCCAAATATTACTACCCCCACACCATCCTTTACATTATCTGCGAGATCTAGAGCAGCGCGAAGAGTTGCTCCAGATGAAGGGCCTAAAAACAGATTCTCTTTTTTTCCTGCTTCTCTTAAAGTATTGAACGCATCATCATCAGAGATGGTCTTCCAATCATCTATAGTCTCTGCACGACGTTCGAGTACGTCAGGCATTTGAGATTCCTCAATGTTTCTTAGTCCTTGTAGATGGTGGTCTCTTTGCGGCTGTACGGCAATAGTTTTTACAGATGGACTCTTCTTTTTTAGGTAGGTAGAAACTCCAGTAATAGTGCCTCCGGTGCCTATGCCTGTTATGAAATGGGTTATCTTACCATTTGTACTATCCCATATTTCTGGACCAGTAGTTTCGTAGTGAGCTTGAAAGTTAGCCTCATTCTTATACTGATTAGGCATGTAATATTTCGAAGGGGTACCTTTCACTATAGCTTTAGCTAACGCTATAGCCTGATCAGTTCCAGGGCCAACTCTGGGGCATAAATCATCTTCTGTCTCAAGCATCTTTACACCCATATCTTTCATAATGCCTTTAGTTTCTATACTTACTCTTTTTGGGACAACCATTTCCGCATTATATCCTAGAGCTTGACACATTCCTGCTAATGCTACTCCTGTATTTCCTGAGGTAGGTTCTATGATGATGCTTTCACCCTTCTTGAGGATGTTATTTCGTTCGCCTTCTTTAATCATCCACCAGGCAGGCCTATCCTTAATTGATCCGAAGGGATTACACCACTCAAGCTTAGCATATAGTTTCATCCCTCGGGAGCCCACATTTTTTATGGGAATAAGGGGTGTTTGCCCTATTTTGCCGAATATTCTCTGGAATGGATTAGTTTGCGCAGCCAATATAATCACCGAAAGAAGAGTTTCTTTCACAGGATTAAGGCTGGATCAGACTACAGCATAGACAACAAGCAAAGCATGTGCAGGTTGTTGAGATGTTTCTGTCCATTGGTTACCTTTCCTATTCAACAGGTGAATTCAAGTGCAATAAAACCGTTTCTATTTAGAATTGAATCGAGTACGATGCCAGATCTATACTGGAAAGATTTATCAAAACTCAGTATACCACTCATAAGTTAATACCGCTGAGATGACCAAAGTGAACCGTAAAGAAATTTTAGAACGTGCTCAGATGAATATTGAAAATGCTGAAAGATGGCATAAACGTACAAATGTACGAGAAATAATATTTGGATTCAATGACGGCTCAATTTCAATACTTGCTATTCTTGCTGTGGTAACCGGTGGAGCTTTTGCACAGAACCATATAATTGCAGTAGGATTTTCAGGTGTTGTTGCTGGTGCGATATCTATGGGTATCGGTGCATACATCTCTTCCAAATCTGAGATCGAACACCATAGAAGTGAGATAAATAGGGAAAAGATGGAGATTGAACGCTTACCTGAGATAGAAAAAGAGGAGGTTCGTATTCTCCATCAAAATAAGGCGCCATTCACTGACGAAGAGCTTAACATTATTGTAGATCGCATTACAAGTGATAAGGAAGTTTGGCTTGACTTTATGATGAAAGATGAATTGGGGCTTATCGAAGAAAGATTCGAATCACCCGTCAAAATAGGTTTGATTATGTTAATAACATTTTTGATTGGAGGAATAATTCCAATAATTCCATTCTTTATTTTGCAGGCACCACTAAATAGTCTAATTGTATCTGCTATCTTAACATATTCTTCCCTCTTTATTATAGGATTCTGGAAGACAACATTTACAGACAGACATTGGATTATATCAGGCCTTGAGATGGTCGGGGTAGGAATAGTAGCTTTAGTGGTACCGTATATGATTGGAGAAATACTTCTCTCATTGCTGCTATCGTAATGAGCACGCATTTGCGTGTCAAAGTCCTGCCCTCGTCACATAGCATTAATTGTAGTTAAATAAAACCAAGAACACACACTTGAACCCGAAGTATAATCTTCCAAGAAAAAAGCAAGATCATATTACCTATATCTTTTGTAATTGTCGTATCTAATAGTTCAATATTAGAGTACTTCTATTTTATTTCGATTAATCCCGTTTCTCTCTTTAATTCACGTTGCAAGAAACATTTTCCCCTTCACAGTATGGACAAAATCCCCCATCACAATCCGCATTAGGCACAACTCTTTTACAATCACGACAGTATCCAATGGTCATATTACTACAAACTCTCTGGGGGGGGCTTTCTGAAACTATTATGTTCTTGTACGGCTTTATCATAAATAAGAACATGATTAATCAATTATATCTAAATTTAATAATCCATATATATACTCAATTACACAAAACCTAAAAGAAATGGTTGAGGACGCAAAAGCAAAAATCAATATGAATGAAGGCATTATCGAAGTAGAAGGAAGCGAAGATTTTATTATTAAGCTCATAGATAAGTATGGAAAAACTTTCGTAAATGAATCAGTTACAACAAAATCTTTAAAGAAAAATCATCAACTAAAAGATTCTAAAAACATTAGGCATGCAACTATAATAAAAAAACCCATTGTTCAAGAACCAATCCCCATTAACCTAGAAGGCAATGAAAATATTCCTTCTCTTAGTGATCTCTATGCTGAGAAATCGCCCCAAACCCATCAAGAGGCAGTGACCTTCTTTACGCATTACGTAACCAAATATTTGGGGATTCAAAATGTACACGTGGGACATATTGTTTCCTGCTATAACGAAGTTAATGCAAAAAAACCCTTACAAATTGAACGGCTTTTCCAAGAAATAAAAATCTTCACAGGATGGCTTGGTTCAGGTAGTTTACCACAGACGGCAAAGATTACAGTAAATGGGGAGACTTTTGTTGAAAATGATTTACCTAGCCATACGAAAACAAAATTAAATGTCATCCAATAATTCTAATGAAGTATCTTGAATTAACACGTTCTCGATTTTATTAACCAACCAACTTTTTTATTCGTTTAAAAAAATTTAAACAGAACTCAAAAACATCCAATACATGTACGTATGGACCTGAATAAAAATTTTCGAAGCATTGTACATTGCTGATAATTGCTAAACAACACGTATAATCAGACTAAGTAATTTGGTTACGCTTAGTCTTGATCATATAATATGTCTACATTTTTTGCGCAATGTGGGCATGCCGTAACCATTGTCCCAGGTGGCCCTCTTACCCCTTGAGGAGGCTCTTCCATTGGAGATAAGAAACGAGATCCACAACTCTTACATTTTAAGTAGTCAATCATAGTAAATATGTAATAGCAAGAGAATTTATTAAATTTTATGAGGTTTATTAAAAATCTTATCTGAAGACTTTATCACGGGGGTTTTCATTAATTTTTGTTGCTTCATCTTTAGATAAATGGATCGATGAAAAAAGATCATTTCTTCCTTTTGAAGAAAACGACGAGTCCAACTATTGCTATGCCTGTAATGATAACAGCTATTATTGGTATAGTCCAATCTGGTGGTGAAGGTAGTAACTCGGAGATATCGTTCGTAACTTCGATTGGATCAAGAAAAGTTCCTAGATACAATTTGTTAATTCTCAAATCTGTATCTAAAAGATACATGAACATTCCATGAGAGAAGAGGCCTTCTACACTTTCATCATATGTTATTCCAAAAGATTCAACTATATCCTTAATTTCATGTTCATCTTGAGATCCAAGAAATTTCCAACTAGTAAGATCTGCTTGATGATATAATGCATACGCTTTTAGAATTTCTGGTGTATCCGCAACATCAAAAGAAATAGATACAAAAACAACATCTCCTTCATATGTGTCTTCAATTAATTCTTGTGTTTGCCTCATTTTGGTGGTTTGAAGAGGACATACATCTGGGCAATTTGTATACAAAAATGAAAGCAAAACTACCTTTCCACGAGCACTTTCAATATTAAAATCATGTCCATCTTGATCTTTTAAATTGAAGTTAGGAATTATCTCTCCTACTTCAAGAACTCTTATTGGATCTTCTCTTTCATGCGCTAAGATTGGAGTGAAGAATAAACCAAATAGGATAAGCATCAATAAATATGGAGTAATTTTTTTCACTATAACAAATATCCAATAATTACTTAATTTAATAAAGTTTTCAGCTAGCTTTAACATCAAAGATTTCAACCATTCCAACGTCTTTCTGCCATGAAATGATACAAATATATTCAAATATTTCAACTTCACTTGCTGTAAAAGTTAATGTTTAATTTTTTATTTTATTGAATAATTCATTAGCTAATTTACCGTAATCAGCTGGCGTGTCTGACTTTTCTACCGGTATTACAGGTATATTAAATTCTTTATAATAATCTGCAAGGTCATGGTCTGCTGTAATCAAAGTAATGGTTTTTTTGTGTAAATAAGCTTTAATTATCTAATCAATTTCGGGCGGGTTATAGCCTATAAATGAAGACTACTAAAATACCTACATATTTTTTCTGTTTTCCTTTACTATTCAATAAAGGAATATAAAACAAGATAAATATTACTTGATACCAAAAAGTGACTTTAATGACTCAGCTAAAAGTTTGGCTCCGGATTGTTAGACTCAAGTTTCTATCATCTTCTATTCTAGCCGTCACAGCTGGTCTTGCAATATCTTATGGACGGTTCGGTCTGATTAACCCGTTTCTAGCCGCTTTAACATATCTAGGAGTTATCTCCCTTCACATCAGTGTAGACTTACTGAATGATTATTTTGACTATCGAAGTGGAATAGACCTGATTACTACACGAACCCCTTTTAGTGGAGGAACAGGTGTTCTTCCTGCTGGTCTTCTTTCTCCTTTAAGTGTGTATAAAGCTGGAATCTTCTTTCTAGTTGCCGGTATAATTATAGGTCTTTATCTCACGTTAACGCAGAGCTTCTTAATCTTGCCAATATTAGCTTTTGCAGCTATTTCAACCTACTTCTACTCTACGCGTCTCATAACATGGGGTGTGGGTGAACTTCTATTAGTTTTTAAGGGGGCATTCATCGTATTGGGTACCTATCTGGTTCAGACTATAAGGTTGGACTTCGAACCATTCTATGTAGGGCTAGTATTCGGAACTCTCTCCACTTCTGTTCTATTTCTAAACGAGTTTCCAGACTATGATGCTGATAAAGCCAAGGGAAGAATGAACCTTGTAGTACGTCTTGGAAAGCAGAAAGCAGCTGCCTTTCACAAGGTCTTTCATATTGTATCTTACTTTATCATAATACTAAGTGTGGCTCTAGGAATAATTCCTGTCTTGGCGTTGCTATCACTTCTAATTCTTCCTTTAACTGTAATAGTGGCAAAAGGGTTAAAAGAAAATTACATGAATTCTAAAAAACTGATTCCGTATATGGCTACAACTTCGCACATAGCACGTCTGATAGGGATTATTATTGTTGTAAGCTACCTTTTCCCAATCTAATCCGTAGACTCTTCTGTTATCCCATATTCTTTCCACTTAGAGTCAACAAGTTGTTCCGTATTTTGGTCTGGTTTCACGACCTCTTGCCATTCCCTTGTGAACCCCTCCTCCTTCAACTTCACTGTAGCGTCTATTCCAAGTTTAGACCCTAAATTTACCAAAGGAGATGCTGGGTCAAGTGTATCGGTGGGGAGATTATCCAGAATCGAAGTATCGCGCTTTGGGTCAGTCCTTGTGGTTACTGCCCAAATAACTTCATTAACATTATGAACGTTAATGTTATTGTCTACCACTATTATCATTTTGGTTAACATAAACTGGCCGAGACCCCATAATCCCATCATAACTTTCTTTGCTTGGCCAGGATATCTCTTCTTTATCGAGACTATAGCTAACCCATGGAACCATCCGGCTGCAGGCATATTGATGTCCACAACTTCAGGCTGGAAGATTTGGATAAGGGGGAGGAACGATCTTTCGATTACCTTTCCTATGTATGCGTCCTCAAGTATGGGTTTACCTACAACTGTAGTCAAATAAACTGGTTTTTCCCTTCTCATAACTCCTGTTAAGTGAAATAAAGGATAGAGGTCAGGAGCGGTATAGTAACCTGTATGGTCTCCAAATGGACCTTCAACTCTCAAGTCTTTAGGGTCAACATAACCCTCTAAAACGATTTCAGCATTAGCTGGAACTTCAAGGTCTATTGTTTTACATTTGGTTAACATAACCCCCTTCTTTCTCATGATTCCTGCGAAGAGGAATTTATCCAAACCTTCAGGAACTGGAGCTACAGCTGTATAGATGGTGACTGGGTCAGCACCAATAACCACCGCTACCTCTATCTTCCGATTTTCTTCCTGAGCCATCTTGAAGTGTTGTGCGCCTCGTTTATGTATCTGCCAATGCATACCGGCTGTTTTATCATCATAAATCTGCATCCTGTAGACACCGATATTTCTAATTTCGGTTTCAGGATTCTTTGTCAATACAAGTCCAAATGTAATGAAGCGACTGGCATCTTTGGGCCAAGTCTTGAGGGCTGGAAGGAAGGACAGGGTAGGAGAATCGGTTTCAATAATCTGGTTCACTGGACCTTTTTTAACAATCTTAGGAGCAAACCCTGCCATCTCGGCCAAACGGGGAAGTGCGCTGACCTTTCCCAAGATGCCGGATGGCATTTTCTGTGAAAGAATATTGGTGAGCCTAGATCCTATTTGCTCGAAGTTATCTGTATCCAGAGCTATCTTCATTCTATCTATAGTACCGAAGGCGTTTCCAAGTACTGGCATATCGAAACCTTTGACATTTTCAAATAAAATTGCTGGGCCTTTGCTGTAAGTTACTCTCCTTAGGATTTCAGCCATCTCTAGGTTGACGTCAACCTCAGTTGAAATTCTTCGAAGATTGTCTTTTTTTTCAAGTACATTGATGAAGTCATATAAGTTGTCAAAGACCATTTTTTTTCACTTGAATCGATATGATGGATATGATTAATATAAGGGTTCACGGGGTTGGCATAAGAGGAAGTGTAAATTCTTCAGGTATATACTGGGGTGCTGATGTCTGGGTCAGAAAACAGGTGGACTTAATGAAGAATGGGATAAAGTCATAGATGTATTATCTCAGATAATCCCTGTCTATGACCGGGTCAACCGCTTCATATCCTTTGGGAAAGACTTGGTTTATAGAAGAGAGGGAATTTTGAAGACCGTTGAATCAAATGACATAGTCTTGGACGCAGGTGCCGGCCCTGGAGTTATGAGTCAGATACTCTTGCAATCCGTGCAAGATACAGGAAACTTAGTGTTGCTTGACCCATTGAAGGTTATGCTTTCTCAGGCACGAAAACGTGTTGTAGACAAAAATAGTCATTTTTCTCTCGGGGTATTCGAGAATCTTCCCTTTAGAGATAAAAGTTTTGACGTTGTAATGACAGGTTTTGCCTTGAGAGATGCTGGAAATCTCTATGTATCTGTGATGGAAGTGCATAGAGTTTTGAAGGATGGAGGTCGTTTTCTTATCGTTGATCTCGGGAAACCGAATAATCGATTTTTTCGATGGATAATTGGTATGCATTGGAGATACCTCGTGGGGCTACTAGGGTTTATTGCAGCTGGGAGGAAAGGTTTACTTTTCACTGTTCTTTATACAACTTACCAGAAGCTTCTTACCAACAAAGCGCAGAAGAGCCTTTTTGAAGAATTCTTTTCTGAGGTATCCTTTCAGACACGAATGTTAGGTGGATTAGTAATCGTGAGATGTAAGAAGACTGGATAAAATACAATAAATCTTTAAAGACATTTAGTTTTCAAGCCGATATATGAAAGTGCGAGTTGGTCGTAGTCCTGATGCTGATGATGCCTTCATGTATTATGCCTTAGTGAAGGATAAAGTAAATATGAAAAATGTGGAATTAACCCATATAGTTGAGGATATTGAAAGTTTGAATCAACGATCCCGCTCTGCAGAATTGGAGGTTACAGCTATATCTGCGAATGCTTACGGATATGTAAGCGATAAGTATTATGTTCTTAGTGTAGGTAGCAGTCAAGGACTAGGGTATGGCCCAATTCTAGTTGCTCGGAATGATGTTTCCCTAGACGAGATTCCAAATAAAACTATAGCTATCCCTGGAAAATTAACTACTGCCAACCTAGTGCTCAAGATGGCTCTTGGCGACGTTAATGTTGTGGAAATGAGCTTCGATAAGATAATTGGAGCTGTTGCTAAAGGTGATGTTGAGGTAGGTTTAGTTATCCATGAAGGCCAGATTACTCATAAACAGTATAATTTGACCAATATTTTAGATTTAGGAAAGTGGTGGGATAAAGAGACAGGGGGTCAACCTCTTCCGCTTGGATTAGATGTATCCAGAAAGGATTTAGGGATAGAGTTTGCTCGTGACTTTAAGGATGTTCTTAGAAGTTCTATCCGGTATGCCTTCGATCATAAAGAGGATGCACTTGACTACGCTATGCAATACGCTAGAGACGTACCTCGTGATATAGTTGAACGCTTTGTCTATATGTATGTAAATGATTTGACCTTAAATATGGGTGAATTGGGAGAGCGGGCCATTCAGACATTATTTGATCGTGCTTCTAAGCAAGGGCTTTTACCGCCCATCACACTAGAATTTATATAATATTTTTCTATGAATTTTTTACTTCAAGTAGATTCATTTTTTTTATTTCGTATAGGAATTGTTTCAAGCCTTTCTCAACATTATTATTGAAATCTAGTTTAATCATCTTAAAATATTTTAGGAGAAGTTCGATTGGAAGATTCAATCTAGTTGATGTATGATGAGCTATTTCGTCAAGACTTTCTTCTCGATACTTAACTGCTTTTGAGAGCATTTCAACTGCTTTTTTTATCCTTTCTGGTTCTTTTTGAGCGATATTTGAGTTGGCTACTGTTACTGCAAATACAGCTGGAGTATGCGTTAGGTTCCACCATTCTTCACCTATGTCATAGATGGTCTTATACCCATTAATCGTTGACATTAAAGCATCATCTCCTATCGTTAGAGCGAAGGGGGCTTCACTTAGGAGATCTTTAGCATCCACCCCTATATTCGTAACAAAATCTACATTGATACCTTTTCTTTCAAGAATGATCTTAAGCATCATGATTGATGTTTCTGTTTGGTTTGTTACCGCGATTTTGTCCCCGTTTTGTAGGGAAGTTTCACCATCAGAGACTACGATAGAACTTAGTGATGGGCCGACACTATGTACAGATAGGGCTGGCACCATCTTCAACTCTCGTTCATGAGTGATTAGACTGGTAGATGCCACAGGAGCAATATCTAGTTCTCCTGAAATTACCTTCAGCATCAACTCTTTTGGTGTCGCTGAAATTATCTTCACATCCTCAAACTTGTTCTTCTCAA
>JASMAB010000008.1 GCA_030754585.1 Nitrososphaerales archaeon | reverse complement strand
ATTAAACCTGTATTCATTGCTTCAACAAATATCTCTTGTGAAGCAGGTACAACTATTAACCGTGTTCGAGTGCTTACCTTTCTGCCTTTCAATATATTAGCAGCTATCTGAAGGTCCTGTATTCGACCATTCGTACAAGAACCCAGATAGATTTGGTCAAGTTCAATATTATCTAATTCAGAGACAGGTTTTACATTATCTACTGCATCTGGGCAAGCTATCTGGGGAGACAGATTGGTAACATCAATATGTATAGATCTATCATATTCAGCATCTTTATCACTCTTTAGAAGTATAAATGAATCAGAAGTTTTGCTTTTGACATAATTTGTAGTTTTCTCATCTGGTTCTACAATACCGGCTTTTGCACCCACTTCAATGGCCATGTTGCAGAGAGTCATACGGCTAGATACACTCATATCTCTCACAGTTGAGCCACCAAATTCTAGGCCCATATAGGTAGCACCACTGAATCCAATTTCTTTTGCCACTTGTAAGAAGAGATCTTTGGCACCAACGAATTTACTAAATTCACCCTCAACTTCTATTTTAACCACCTTGGGTACTTTGAACCAGAGTCTTCCAGTTATGAATACTGATGTCATCTCGGTTGAACCGATCCCTGTTGAAAACGCACCCAATGAACCGTAAGTTACTGTATGAGAATCTGCCCCAACAATAACTTCTCCTGGTTTTACGTATCCCTTTTCCATCATAACTTGATGACAAACCCCACCTCTCCCAACATCATAGAATCCAGGTATGCTGAGTTCTCTTGCGAATTCTCTAACAATACGATGCACTTCAGCTGCTTCAGCTGTTGGTGCAGGGATAGTATGATCTAAAATGATAGCTATACGCTCAGCATCCCAGACTTTTTTTGCACCTACATCTCGGAAATATTTGGCGACCAAATATCCAGTTATCTCGTTTATCATTGCGTAGTCAATTTTAGCATCAATGATCTGGTCTGGTGTTACTTCCTTTTCTCCTGAAGCCCTACTGAGTATCTTCTCAATGATATTCAAATTATTATCTCTCTTTACATAATTTGTAGTTCTATAGAAACATCACTTTGTTTAATTACCTGCTGTAGATTCTAGATTTCTTCTTTTTATCAATACTTTATTTATTCCATCAAGCATAGCTTCTACACTGGCGACCACAATATCTTCTCCTGCAGCACTCGAAGATGCTGATACACCGTTTGAATCTTCAACTTTTATTCGTACTTCAGCTAATGCATCAGATCCTCCAGTGATAGATTCAAGTCTGTATTCATTGAGCCTAATCTCACCAAAACTTGCTGTGGCCTTTTGCAGGGCTTTCATAGCAGAGTCAACAGGACCAACACCTGTTTTTGATGCAAGAAAGATCTTATTATCAATCATCACTCTTACAGAAGCTGTAGGTACCATCCGTAAACCTGTCATTATTGAAAAGTCCTGCATTTTTACAATTTTTTCTTCTGGTGAAGTTTGACTCGCAACAGATCTAGCTAATGCTGAGAGATCTGAATCGCTTAATCTCTTTCCTTTATCACCTAAGTCTTTTACTCTTGCAACGATATCGCTTAGCTGATCTTTTGTGACATCTATCCCAAGCTCCGATAACTGGGCTGATATTCCATGTCCTCCGGCGTGTTTTCCCGCCTGAATCCACCTTCTCCTGCCCACTAGCTCAGGCGCCATTGGTTCGTATGTTAGAGGCATAGTCAAAACACCGTGTGTATGGATACCAGATTCATGTCCGAAAGCGTTTTCTCCTACTATTGCCTTGTTGGGAGGTAGTGCTATTCCTGTAATTCGAGAAACAAGTTTTGACGTTTCATATATCAAATGTGTTTTAATATTAGTCTTTCTGCGATGTAAGCTATAAAGCGACATAACGAGTTCTTCAAGAGAAGCATTTCCAGCTCGTTCACCCAAGCCATTTACTGCTACATGTGCTGTCTTTGCTCCTGCGTTTATCCCAGCTAGAGTATTTGCCACAGC
Organism: Nitrososphaerales archaeon; assembly: GCA_030754585.1. Classification (GTDB taxonomy): domain Archaea; phylum Thermoproteota; class Nitrososphaeria; order Nitrososphaerales; family JACPRH01; genus JASMAB01. Next base: position 25,859 of record JASMAB010000008.1, on the reverse strand, counting down.
AAGCCCAAAGTCGTCATGGCAATGTAGGCTAATTGGAATATTTACAACTGTTCTGATATCGGTTACGAGTTGGAATATCTTTTCGGGAGTAATAACTCCAACCGTGTCAGGAATATCTATACGATCAGCACCTGCATCGCAAGCTGCTTTAAAAACTTCTTTTAGATATGGTACATTAGATCTGGTAGCATCTTCTGCTGAGAATTCCACAATAACACCGTGAGATTTGCAATATTCGATAGTTTCAACTGCTTTTTCAAGTGCTTCTTCTCGTTTCATCTTGAGTTTATACTTTAAATGGAGATCTGACGTAGCAATGAATGTATGAATAGAATCAACATTACAGTCCAGAGCTATATCAATGTCTTTTTTGCTTGTACGTGCAAGGGCGCATATTTCAGCATTAAGTTTTTCTTTTGTTATTAACCTGACTGCTTCAGTTTCACCTTTTGATGTAATAGGAAATCCTGCTTCTATGATGTCTACGCCAAGACTATCAAGTTGTTTTGCTATCTGGAGTTTATTTTCAGGAGTTAAGGATACTCCTGGAGTTTGCTCACCATCTCTAAGTGTGGTGTCAAAAAGAAGAATTTTATTATCATCATTGCTCATTTTTTCGTGCCTCTTTGCAGTGCAGTTATTCCTGTCCTTGCCATCTCCTTTATTCCATATCCTGATACAATATCTAGGAACGCGTCTATCTTTTCTGGGGTGCCTGTTACTTCAACAATCATAGAACCAGGAGATACATCTATTACACGGTTACGAAATATACTGCAGTAGTTAGTAAGTTCTGAGAGTGACTTGTTGGATGTGACTTGAATCTTTATTAGAGCTAATTCACGTCGAACAGCATCTTCATAATCAAGAACCTGAATTTTAATAATATCTACCAGCTTACTCATCTGTTTAACTGTCTGTTCAGCAACATTTTCATTTCCAAAGATAGTGATAGTCATCCGTGAGAGACCAGTCTCCTCGATTGCCCCGACACTTATGCTATCAATATTGAAACCACGTCTCCTGAACATATTCGCGACTCTAAATAGGACACCAGGCTTATTTTCAACAATGGTAGAAAGTATGAATGTTCTCTCGATCAATTTTTATCCTCTGAATTGAATATTACTTCATTTAATCCTCGACCTGGTGCAACAAATGGGAAGACATCTTCTTCAGGTGCAACTGGGCAATCTATTACAGTGGTGACTTCACTATTAATAGCTTCTTTGAAGGCTTTCTCGAACTCCTTGATAGATTGGGCCCGAAGACCTTGGGCACCATACGCTTCAACTAACTTCACAAAGTCAGGTGTATTACCTAGTTTAACTCCGGAATATCTCCCATTGTAGAATAGTCTTTGCCACTGCTCAACCATACCCAGTGTTGAATTGTTTAGGATAACAACTGTAACCGGAATGTCTTCTTCTATGCAAGTAGATAGAGAGTTTTCAGTCATTCTGAAGCTGCCATCACCCGCAAGATCAACAACAGGTACTTCTGGCTTTGCAACCTTCGCACCAATAGCAGCAGGGAATCCAAAACCCATTGTACCTAGTCCAGTGGATGTGATCCATGTTCGTGGCTCTATTGCTTGGTAATAGAGCTCCCCCCACATCTGATTTTTGCCTACTTCAGTTGTCAGTATCCCGTTAGATGGCAGAAGTTCTCGCATCTTCTGGACGATCTTAGGTTGATAGAGCTCGTTGCTGCTGCCAAAGTCACCTTCTCTAATTTGTGATTTGATCTCCTGCAATCGTTTAGACCATAGAGTCTTATCTCGTTTTACAATCTTTCTTTTCAGTGACGCAATTAGAGATTTTAGCGCTATTCCCACATCAGCAACTATGGGTAGTTCAACCTTTTTGTTCTTTCCAAGCTCAGCAGGATCTATGTCTATGTGTATTATGTGAGCATCTTTGGCAAACTCATCGAATCTCCCTGTAGATCTATCAGAGAACCTCACACCAACTGCAAGAATGCAATCAGCTTCACAAATTGCTTTATTAGCTTCTGGTCTACCATGCATGCCAATTGGGCCTAGTGATAGAGGATGATTCTCTGGAAAGCCCCCTTTACCTATAAGACTTGTAACCACTGGAGCCATAAGAAGTTCAGCTATTTCACGGAGTTGGGGAGCGGCATTTGAGATAATTATTCCCCCTCCGGACCAAATCATTGGTTTATTTGAATTCATAAGTAGGTCGGCAGCTTTCTTTGTCTGTACAGGGTGAGGTGTTATATGTGGGTTATATCCCCTAATATCTACTTTCTTTGGGAAACTCATGTTGGCAACATTTATTTGAACATCCCTAGGAAGATCTATCAGAACAGGTCCTGGACGGCCAGTTGAAGCTATTTTAAATGCCTTCTTGACAATTGCAGGGATTTCTTGCGATTGCATGGGTTGGAAAGCATACTTTGTAATTGGTGTAACAATACCTACCGTATCACATTCTTGAAAAGCGTCTTTTCCGATGGTGGGTGTAGCCACCTGTCCTGTTATAGCTATTACTGGAGAGGAGTCAGCAAAAGCTGTAGCTATTCCCGTGACTAAATTTGTAGCTCCGGGACCAGATGTGGCCATACAAATACCTGGTTTACCGCTTGCACGGGCATATCCATCTGCCATATGTGCTGCTGACTGTTCATGTCTTGCAAGTATATGCCGGATTTCACTATCCAAGAAAGCATCGTAGACCGGCATTATGGCTCCTCCGGGTAGACCAAATACGACTCTAGCGCCTTCATTCCATAACCCTTCTAAGAGAGCTTTGCTACCAGACATATTTGACATATTTTAACCTCTCATTCAAATTTTTTATAACCCACATACACAAAAAAGATAATTTTGGCGGTGTGGACCTAAATAAGCACAAGCAGAGACAACACTGGAACAACAGCTACTACCAGTAGAGTTAGTCCTATTCGACTGGTGAAAGTTTCGAGTGTATTCGTCATTTACATAAAATCTCAAACTTGTTTATGTTTATAAGTTTTTATGTATTTGGGGAATGTAACAAAATTATTTTGAGTATTAGTTAAAATTTTAACGGTGTATTAATTAAAGCATGTACATTTTTTTGTGCATGAAACAACACTCAAATTATAAAGCATAGTAAAGTGGAAAGGGACAGGTAGAACAATGCGCAGCGACATGATTAAGAAAGGGATAGAAAAATCACCTCAACGTAGTCTTCTTCGGGCTGTGGGCCTTAATGATGAAGATTTTGAGAAGCCCTTCATTGGACTAGCCAATTCATTTGTAGAGATAATTCCAGGACATATTCATTTACAAGAGTTTGGCAAGATAGTGAAGAAAGCCATTCGAGAGGCAGGAGGGATTCCATTTGAGTTCAACACTATTGGTGTCGATGACGGGATTACTATGGGTCATATAGGGATGAGATACTCGCTTCCTAGCCGCGAAATAATTGCAGATTCAGTGGAAATCATGGTTGAAGCTCACCGCTTTGATGGTCTTGTCTGTATACCGAATTGTGACAAGATAGTGCCAGGAATGCTTATGGGTGCTTTGAGATCTAACATACCAACAATATTTGTTAGCGGTGGTCCGATGAGAGCTGGAAAGACACCTAATGGGGAGACTATAGATTTGATATCTGTTTTTGAAGGAGTAGGCGCATACCAATCAAAAAAAATCTCTAAAGAAGAACTCAATGAACTCGAAAGATATGGGTGCCCAGGGTGCGGATCTTGCTCTGGTCTATTTACTGCCAATTCTATGAATTGTCTTTGTGAAGCTATTGGGCTGGCTTTGCCCGGAAATGGAACTATTTTAGCTGATACACCTAAGCGTAAAGAATTAGCTAAAAAGGCTGGTGAACAGATAATTAGACTTATTCAGAAGGATGTTAAGCCTAGGGGATTAGTAACTTCTGAATCTCTGGACAATGCTTTGGCACTTGATATGGCAATGGGTGGATCCACTAATACTGTTCTTCACCTGTTAGCAATAGCCCATGAATCCAATGTAGATTTTACGGTTTCAAGGATTAATGATTTAATGGAGAAGGTACCTCATATCTGCAAAGTTAGCCCAGCTTCAAATTGGCATATTGAAGATGTTGATCTAGCAGGAGGCGTATCTGCCATTCTTAGAGAAATAAGTCGTAAACCTGAAGTATTAAACACTCAATCGATGACGGTAACTCTAAAGAGCTTAGGAGAAAATATTTCCAATAGTTTAATATTGGATGAAGAAGTTATTAGAAAACTCGAGAACCCTTACAGCGTAAAGGGAGGATTAATTGTTTTGTATGGTAACTTGGCACCTGAAGGATCAATTCTGAAAATAGGGGCGATAGATTCAGATATTAATTATTTTGAGGGCCCTGCTGTAATATTCGAGTCCCAGGAAGAAGCTGGAAAGAAGATATCGAATAACAAAGTCAAGTCTGGAGATGTGGTTGTGATAAGGTATGAAGGACCTCGAGGGGGCCCAGGCATGCCTGAGATGTTAGCCCCAACTGCAGCGCTAATTGGAATGGGATTGGGGACAGAGGTAGCGTTAATTACAGATGGAAGGTTTTCCGGGGGTACTAGAGGGATAAGTATTGGACATATATCTCCTGAAGCAGCTGAAGGTGGTCCCATCGCTCTTCTTGAAGATGGAGATTCTATTCAAATTGATCTTAAAAATCGAAAAATGAATGTGAAGATTGACAATGAGACTCTCGAGATTCGACGGAAAAAATGGAAACCTATTAAACCTAAGGTTAATAGTGGCTATCTTTTAAGATATGCAAAGATGGTCACATCTGCAAGTTTTGGTGCAGTATTAAAATCCTAAAATATTTATGGTTTTGCTTAAAAGTCATCATTCAGTCAAAAGAATTCGTACCAATATCAGATTTATTAAACGAAGAATAAATTATAAAAAGAGTTAAATCCTCACAGATGTTAGAACTTCTTGAGGGGTTAAAGATAGGTAAAAGAAAGGTCCTTAATGAAGCAGACCTTAAGAAACTTACGCTTCCAGAAGAAGGAGAACTTATTGGGCGAGTTTTGAAGATGTCTGGTGGAGAGCACCTTATAGTTCAATGCACAGATGGAAAGACACGGATGGCAAGGATACGGGGGAAGATGAAGAGACGTATGTGGGTTAGAGAAAACGATATAGTTATGGTAGCCCCATGGGACTTTAAGGATGATCGAGCAGATGTTGTATGGAGGTACACTGTTTCCCAAGTAGAATATTTACGAGATAAGAATTACTTACCCGATGGATTATAAACATATAATTTTTCTCCATTGGTCCTAGATAATATTAAGAAAAGGTTTTTAATAGATAAATATATGTGTAGTTAGGGAAGTATATGGTACTTCAAGCTCTTTCAAATATTTTCTATTCGCCAAACATATGGCAAAATCGATTGCTAGATGAAATTGGATTATTAATAGTGGTTGGTGGAGTAGCAGCTGTAACTATCCATTTTGTTGTTAGACACATAAGACCTCCAATTAAGGAAGAACATTGAGATGAGTAATCAAACAGTACAGAGATATGATTTTGCACAAAGAATTTACCACTGGGTGAATCTTGGAGCATTATTAGCGCTTCTATGGACCGGACTTACTATATACGACTTAAAAATTCTTGAAATAAGGCCGTTTTCAAGCTTTGCTACCATTCTCATAGGAGATGTTTATACTCCGCTAATGCAAAATATACATAACACTGCAGCATTTGTACTTCTAGGTAGTCTCATTATTCACATTATCTATGATGTAGGGATTAAAGGGATCTTTTGGAGTGAGTTACCGTCCAAAGGTGATTTACGCGCTCAAAATATCCTAGCTAAAAATTTCCTTGGTGTTTCAAAAGAATATGTCAAGTTTCCTAAATATAACATTGGACAAAAAATGTTACATATTGGTTTTGCCGTAGTAATCGTCCTGATTGGGGCTACAGGATTTATGATGAGCGCCAATTATCGATTCTTAGTTCCTATATGGTGGTTGAATATAGACTTTGATTTTCTATTTTATTGGGTAAGAATTACCCATGACATTCTTACATTTGTCCTTATTACTATGGTTACTATGCACTTTTACTTTGGAACAAGAAAAGAAAATTGGCCTACTTTCAAAAGTATGATTACAGGTAAAGTACCTAAAGACTATCAAGAGAAACACTTTTCTTCAAGTGAAGAACCTGAAATAATTCCAGCACCAAAGGAAGAAGGATGAGATTATGAGTAAAGAATCAGAAAAGATTACAACTACACGTAGAAAATTTGTTGCTGGGGCAGCAATAGTTGGGGCAATAGCTACTGTTGAAGGAGCCTCTGCTATTGGATATTTCGGCCACAGAACCGAACCTGGAAAGCCACTAAAATCTAAGGGGGTAATTGTAGCGGATATAGATATTTGTGCAGGATGTAGAAGTTGTCAGGTCGCATGTACAATGGCCAATAATGGGGTAGGGCAACCTGAGCTGGCCAGGCTACAGATAGTGAAGGACTACTTTAAAGGAGATTATGTATCTACTCCGTGTTCCCAATGTAATTGGCCAGGATGTATGTACTCTTGTCCTACAGGTGCTTTACAAGTAGATACCGGTACCGAGGATGGTATTCCAGAACTTCAAGGAAGATTAACATCTTTGCTTTCAGGGAAACTAGCGCCTGAAACTACTCCGGGTACTAATGCGAGAGTTGTTAATGAAAGAGAGTGTATAGGGTGCCAGCAATGTGTAGAGGGATGCGCCAAGATTTTTAACATATCAAGAGTTAGGTTCAACACGAAGAAGCAAGTAGCTACTAAATGCCACTTATGTGGTGGTGAACCGCAATGTGTAAGATTTTGTCCAGTAGGTTCTATAATGTATGCCAGAGCAGAGGAAGGGCTCACAATTGGTTATGATGGAAAAGGCAACATTATCTGGAATCCTCCTGAAGCAAAGCCTTTACGTGAAGATGAACTTAGAGGAATTCTGTATTAGCTAATCTCTTCTTCTCAACAAAAAGACAGTCACTGTAATCAATGCAAAGGCAATTAAGCCTAACGATAAATAAACAACTGTATCAAACGTGCTTTCGTTTTGGGATGTAAAGTGTGTAACTGTCGTTGTTGTTGTAATTGTTGTGGTTACAATATCGGATACGTTTTCTGAGATTCCAATTGCAACAAGGGTCCCTGAAACAATATTTCGTTCTGCCAGTCCATAGCTTTCTTGTCTAGGAAATGATGTGACCCCCACTATCGTGAAAAGTTTCTGATGGCCCCCTGAGTCCTGTCCAGTGGTTACACCAGTAACTAGTGGTGACCCTAGATGCATTGTATTGATTAGAATACCTGTATCTTTATCGAAAAACTTCATACTTCCGTCAGTAAAGCCAGAAAATAGCATTCCACCAGAGACAACCATATGGGCTCTTTGGTTACTTATTGGGTATAACCAAGTCCATTTTATTTCTCCTGTAGATATATCTCTGGCAACAATCGTAACATTGGCGGATATAGCTGTTTTTGGGATTACACCACTGATTCTCCCTTCCCGTAATGGAAGAGTGGTAATCTTTAGTTGAGCTAATGCAGTATAATGATATACTGTACCTGTTTGTGGATCGAATGATTGATCTGTGCTAAAAGCCCCATTGAAATAACTTGGGATAAGTGTAATCGGAGGTTCTCCATGATAACGACTGCGATCAGGTTGCTTCATTTCCTTCATATCGTACCAGCTGAATGGATCGGTAATATGGAACGTTCTTTTTCCAGGATAGATTTCATCCATAACTTGTATTATGTGGATAGGTTTTCCAGTTTTTGCATTTGAAACTATCCAATGACCATCTTTGCAGCCTTTAACGTAGACTTTACCAATAGAAAAATGATCTACCAACATACCGCTCCAATTGCAATCAAAATTATATGGGTCACGAGGTTGAGGCTGTTGCCACCATATTCGTTTACCTTGATTCATATCAATAGCCATAATCGTGCTTCCGTATAGCCGAGGCCCAGTGGTTAAAGTAACATTTGGCCACGGTACTTGAGCGCCAGTATTGATGTATAATACTCCCGAATCTTCATCTATTATTGATTGACCCCAAGAAGCAGTAACACCACTTGAAGGATGTGGAGACGTATTTGAAGATGGAGCCCAATCCCATTCTAGATTTTCAGGTGCCTTTTCGGCAACATCACTACAGGGGATATCCCTAAAATACCCAATGTTACATTCTTGCAAAGCCCAGTCGCGTGAAAACTCACCTTGAGGTGGAGCGTTGAATACTCTCCAGAGAATATTCTTTGTATTCATATCGATTCCCATTGCAACATTTCTACCACTTTCTGTCCAGCCTCCACCCTCAACGTGGCTGAGTAGGAAAATAAACTGTTGACCTTTTTCGTAGGTTCCTATAGAATTCTGTTCAGGTGCAGGAAAATATCTATATGTATTACCTGGTATGTTGGCACATAGATCGGTGATATGAAATTTCACCTTTCCCATCTTACCGTCCAACGCATAAAAATCGCAAGCAAATCCTTGAAGAAGAAGAGCCTCACCACTTTCCCAATATCTTATGCCGTGAAGGTGAAAGAGTCTTGCGTTCGCAGACCAAGGAAGCCTTTCCTGAATTTCCGAGATATTGAGGTTGTATTCATGAGTCCAGAGAGGCCTACCGTTACTTCCATTTATGGCATAAGTCTTGAGAAAATTGGTTTGGATATAAACTACCCCGTTATTTACTAGAGGTGGAGTTGTCACACCCCCTTGTGGATTGATAACTTTCATTGCTTCAGGAATAAACGATGTACTTTCTATAGGAAAGAGCCACTTTACCTCTAGTTTATCCACATTATTCTTATTTATTTGTGTCTGTGGACTATAGTTCCAGGCCCAAGAGTTACCATTTACGTACTGCCAATCTTTATCAGAAACAGCTAAAGGAGCAGCTATAGCAATGTTTAGTATGGATGTACTAAGTATTAAGGTGAGTAAGAGTGAATGGAGTGGCTTCAAAATCAGTATACCTGCTATACTGGATATTTAGATGATAAATAAATAGAAAACTTGGGATGCATCCTATCCCTCGAGCTCTTCATCAATGACTTGTTTAAAGACGGAATATACCTGTGCACCAACGACCTTAACACCGTTTATGTAAAAGGTAGGTGTCCCTTGGACCCCAGCGTCGAAACCATCTTGCATATCCTTCAAGATTTCATCAACATATTTTCTATTTTCTAGACAAAGGTCGAATTGTGCCCCATTCAGACCAAGCGATGAGCTATATTTCTTAAACTCAACTGTTGTATTTCCAGAAACCCAATCTTCTTGATTTTCGAACAGTAAATCGTGGAATTCCCAATACTTGTCTTGTTCATTTGCGCAATTGGCGGCTTCAGCGGCTATTTCCGCATTAGGATGTATACCTGAGAGAGGAAAGTCACGTAAAACATATTTCACTTTTCCAGTATTTATATAATTCGTCCTGATTTCTTTGAAAGTACCGTCAAAGAAACCCTTACAAAATGGACATTCAAAGTCACTGAACTCGATTATTGTTACAGGTGCATCAGGAGAGCCTAAGAATGGATCATCGTCAGTTAATACTCCTTCTACTCTTGGAAAAGATATTTCATTGTCTTCTTGTTGGGGAGGAAAAAGGATTGATGGTAGATTAAGCCCTATCAGCAACCCAGTAAGAAGACCGATTACTAAAAATATTACTGCAATAGTTGCGGGTTTGAAGTTACTTTCAGTAGTTGTTTCGATTCCCAAACAATAATATTTAGCTTGGATTATTGATAAATCTATGTATTTACTGATAAACTTCTTTGATGAATTATGACTTTACCTGTAGGTAATACGCCAATGAATAGCCAGCCTTCGTTGATGAGTTTTTCTGATTCTTGGGCATCTACCACTTTTTGGCTTTTTTAGACAACAAAATCAATACAATTGATAATAATGCACTAAATCCATTTGGTTAGTCAAAATAATGGTTTTTTTCAAATAAAAAAAGACTTCAAATTATGTATTTTTAATGTGATGATTGAGTTTTCCAATAGTCGTAAAGATTTCTTTTTGCGCTTCACCATCATTACATACTAATGTTTGGCGATAAAAACCAGTGTTATTAGATGTAATGGGTTTTCCAGTTGGTGTTTTAAAAACACGTCGAGTAAAATCATTTGGTTTCATTGAGATTTTTGAATCACTAAGGGCTAGCGCTTTCTTTAAAAGATGACCTGGATTACCGCTTATCCAGAAATCTGCATGTCCACTTTTACGTTTTAGGTGGGCATTATTCTTGAAACGAACTCTCATATTAGTTTGTATCATACTTCCTTTAATTTGATTTATCACATGTTCTACCTTGAAAAAACCGACAATATACGATCCCCAAGCGGGATTTATCCAACTTGCTCGATGTTTATTTTTTTCATCAACATATCGAAGACTGGCATAAAATAATAAGAAATCTTTCTTTTCTTTTAGTTTTTTTAATCTAGGTTCACATCCATATCCTCGTAAAGCGTGTCCATATGTCATAGTTTCGAATTCTGGATCCGCGTGCATCGGTGTTTTCCATAAAGAATTAGGGACATATGATTTGAATGAAAAGTTTGCGTAAATTGGAGGTTTAATTACATAATCGGCTAATTCTGGTATAGGTATGTAATGAAAACGCCCATCATAAAATATTGGAGCTCTAAACTTTCCACAATTAGGTCCAGTATTAGCTCCAATATTAATTGCAACAATCAAATATACCGAAGCACTCTACCAAAGCTTTTCAAATCTGTTCTTGGTTTCAATATTATTTAGGGATTAGTTTTTCTTTTTGTTCTGGGTTGGAGGTGGTTTAGTCATTTTTACTGGATTCAAGAGTCTCGTAATATCTTCTTCAGATAGAATCTTGGTTTCCCGTATCACTGCAAGTATAGTTTTTTCCTCTTTGAGTGCACGATTCACGATTTCTGCTGCTTTCTTGTACCCAATTATTGGGTTTAAGATGGTGGCGAGACCAAGAGTTGTATCAGCATAATGTTTGCATTTCTTTTCATCAGCTTCTATTCCTTCGATACATCTGATTCGTGTTTGATGAATCGCGTTTGTAAGTATCTCAATTGAGAATAGTATGTTAAAAGCCATTACAGGCATCATAACGTTAAGCTCAAGCTGCCCAGCTTGAACTGCCATAGATATTGTGAGATCGTTTCCAACAACTTGGAAGCTAACCATTCCTAGCATCTCTAATATTGAGGGGTTTATTTTTCCAGGCATTATGGATGAGCCTTCAACGGTTGCGGGTAGACGTATTTCTGCTAGGCCTGATGTGGGTCCTGATGAAATTAATCTAAGATCGTTAGAGATTCGGATAAGATCTAATGCTAGGTTTCTGAGAGCAGCAGAAACTTCTGCTACGGCCGATTGGCTTTGCATAATTTCTCTAAGGTCTTCTGCTTGCTTGAGGTTGAGACCAGTCATTTGGTTAAGTTGGTAAAGTACTTCTTCACGGTACCCAATTTTGGTGTTCAAACCTGTTCCGGTTGCGCTTCCACCTATCCCTATTTCTCTGCAGGAATCTCCTGCTTTTAGTATGGTAATTCGACTTTTGGATATTGTTTGACCATATGCTTTAAATTCTTGTCCTAATCTTATTGGTACAGCGTCTTGAAGATGGGTTCTACCTGCTTTTATGATATCGTCAAACTGTTTAGCTTTTTCCTTGAAGCTTTTTTCTAGTTTTTTAAGTTCAGTATCAAGGTCTTTTAGTTTTAGAAGAATGGCTATTCTCATAGCGGTAGGGAATGTGTCGTTAGTGGATTGACTCATATTTACGTGGTCTTTGGGGTGTATTGGTTTGTAATCTCCTTTTTTTGATCCTAGTATTTCGTTGGCTCTGTTTGCTAAAACTTCATTACAATTCATGTTGAAGGATGTTCCGGCGCCCATCTGAAAAGCATCGATATTGAATTGGTCTCTTAGTTTGCCGTTAAGGATTTCGTCTGATGCTTGAACTATAGGATTGCCAAGGTTGGGATCAATAATTCCTATCTTCATATTGGCCAGTATGCAAGCTTTCTTGAGAATAATGTAGGCTTCTAGAAATTTTGGATTCATTTTTAATCCACTTATCTTAAAATCTTGAAGTACCCTCTGGGTAGTTATTCCATAATATGCATCTTCAAGTATCTTTACTTCCCCGAGGACGTCCTTCTCTATACGTTTAATCATGAAAAATCCTTACACTGGCTTTGTTCACCTTAGTCTTTTAAATATTCGTTGAATAAGAGTCATATTTACTAAAAATAAAAAGAAAAGGTCAGAGTTTCAAAGATATACATCTTCTCGATTCTACACAAAGCGTTCCATTTGTACCTTTTTAATTCTGTTTAATTGGTTTAAGTGTATTACTTTATTGTTCCAGTGAATGTGCTTGTTAAGAAGAGTGGTAAGAACCATAGCGTTTCATATGTTCCTTTCATCTTCGTGTCATCACTTGGCTTGAATATTCTAGTTAAGATGTAGAGGTACCACAAGAGAGGACTCTGAATTGAGGTTCCTTTGTAACTTCCCGCCATAGTAATCAATTTTTCATTGAAAATTAGACATGAAAATTTGCCTAGGCGATAGTGATGGTTGAACTGGAATACAAGTAGCTTCTGAAAGTGTGGTTGAGCTCAGTGGATTCGTTTTGACTGAAGACGTATCTGGTTTGCCAAATGTTGGTGTTGTCCTAGTTGATATTGTGAATCAAAAAGATTTTTTCATAGAGACAGAATCCTCTTGCCACTACACTTTGGTTGAGTCCGGAGTCTACACATTATTAGCAAACGGAAATAAAGAATTAAGTGGATAAAAACGAATCGACATCAACCTAACCTCTGATACAACTTGGGGTATAACTTTGATTCAGAAACTTCATATGATAATTGTGGAACCGTCCCCTGAACCATTTAATTCAACAGACTCAGTCACAATAACTCTTGAAGTTCATAATGGTGGTGATTCTTTAGTTATCGGATGATTAGACAGTGAATTCAACAGAGATTGGGTTACCTATCAACTAGATTCATATAACACATACTTTAAGGAAATTTCTTCAAAACCTATCTTTCACAGCACACTCTTAAGAGAAAGTTGTCCACCTAGAGTGTGGTAAGAATATGAAAAGCATCTACGTAGATTACGCAGCAACTACACCACTTGATCCACGTGTTTTACAGGCTATGATGCCATACTTAACAACAAAATATGGTAACGCAGAGTCACTTAACACCTATGGTATGGGTGCAAAATGCGCATTAGAAGAATCACGAACAATACTATCTAAATTTATGAACGCAGAAAACCAAGAAATAATATTCACTGGAAGCGCAACTGAAGCAAACAATATGGTGTTAAAGTGTCACGCCCTCCAGCAAGGTATGAACAAAGTACACATAGCAATATCGACAATAGAGCACCCCTGTATACATAACCCTGCCACCTGGCTCAAAAAGAATGGAGCAAACATCACATTCATACCTGTAGATTCCCAAGGTCTACTTGACCTTGAATACCTAGAAAAAGTGTTGAAAGCCGGTGTAACACTAGTTTCAGTTATTCACGGCAATAATGAAATAGGAACCATCCAAGACATAGAAGAAATAGGAAGATTGTGCCACGAACACAACACATACTTTCACACAGATGCCGCCCAAACCTTTGGCAAGATCCCTATCGACGTAAAAAAAATGAATATAGACATAATGACTATGAACGCCCATAAAACATACGGTCCAAAAGGAGTAGGCGCGTTATATCTCAATAACGAAGTAAAAATGGAACCTTATCTTCATGGTGGAGAACAAGAATTCGGATTAAGAGCTGGAACACACAATGTTCCAGGTATAGTAGGATTCGCCAAAACTGTAGATCTTAGGGAAAAAGAAATGCATGAAGAAGCAAAAAAACTCACGAAACTCCGTGACAGACTCATAAAAGGAGCTTTAGAAATAGAAGAAACTTACCTTAATGGACACTCCACAAAACGTCTAGCCAACAATGTCAATGTACGCTTCCTTTACATCGAAGGAGAATCCCTTGTTCTAAATCTAGATATGGAAGGAATAGCTGCATCAAGTGGATCAGCATGCTCATCAAGAACAGAAGAAGCAAGCCGAATCTTACTTGCACTCGGATTAGACACAATTGATGTACGTGGCCCGCTCAGAATATCTCTCGGTAAAACCAACACAGAAGAAGATATTGATTATATCCTAGAAGTTCTGCCACGCGCAGTAAAGCAACTTAGAAGAATGTCACCTCTCGCCCCAACAAAATTCAGGCAAGAAAACTAGTAGCAAACGATTGCAATTCTAGATTACCGGGATTGGCATTAGTTAAATATATGGATCTATTATTCAAGTATTTTTATCATTTCATTAAGATTTTAATTGAATAAAACTCTTAAAGGTGATTGCAAAGTAGGCACCATAGGCAAAAGACTGTGAACATTCAGAAGATGTCTGCATCAAGCATATGGATAATAGGGATAATATCTGGATTAATCATAGGATTGGCATTAGGATACCTCTATGTCCAACCAGAACTGAACAATGCTCTTGAAAACGAAACTGAACTTAAAGCAAATGTAGCAAATCTGGAGAACGAAGTTGCAGGTCAAGATAAAGCTCTCCAGAAGAACAAAGCAGACCTATCTGAAGCCCAAGAAGAAGCCCAAGACCTACGTATCAAACTGAACGAAGAAACTCTTGAAAAAGACAGGTTACAAACCCTTTTAGCTATTTCCAATTCAACACTAACAGCCACTTTGCTAGATCTCGATGCAAAGAAGGTTAAGCTCAAAGAAGCAGTTGAAGAAGCAAGATACAAAAGTGACCAATACGAAAAATTAAGTAAACAATTAACCCTAGCTGAAAAATCCATCAATCAACTTGACGCAGACAAGAAACTGCTGGCAGAACTCAGGAAAGAAATCAACTTCACCAGAACTGAAGTCCGAGAATACTGGGAAACTATTAAAGAACTAGCAATCGACATCGATGCTTCATTAGGCCAAGATGCTGACAAGATACTTGACAGTATAGACATCTATTTCAATTGGGCAGAAAATGATCCAGGAGTCAATGCATCATTTGAAGAAGTAGCAACCTGGCTCCTAATCCCTCCAGAAGGAGCAGAAAACTACGGGGACTCAGTAAGCGAATTCATAGATGAAGCATACCTTATGATAATACGTGACATAGATGCCGCGATAGAAGCAGCAAGTTAAATCTACACCGCAAGATAGTTATGACCCCACCTGCCTAATCGCTGTGGCAACTCTTTTATCATATGAATATTTTACCTAAATACATGAAGCGACTCATAATTCTTAGCTTATTGGCATCTATGATAATTATACCAGCTCTAATGGAAATGGCAGTATCGCAGGAACCACAAGAACTTCTAAGAAGTGGTCATGAGGGAATCGACAGTAACTTAATTCCTGCGGCCAAACTTATGTCAGGTTCATCCGCTTTAGTTATAGAAGGAAAGGATTACAGAGTCGGTGAAACGAAAGACGAAGCATTTGAAAATGCTGGAAGTAGGTCACCAGTAATGCAGGGAGCAGCAGCTGCCCTTGTACCTTTCAGAAGTCCAACAGCTCAATTCAGTAGAAATATACTTATAACACGAGACCTTGGAAACGTTCCAATTCAGACAGAGCCACATATAGCAGTTAACCCACTTGACCCAGAACATCTAATTGTAGGCGTAATAGATTACAACGCACCAAACGTCGTTTCATACGTAAGTATTGATGCAGGACAAACCTGGGAGGGGCCTTTCCAACCAAGATATATTGATGGAGATCTAGGCGCAGGTGGAGACCCAATTGTAGACTTTGACCGAGATGGAAATGCATACATCGCTTCAATATCCATCGGTTTCGAAGAATTCACCATGTTTGGTATTCCATTTGAAGAAACAGTGTCAAGCATAGCCGTAACCAAATCTGCAGACGGAGGATACACATGGGGAACACCTATCTCTAGTGCAAGGAGTAAAATAATTCTCGATATAGAGCAACAAGGCGGAAGTGGTGTCGTAGGGACAATATCACTTGGATTTCTGGACAAACCATGGATGACTATAGGCCCAAATGTACAAGATCCATCAAATGATGTTATTTATGTTACTTATACAGATTTTGAAGTTAACTACGAAATAGTAACTTACCTCGAAGGAGGGCTATTCGCTTTCCAAAACCCAACCGTTGATACAACTATTAGGTTTGTAAGATCAGAAGATGGTGGGAGTTCCTGGAGTTCTCCAATTGATGTGAGTCCAACTGTGCGACAAGTTATAGGTGGAGGCGCTGGTGGCGAGCAATTCTCAGCGGAAGAGCGTGTTGTACAAGGTTCACAGCCTATAACTACTGATGATGGCACTATCTATGTAGCATGGCTAGACTCAACCGATGACGCAGCTTTCGAAGGATTGGCTGAAATATGGGTTGCAAGATCAGATGATGGGGGTAGAACTTTTGAAAATGCAGTTGCAGCATCAAATTTCCTTGAACCTGATTATTCATCAAGAACAGCTTTCTTCAGATCTTGGGGTGGAGCATTTCCCCAGATATCAGCAGGGCCCAACGGTGAAATTTCATTAGTTTACATTGGTCGACCAGCTGGTAAACCCACCGATGACGGAGATGTGTACCACATCAGGAGTACAGATGATGGGAAAACTTGGATCCGACCTCAAAAGGTAAATGACGATATAACAGATACATACCAGTTCTTTCCCGCAGTATCCGTTGATCCTAATGGGAAAATCCATGTTATGTGGGGAGACTTTAGAGACGATAAAAGCGAACGACGGTTCCATATCTATTACTCAGTATCCGAAGATGGAGGTGAAACATGGCTTGAGAACTCAAGGGTAACCGACTTCCCCACCAACCCGAATTACGCATTTCCTGATGGTATATTCATGGGTGACTACTATGCAATGGAAGCAACAGAGGATAATGTCTTTATGGTATGGTCCGATGGACGGTTGGGAGAGCTTGGTGGGTACAACCAGAAAATAGCTTTTGCAAGATTATCCCCAATACGATCATCATCTATCTTCCTCAGCCCACCCTCCGGAGCAGGAGGAAAAGACATAGTAATCCAAGGCTTCGATTTCCAATCAGATCAAGACATATTCTTAGAAGTAAGTGGAGCCATAGTAGGTAGCGGAAGAACAGATTCAGATGGCAAGTTCTCACTAAGAACCTTCGTCCCAATATCAGGTAAAGGTGCACATGATATTCGAGTCTTTGATGCTTCAGGTAATGTGGCGACATCATCATTCTATATGGAATTCGGGTTTGACTCAATAGAAGAGAGACTTCTAAAAACGGTTGATGATCTTCAGATAGCTATACTTGGAGCACCCGTAGGCGAAAATATCTCCAGTATAGAAAATACCATTATAGGAAGAATAAAATCTCTAGAAGACACTCTTATAGAACGGATAACAAGTATAGAAGAAGGGGTGGACTCACAATCAAACATGGTAACATATCAAATCTGGGGTGTAGCAGCCTTGGCAGTTATTGCCATAGCAGTATCAGGATACTCACTTATAGCCTTCAGAAAACTCCATACTTAGATAAAGGAGAAGAAAAAGAATGCCTCAACCTCCTTCCAACAATCCTAAAAGCCGGTTAAACAAATACCGAATAGTCCTACCAATATTATTTAGTATACTCCTCATAACATCAACAATCATTCCAATATATGCTCAATTTCAACCACTCCATCAACAACCAGGTCCAGCAGTCGACAAAATAGGTTTCAAAGCATTCGCTACCGAGATCGCCTCAGCAGCATTAAACGACGACCAGATGGACATGTACATATTTGCTCTCAGAACTTCTGCAGCTAAAGAGATACTGAGCAACCCCAATGTGGAAATACATCAGGCTCCAGCCACAACCGTCTCAATAATCCTTAACCCTGCCCCAGCAACCGAAGGAGAGCTCAACCCATTCTCAATCAGAGAAGTAAGATTTGCACTTCAATATCTAGTAAACCGCGATTTTGTAGCCAATGAAATTTACCAAGGATTAGCTGCCCCAATGGTTACCCACATAAGCCCCTTTGACTATGATTATCTCACCCTATATGACCTCATAAGAGAGATGAATATCCATTATGACCCTGAATTAGCCCAGGTTATGATTAACAACGCCATGGTAAATGCAGGAGCTGAAAAAGTTGGAGACCGCTGGAACTATAATGGTAACCTGATTAGATTAAAATTCGTTATTCGTGTAGAAGATGAAAGACGCGACATCGGAGACACCATTGCATCTGAACTTATCAAACTTGGATTCACAGTTGAAAGAATATACCAACAGTTCGGACCAGCAATACAGAAAGTATACGTAACAGATCCTCAACTATTTGAATGGCATCTTTATACAGAAGGATTTGGTAAAGGTTCAACCCAAAAATATGATTATAGTGCATTAAACCAAATGATCGCCCCATGGTTCGGAAATATGCCAGGATGGCAAGAAGTAGGCTATTACCAATATGAAAACGCTGCTCTAGATGATCTTACTCAACGAATATTCACAGGAAACTTCAAAGATCTGGAGGAAAGAAATCAAATATATCGAGACGCAACCGAGATATCTCTAACCGAATCTATCCGAATATGGGTAGTGAATATAGTGAACAACTACCCCGCTGATTCGGGTCTAGTAGGTATCACCAACGACTTATCAAGCGGTCCTAGAAGTATCTGGACACTCAGAGAAGCATATGTTCCAGGACAAAGTGAATTGACAATAGGACATCTCTGGGTTTGGACTGAAAGAACTGTATGGAACCCAGTAGGCGGATTTGGAGACATATATAGTGTTGATATCTGGCAGAATGTTTACGACCCCGCATTGTGGACTGACCCATTTACTGGGCTACCCATTCCTTTCCGAGCAACTTTCGATGTGGAGACAGCAGGTCCAAATGGCAAGCTTAGCATGCCTAATGACGCTTTCAGATGGGATGCATCAGTAGGAGGTTGGAGAAGTGTTGCAGCAGGTAGCCAAGCAACAAGCAAAGTAACCTTTGATTACACCAAATTTATAGGTTCGAAATGGCATCACGGCCAATCAATAACTATGGCTGACATAATCTACAACCTTTACCAGACGTTCGACCTAACATACAACGAAGATAAATCCAAGATAGAGTTCGCAACTGCCACTGTAACTAAGCCTTATCTTGACACATTCAAAGGATTCAGAATAATAGATGATCATACGCTAGAAGTTTATTTAGATTATTGGCACTTTGTACCAGAACATATTGCAGAGTATGCACATCCAATAAGCATAAGCATGCCATGGGAAGTCCTGGCAGCTATGGATAACCTAGTTTTTGATAAATTAAAAGCTGCTTACAGTGACACGTCAGCTGCAAAATACTCGGTTCCTTGGATTAGCCTAGTTATGGAGAAGGATGCACGACTAGTTCGAAACGTCCTTCTAGAATTCGCAAGAGACAGCTTCCTTCCAGAGGCAGTCTTTACAGTAGATGGTCAAAATCTGGTAAGCCAAAGTGATGCAGATAAACGATATTCAGCAGCCGCTTCTTGGTTCGATGAATACAAAATATTGGTAATAAGTAATGGTCCATATATGTTAACAAAATTTGAACCTCAATCCCAGTACGCAGAACTGAATGCCTTCCGTGACTCTACCTATCCATTTAAACCTGGAGACTGGTACCAAGGTTCAGCTCAACTTGTAGAGATAACTGATGTTGATGGAGATCCGATCCAAGTAGGTGAAGAAGCTCATTATGAGATATCAGTCACTGGACCCGGAGAAATGGGTCTCAAATACATTTTATTCGACCCTATTGATGGTAAAGTTTTAGATACAGGTGACGGTGAGATAGAAACCTCTACTGAACTTCACATATATATCCCGCCCACAGTTACATCCAATATGCTCATCGGAAGCCCTTATCGCCTATACTTGGCAGCATTCAGTGACGAAATATCTTATGTAACCGAACGAGTTCAAAACATAGATGTAGGAACAATTACTACAACCAAAACTAGTACCCCTGACCAAACCACAACTATAACCCAAACAACGACCGCAACAACAGAAGAAGGTGGAGGAACATCATCCCCCCTACTTATCGTAGCCGCAGTAGTTCTATTGGTGCTTATAGTTATTCCAGCTGTACTCCTCAAGAGAAGAGGAGCAAAGGAAGCTAACTGATTCTTTCAATATCTTCGAGAATAGAATGCTAGCGAAGGGTTATCCTTGGGAGCAGCAAGGTTACTGGCGATAAAAGGAGTCACTCTTTTCGGGGTACTCTTAGTCAGCCTACTTCTTGTTATAGTCGTCCTTGGAGCAACAGGTGTATCTGACAGGATGATGGGCTCAATAGTTAATGAAGAAGTTCGTGAACTTAGGCAATCGTTAGCCATAACCATTAGAGACCCAATAGAGCTGGAGCGGGTAGTTTTAGCTGAAAGAGAACAACTAGTAGAATTTTACGGCCTTGATAATCCCTGGTATACTAGACTCCCAGATATGGTCTGGAGAATTCTTAGATTGGATCTCGGCTCAGCTAGAACCTTAAAGAGCTTCTCTGGAAGCACAAGAGTATCAGACATCGTCCTAGAGAGGCTCCCAAACACCGTCATTCTTGTAACAACCGCGTTGGCGATAAGCTCAGTTTTAGGACTCTACATTGGAGTTAAGCTCGCTACAAGAGTTGGTACCACACTAGACAGAGGAGTATCCTATATCTCAGCAGCATCCTACGCCCTCCCATCGTGGTGGGTTGGAATAATCTTCATAATGATCTTGTCCTTCCAATTTCACATTTTTCCATTTGGGGGCATAACAAGCGCCCCTGTTCCTTCAGGATTTCTGAACAGAACATTTGACATCATGTGGCATGCAACATTACCCATCATCACTCTAACCCTTGCATCAGTTGGAAGCTGGGCTTATGTTGTCCGAACTATGGTTCTAAATACTGCACAAGAAGATTTTGTGACTGTAGCTAGAGCCAAAGGGCTCCCAGAAAATAAAATTATGAACCGACACATAATTAGAGTAGCTGCTCCTCCTATTGTAACAAATCTCGTACTTGGGCTTACAGCTTCCTTCGGGGGTGCCATCCTCACAGAAACGGTATTCAATTGGCCGGGGATGGGGAGACTATACTATGATGCTATTTTTGCTCTTGACGAGAATGTGATAGTTGCACTCACATTCATATTCACTTTACTGTATGTCGGTGCTCGCTTCATACTAGAGGTGCTGTACATTCTGCTTGATCCTAGGGTGAGGTACTGATGGAAGAAAGGACTCGAAACCTCTTCAAGGAACTTCTGTCTTCTGGTTCTGGGAAAGTTGGTATAGCCTTCATAATAGCTCTCATAATAATCTCATTAGGTGTGATCATTATTTACCCCCCAGACTTTGGACTAAAGTACTGGAGCAATCCCGTCCTATGGGCAGATAACCCACGAGCTGCACCACCAGCTTGGACAAACCTATTCAGCAGTTATAATCAAGCAGAAACCGTCATCTTTGAGACAAACATACCAACGGAGAGAATACCTGGAGTGAGTATAACCAAAGTTCTCTACACCTTCAATCTTAACCACAAAGCAGACGAACCTCCCTCTTTCATTTCCATGACGGTTGGGAATATCAAATACAACAATCGCCCTCCAGTATTGATAGTAAATATTGAACGGCCTGATGGAAATAAGATAGAGTTATATAGGCTTATAGTTCCTGGCCCTTTACCGAATGAAGTAACACCATTCGCCCGTTTCAGCGAAACACCTTTCCGAATACAATTAAGTGGAAACCACGAAGTAGTATCAGCAGTATCAAACTTCCTAAAACAAGAGTTTGATGTTTCAATAAGTAACCAAGATCTACTACTCAGTGGAGTCGATATTGCAGTATTTGGAACTCCACAAGATGATGGAAAATTCGATGTTTTAATGGGGGTATACAAAATTCAGGTGGATGCTTTTCTTTACAATGAAGATGACTCAATAGGGAGTGTAAAGTTTGTAGCCGGAGGTTCAGTCCACGGATTTATGGGAACAGATACTTTAGGAAGAGACCTATCCATTGGATTGCTCTTCGGATTCCCAGTCGCACTTTTCATAGGACTCGTAGCATCTTCTATAACTACTGTAATTGGTACCTCTCTAGGAATAATTAGTGGATATATTGGTGGAAAAACTGATACATCGATCCAACGTGCTGCAGATATTTTCACAAACATCCCGCTTTTACCTATCCTAATATTCCTCTCATTCATAGTAGGACCCAACCTCTTCATCATAATACTCATACTCATAATATTCAGCTGGCCAGGACTTACCATTCTAATTCGATCTATGGTCCTCCAGATAAGATCAGGTCAGCTTGTTGAATCTTCCATAACTCTTGGAGCGTCTCGCCTAAGGATTATGTTAAGGCACATATTCCCCCAAACAGCACCCTTCGTATTTGCCCAGATGATATTCTTCACGCCATCCGCCATTCTTGCAGAGGCCGCACTTAGCTTCCTCGGTCTTGGAGATCCATCCCTCCCAACATGGGGTCAGATACTTGAATATGGCTTCCGAAACGGCGGCATCTATGTAGGTTATTGGTGGTGGATACTCCCTCCAGGAATACTAATAGTAATAACAGCAATGACATTCGTACTAATCGCATTAGGTATGGAACCAATAATAAATCCACGTTTGAAGAGGGGTCACTAATGAAACTACTAGAAGTAAAAAATCTTAAGCTATACTATCAATCCACCCGAGGAACTGTAAAAGCAGTAGATGGTATCTCACTAGATTTAGCAAAGAGCGAAGCACTTGGCATAGTAGGAGAATCAGGCTCAGGAAAAACCAGCCTCTCCCTAGCTCTAATGAGAGTCTTACCAAGCAACATCGATACCAACGAAGGAAAAGTGATACTAGATGGGAAGGACATAACCCAACTATCTGAGGAAGAGTTTCGCAAAGAGATTAGATGGAATACTATCTCAATGGTATTCCAAGGAGCAATGAACTCGTTGAACCCAGTTTTGAAAGTGGGGCATCAGATCGCAGAACCAATGCTCCTAGAAAAAACCGTTAACAAAAAAGAGGCATACAAAAAATCAGAAGACCTTCTAGAAATGGTTGGACTGCCTAAAGAGATATTCAACCGATATGCACACGAGCTAAGTGGAGGTATGAAACAGAGAGTTATGATCGCCTCAGCCCTTATCCTGAACCCTAAACTCGTTATCTTGGATGAACCCACCTCTGCACTAGATGTCAGCATTCAAGCTCAAATAATGAATCTTCTAAAACGCTTTAAAAAAGAACTAGACATTTCAATGATATTCATCACACATGACATCGCTTTATCAAGTGATCTTTGCGATAAATTGGCGGTCTTGTATGCAGGCGAGATCATAGAGAAAGGAACTGCAGAACAGATGTTTGGGAAACCCAAACACCCATACACACAACTTCTTCTTGCAAGCATACCAGGACTCAAACAGGATGCGTCTCCCAAATTTATTCCAGGTGCCCCCCCAGATCTTACATCACCACCTACTGGATGCCGCTTCCATGCTCGTTGCCCCTATCGTTTCGATCCATGCGACAAGAAACCCCCGCCAGCATTCAAGATAGAAAAAGATCACCTATCACGATGTTGGCTGAATGAAGGAGACAAGAAATAGAATGATACGTCTTGAAGATGTAAAGATGTACTTTCAATCAAGGAAAGGACTATTCAAAACAGTCGAGATTAAGGCCATAGATGGTGTCTCAGTAGAGATAGATAAAGGCAAAACATTGGCTCTGGTAGGAGAATCAGGGAGTGGCAAAACCACACTAGGTAGGTTAACCCTTCGACTCCTTAAGCCTACCGCAGGACATGTTTTCTTTGAAGATCTAAACATTACAGATCTAGAGGAAGTTCACCTGAAGTCCTTCAGAAGAAGGGCTCAAGCAATTTTTCAAGATCCCTACTCAAGTATTGATCCATTTATGAATGTGCATCAGATAGTAGAGGAGCCCCTTATAATACACAGAATAGGTAAAAAAAAGGAGCGTAATGAAATGGTTCATAAAGCATTAGAGGATGTGAGATTAACACCTACTCAGGAATTCTCTAACAAATATCCTCATATGCTTTCAGGTGGCCAAAGACAACGAGTTGGAATAGCAAGAGCTCTTATTTTGAAACCAGAATACATCGTAACAGATGAACCAGTTTCTATGATAGATGCTTCAAGTAGAGCAGAAATACTTCACCTCATGAAAAACCTCCAAGATAAATACAGAATTACGGTCCTCTACATAACCCACGACATTGCAACCGCAAAATATTTCGCTGACCGCATTGCTGTAATGTATAATGGTCGCATAGTCGAAATAGGTCCACCCGAAAAAGTTGTCAAAGAACCTATCCACCCTTACACAATTAAACTTTTAGCGGCAGTCCCAGAACCAGACCCATCAAACAGATTTAAAGAACGAGGAGTTGTGGAGGGTGAACCTCCCAATCCAGCTGACATACAATGGGGCTGCAGATTTGAATCCAGATGTCAGTTACAAAAAGAAGATAATTGTAAGTCAAAACAGCCAACACTAGTACAGATAAAACCGGAGCATTATGTCGCCTGCTTCCTTAAGGATAAGGATAAATCTTAAAACCAAACATTTCAGTTTATTATTCTAACAAGTATTTTGTAACCGTTTAAAATAATCAGTGAACCCGCTGGGGCCTACCTATATTATTAGGCTTTTTTCCCTTATCGTATGAGTATGCTGCACTTGTTCCAATTCCTCTTTTATCCTTATTTTTATCAATAATTTCTTTTTCATTACTAAAAAACTTGAAAAATAATTATTATAAAAAGAAAAGTTTTTCCATAAATGATTAGACAATCGGTTCATATGAAAACTGGAAATCTTAGAAAGAATATAGTTGTAGGTTCTAAGGTTAGAATTGTAGAAAAACATAATCAAAAGAATGGTGCATTAACTAACGGGATAGTTAAAAGAATTCTGACAAATTCTTCTCAGCATCCTCATGGAATAAAAGTAATATTGACAAACGGTAAGACAGGTCGCATCAAAGAGATTGTAAGTTCACATTCTGAACCTAAATTAAAACTCTAATTGGTATCAACAGCAAAGGATATAGGCGTTAAAACACGTTATTTTCAACAGTTAGGCGATCAACCACAACATTACCTCAAGTAACATCAACAAAAACAAACACTGCTACAACTACCTCAACAACCACGATGACAGAAAGAACAGTTACATCTACATCCACTTCTTCAACTACCGTAACTTCAGTTAATCAAAATACTGTGACATCAACTGAAACTATAACTTTAACTTCTACAAGTGTGATTATAAGTGAAGTGCAAGAAGGAAATGACCCATCAAGTTATTCCGCTATCGGTATAGGAATCGTAATAGCTGGACTCTTGATAGCAGCAGCAATCTATATGCGCAAATCAGGCTAACCTTTTTTCTATAATAGAAAGAAGTCAGCCAGGATTAGCTCCCAAACAGGTTCAAATCCACGTTGAAGATTATGTTCATAGGTTAGTTACCCGAATGTTAGAGTATATTCCATATGAATAAGATTGAAGGTGTTAAATTAGTTAGTTCAAGCCAGTTTTTTCCCAGGAATATTTTGCGATAGTTTTTTTAAAGTATTTGATGTTATACAGTTGATTGATGGATGACGAATGTGATTGGAGTTTATTCGATTCTTCTCCAAATTCTTAAGGATTTGACTTTAGAGGTTGGTAGTCTT
>JASMAB010000007.1 GCA_030754585.1 Nitrososphaerales archaeon | reverse complement strand
GAACTTATTGGGAGCATGAGACCGGGCATAGAAGTTCAGGTCAAGACTTGAATCTGATAAATCAGGTCTAGATTATCCAGATTAATGCTCTTGGCAGGTATACTGATTATTGTATCAATAATTATAGGAGTAATAATAAAGCAAAGGTAGCAAATCCCATCAATCTAAGCTAA
Source organism: Nitrososphaerales archaeon (assembly GCA_030754585.1). Taxonomy (GTDB): domain Archaea; phylum Thermoproteota; class Nitrososphaeria; order Nitrososphaerales; family JACPRH01; genus JASMAB01. The sequence continues at coordinate 28,509 of JASMAB010000007.1, read as the reverse complement.
ATCTAAAAAAGTTTGAACAAATCTGTAGATTTTCTAGAGTATACAGAGCTATCAGAAAAGATGGTGCCGTTGTAGCTTTAAAGATTCCGTTATTTTTTGATAAAAAATCCGGAAAAACATTTCTTAATGAAATCTCTGTTTGGCGAGAACTTAATCATCCAAACATTATCAAAGTATTTGATGTGAATATCGCTCCAATTCCCTATATTGAAACTGAATTCGCTGATGGGGGAACTCTTGAAGCCATATCAAAACCAATAACTGTTGAAGGCGCATCCTCACTTATACTAAAAATAGTGAGAGCAATAGAATATGCACATGGTGAGGGAAGAAGTCATCGAGACCTAAAACCAAAAAACATCCTATTAACAACCGACGAAGAACCAAAAATTACCGATTGGGGTTTAAGCAAAATTACAGCAATGTCAGTATCAGTTGGGATGCAAGATTATACACTGCTTTATGCAGCACCAGAACAAATTGATAGCAGCTTAGGAACGAGTGGCGAAAAAACCGATATTTACCAAATAGGTTTAATCTTTTACGAATTATTAACAGGACAAAAACCATTTGAAGCAGAAAGTAAAACCGAATTGATGTCAAAAATTATTCGAGAACACCCAAATAAACCATCACAAATAACACCTGGCGCAGCAGTCTTTGACGATTTAATCATTAAAAGTCTCTCAAAAGACACAGAATCCAGACCAACCATTATAGAATTAAAGCAAGAAATAATCAAAGTTATAAAAGGTTCATATGAAGATTCATTTCAAACAAGCAAATCAACAGGAAATACACAACAAGCTTTTCACTACTGCTCCGAACTTGCAATGCTTTACGCCAAAGATAACAAGCCAATAGAATCTATAAAATATTTTGGAGACATAAAACATTACACCCATAAAAAACACAGAAAAGAACTCGACGAGCTTGTAAACAAACTTGATTTCTGCGCAAAAAATGGAACCAGAGTAGACGAAGACACACTCAAGAAGATGGATCTAATCATACATAAAGTAAGAATAAGTGGTCTCACAACAACATAGTAATCTCAATAAATTGATAACTACATTATTAATATAAATCCTGTGTATTTTTTAGGATGAAAATGATATTGTTTTAGCATCATATCCACCTGCTTCAAACTTGAAATCTGAACCATCTTGGTTTGTATAAAACAGACTGACAAATAATATTGAACCAATAGCTATAACGATTACAATTGAAATTGGAAATATAATTTTAGTTACCTTTTTGAGAGGTTTTTCATTGGGTTCGGTTGTGCTTTCCTGAATTGTCATTAACCTATACCTGATATTGAGTTTGCACCCAATATAATATATGTAAATTTCCTTTTACTTCTTTTTCCATTCATTTCTACGTACTTTTTTCTTTTGAGGAAGTTTACATCTTTATTTAGAAATTTCCTTATATGAATAACTTGATAAATTAATGAGATAAAATGTTTATATCGTGATTATACTCATCGAAAAATCGATTTTTTGTCTTCTGTTGCAATAAAAGTAGAGGGCTTGGTTAAGGTCTATGGAGCAATCCAAGCAGTAGATAATATCTCATTTGAAATTAATGAAGGGGAAATCTTTGCCTTATTAGGGCCCAATGGAGCTGGAAAGACAACCACTTTAGAGATTCTGCAGTCGCTTCGAAAGGCAACAAAAGGAAGTGTCTATGTGTTAGGATATGATATATCCGATAATAAAAATGTTCAGAAACTTAAGAAAGAGTTCGGAGTACTCCCTCAAGATTTTAATGCAATCGATAAGCTTACAGTGAAAGAGAATCTATCTGTTATTGCAAAGATGTATGATAAGCATGTGAACCTTGACAAGTTGATTATGACTCTTAACCTTGAAGATAAATCAAATTCAAAATTCGAGGATCTTTCGGGAGGATTAAAGCAAAGACTTGGAATAGCAGGTGCTTTGGTAAATGATCCTAAGATGATCTTCCTTGATGAACCTACCACAGGACTTGATCCTAGAGCAAGGCGGGATGTTTGGCGAGTGATTGAGGGACTCAAGAAGGAAGGAAAAACTATCTTTCTAACTACTCACTATATGGATGAAGCTGAAATACTTGCAGATCGGGTAGCTATTATTCACAAAGGAAAAATTGTTGCAATCGGAGAAACGAAGACCCTACTTGAAAAAAGTGGAGGATGTAGAACAATGATTCTTGAAGATGTTCCAGAATCTATAACCAAAGAAATCAAGAATCGTTTTCCAAAAGCTACAATTGTAGGAACAGACGTGAGAATCCAAATCTTGAAGTTGAAAGAGGTGAATGAAATGATTTCATATTTAACAAAGAAGGGCATAGAGCAATCCCTCCAGATAACGAGACCATCATTAGAGAATGTGTTTCTGGGATTAACAGGAGTCCATTTGACAGAGGAAGGAGAATTGGCTTGAGAAAAATAATTGCTGTAGTCGATCTAACTCTTAGGAATTGGGTTCGAATAAGATCCGCTGTCTTCTTTTCTATTCTCTTTCCTCTGATACTGCTTTTAATATTCTCTACAGTTTTTGGAGGTGAAAATGACCCATCCTTTAGTCTCTTTGTCCAAAATCTGGATACTGATGAAGATGGTGTATCTTCGGATATGTCTAAAGTATTCTTGGAGATTCTGAATAGTACTGATGTGTTCAATATTTCTGAAATTTCTGCGAATGTTGATGCTAATTCCTTCGCTAAAGATGAGATTGGTCCACTAGGAGGAGTCTATAGAATATTGATAATTCCAGAGGGTTTTGGGTCAAACATAGTTTTGGGAGCAGTTGGAAATAGGATATCTGTTACACAGAGTACTATTCAGATGCTTCTTCAAGAAGAAATATCTCCAGGAGCGCCTATTCTTGGCCAACAAGAAAAAGAACAGATTGCTGCAGGAGGAGATGTTTTGGATAATATCGTCGGAGAGATTGCTTCGGAAAAAACGCATCTAGTTCTTATGTTTGATCCCTCTGACACTTCAGGACAAGTTGTATATTCTATACTGTTGTCAATTACTGATTCTTTCAACAATGGTCTTATTGGCGTTGGGGAGAGCATATCTTTTGATAGGGAATCTATATCCCAAGATACCTTTAGTGCTGTTGACTATTATCTTCCTGGGCTCATAGGTGCATTCATCATGAGTACAACTGTTATTGGTATAACTAGCCAAAATACAGAGTTTAGAAAAAGAGGAATAATCAAGCGTCTCTCTTTGACTCCACTATCTCGTTTAGAATGGATTGTTGGAAGCATCTTGGCTCAGACTGTTTTGGCATTTATTCTTACTTTGGTAATGTTTGCTGTTGGATGGGCTGTTCTTGGTGTAACTGCAGTTCCGAATCTTCTTGTTGTGGCTATGGTTATTGCAGGTGCGATTCAATTTTCTGGTCTTGGTATGCTGATTGCTGGTTTGATTAAAGATATTGAGAGTGCTAATGCAGCAAGTAATGCAATAGTCCTTCCCATGATGTTCCTTTCGGGTGTATTCTTCCCGTTAGATTCAGCACCTGAATTTATTCGTATCATTTCAAATCTGCTCCCGTTAAAATATCTCATTGATGGTCTTCGTTTCGGGCTTATCTCGGGATTTCCTGAGGGTGCAATCATATCCCTTGCAATAACTTTTGGGTTAGCGGTTGTTTTCGTCATTATTGGATCAATTACAACCAAATGGCAAGAGGACTAATCATAACATTCTTCGACAAAAGCATAATATAGAACTATTATTCGCATATCTATATAGGAACAAGTATTACTCGGTTTTAGTTAATGTTTCTAACATCTCTTGATATTCACTTTTAGGTATTTCTCCTTTTGCATATCTCATACCATATCTGAGGATATTCTTATGCTAAGAGTTTCTTAAGAGGCTCCACATCATTTACAGGTCGCTTGCAAATATGATTCTGACACACGTATACTGTCGGTTTATTGTTTAAGGGTGATTTGTCTTCGAGCATCGGCATTATCTTTGTGAGTGTATCTTGTTCATCAGGAGAAAATGCAACGACTTTATTCGGGATAAGTGTCTGTCTTATCTCCCTAAGTATATCGTTAAACTCATCGGATTTGCCTGCGAGAACTATTTCTTTAGGTTGTCCGGTCAGAAAGTCTAAGGCACATAGCATCTGAGCGTAACGTTCAGGGTTTAACTCCAGACCATCCCAAAAGGCTAGAACAGTTTTCTTCGAGAGTGAACGCATTTTATCATCTGAGGTGAATTCACTAATCTTGGCCAGATTTAGAGATGCTACCCCGTTTCCGGATAGAGTTGCACCGTTGTGTGCATCTTTTACCCGTGCGATGAGGTCTGTTTTACCCTGCTTAGTGGAATAAAATCCACCACCATCTTTGTCCAAGAAGCGATCTATCATTACTCCATTCAACTTTAGAGCCGCTTCAAGTCTTGATACGTCAAAGTTTGACTCATAGAGGTCAATCAGGCCCATAACCATGAAGGCATAGTCTTCAAGTAATCCATCTACTGCTGCTTCTCCATCTCTCCATCTTCGAAAAAGCTCTTCTCCGTTCAGCAAATTATTGAGAATAAAGTTGGCTGACCTTTCAGCAGCCCGTAAGTAACGTTCATCTTCAAGAACTTGGTAAGCCTTGGCTAATGCTGAAATCATCAACCCGTTCCAAGAAGTCAAAACCTTATCATCGGTGGCCGGTTTAGTCCTGCTGTCTCTGTGTTTCAGCATAGTCTTTTTTGCCTGTTTAAGTGCCTGTTTAACATCATCTTCTGATGTACCCATTTCTGATGCTATCTTCTGAGGTTCATTTGTTATGTGAAGGATGTTATTGTTTTTCTCGAAGTTTCCTTCTTCTGAAACTCCGTAGTGTTTTGAGAATATCTCTGCATTTCGCTGATCCAATATTTGTACAACCTCGTCCTTTGTCCATACATAGTAGGTGCCTTCTTTTCCATCGCTTTCTGCATCTTGTGCTGAATAGAATCCACCTTTTTTGTTCCTCATTTCACTTAATGTCCAGTCAAGAGTTTGTTTAGCTACATCTGTGAAAAAGGAGTTCTTTGTAGCTTGCCATGCTTCAAGATAAACAAGGGGAAGAAGGGCGTTGTCGTAGAGCATCTTTTCGAAGTGGGGTACCTGCCAATGCTGGTCAACCGAGTATCTGTGGAAGCCTCCTGCTAACTGATCATTTAAGCCTCCTCGAGCCATTTTGGTCAACGTCTTGGTCACCATATCTAGAGCTCTAGTCTTCTTAGTTCTACTGTAGTATCTGAGTAAGAAGAAAAGTAAGGAAGTGGTGGGGAATTTTGGAGCGCCACTGAAGCCACCGTTGACAGTGTCGAACTGAGAAGTAAGGGTGGCATAGGCTGCATCGAGTGGGAAGGTCGTTAATTTTCCTTTGACGGCTCTAACTTCTTCTGTTAAGATACTGGATATTCTCTTTGCTGACACTTCGATTTCATCCCTCTGTGTCTTCCAGAGTTCTATCATCTTGGCTAGTATGGTTTTGAAGCTGGGTATCCCATAGCGGTCTTCCGGCGGGTAGTATGTGCCACCGAAGAATGGTTGCAAGGTGGGTGTAAGAAATATTGAGAGAGGCCAACCGCCCTGTCCTGATATGGATATCACTGCTTTCATGTAGATTTCGTCTATATCTGGTCTTTCTTCTCTATCCAATTTGATTGGAATGAAGTTTTTGTTCAATATTTCAGCTGTTTCTTCATCTTCGAAACTCTCTCTCTTCATAACGTGGCACCAGTGGCAGGAAGAGTAGCCTATGCTAAGGAAGATCGGTTTTTTTTCTTCCCTTGCTTTTGAAAATGCTTCGTCTCCCCAAGGATACCAGTCTACAGGGTTTGATGCATGTAGAAGCAGGTAAGGGCTCTTTTCTTTGGATAGTCGGTTCAATTTCAGAATAGTAATATTCGGTTACTTATCGTAGATTAACATTATGCCACAGAAACCTCTGGGAAAAATAGATTCTTTCTTGGAATAATTTCATATTTGTAAGTCCGCAAATTTTGTTTGAGGTACAGTATATATTGTATTCTGTTGAAACATGTGTGATGGCTGAAAAAGATGGGTTTGTAAAAGTTATTATGGATGCTTAAACCTACAAAATTCTTAGCGCCCATATAATTGGTCCTGAAGCATCAATTCTTGTTCAACAGATTTTGTATCTAATGAATTCAGGTGACCAAGACTATTTTTCCATTGGGCCGAGCACAAACAATTCATTCGGCTTTAAGCAAAGTTGTAATTGATGCTTTTGGTAATCTAGTATCTAGGCATAAGGCGTTTGATTATTTTCGCTTCTCTATAGGTTGATATTCACAGCTTTCATCTCCACAGTTTCGTCCGATGTAAGTTGAGCTAGGTCTGTAAAGAACGGCTTTGGGTTGAGCTTCTGCAAACTTCTCTTCGATTATATGTGCCACCCATCCCACCATCCTCTGAACTGCAAATAATGAGGTGTATATCTCGACATCTATCCCCATCATATAATATACTGAAGCGCTGTAAAGATCTACATTAGGATGGATATTCCGTTGCTTTAGATTCCAGAACTCCTTCTTAGTGGTTTCTTCGATTAATTGAGTCATTTCATACCATTTCGACTTGTTAGTTATTCTGCCAAGTTTTTCAGCAATATGCTTCAAAATAATAGCTCTTGGGTCATTCGTCTTGTATTTCGCGTGACCCATTCCCATAATTAGTTCACCCTTATTGAGTTTAGATTTAACCCAGTTTTCAACCCGGCTCGGTTCATCTAGTACCAAAAGTTCTTTCATCACTCTTGTATTCGCTCCACCGTGTAGTACTCCAGAAAGAGTACCAACAGCAGCTGTTACAGCAGCATACATATGAGCTCTAGTTGATGCTACTCCTCTGGCTGTGAAAGTTGAGGCATTGAAGGCGTGGTCTGCGTGAAGGATGAAGGTTGTATCGATGTATCTTGCAACTTCCTCTTTGGGTTTAACACCATTTATCATATATAGAAAGTTGGCAGAGTGTGAAAGAGTTTTGTCTGGTTTGATGTATTCGAGACCATTTCGAATACGGTCCCAAGCTGCAATTACAGTAGCTACCTTTGAAATAAGACGAATACCTTTGCGTCTATGTGCATCCTTATCATCAGCTAGTAAATCGGGATCGAAATCAGCTAAGAGAGAAATAGCTGATTGCAAGACATCCATTGATAAAGCTGAAGATGCTCTTGATTTTAGTATCTGAACAACTTGTTCAGGGATATTCCTTTCTTTCACTAACTCCATTTTTAATTCGTTAAGCTGTTTATGTGTAGGTAAATCTCCATAAAGCAGGAGGTATGCAGTTTCTTCAAAACTTGAGTGATCCGCAAGATCTTCAATGCTGTAGCCCCGGTATTCAAGTTTGCCCTTCTCACCATCGACCCCGCTTATCATGGTATCTGCTACTTGTATCCCCCTGAGACCAATATTCTTCGTATTGATCTTCTCGTTATTTTCGGTCTTATTCTCAGTCAATCTATATCAAGTCACCATTCAATCTAATTTTAATACCTAAATATACTCTTTCATTACAATCTTATATATCGTTATTAAAAAGAAAGCTCAAATAACAATAAAATTAGGTGTGAGGCTTATCGACCAAAATATGTGAAGACTGGAGTTTCCCCAACAAAGATTTAAAATATTAATTAGTTAGATAAATATAAGATCATAAATGGCGAATAAGATCAGGATTGGCGATGCAGCGCCAGATTTCACACTTATATCGACATCTGGTCAAAAGGTTTCTCTAAAGGATTATATCGGTAAAAAAAATATTGTTCTTTACTTCTATCCTAAAGATAATACGCCTGGTTGTATTAGAGAGGCTTGTGGTTTCAGGGATAACTATGAAGTTTTCAAAGAGATGGGGGCTGAAGTTATAGGGGTGAGTTCTGACAGTTTAGAGAAGCATCATGGTTTTGTGAAGAAACATAATCTTCCATTCATCTTGTTAAGTGATGCTGAAAAGAAGGTTAGGACGAAGTTTGGTGTTCCATCCACTTTGGGTTTGATAGATGGGAGAGTTACGTATATAATTGACAAGAAAGGTGATGTAATACACATATTTTCTTCGCAGTTCCAACCAAAAAAGCATATCGATGACGCCATAAATGTCCTGAAGAAACTAGCGGATACACCGACAGCATAATTACCACTCATGTGGGCCTAAATATAATTTCAGACAAACAAGAACGCATAACCTGATTCTTCAATAGTTTCTGCTAAGCATTTACGGAATTATTTGTTTAAAGTTATATTGAACTATATTCAATTAGATAATAATATTATGCAAGATCTTGTCGACAAAACTCTTGAGTTGTTAGCTCTTTATGCAAAGAAAGACATTAAGCTTCCAGCAGCTTTAATAGGGAACCTAGGTAAAATTATTATTTATTCCGAACTACAGAAAAGATTCTCTAATGATACTTTGCAATTTAAAGGTGGAACTTTTCCTGGTCATGATATTATCCTAAATAAATTAAGAATTCAAGTTAAAACTAGAGTAAATCCTGCTCCCAAAAAAACTAAAAATGGGGAATTAACATTTGAAGATTCACCTACAATCAGTAAATCAATAATTAAGGATAAAAAATGTGATATTATAATATTGATAATAATTTATACCAAAGAGGATTATTCGGAAATTCTGGATCAGAATATCTATATTTTTGATAAAAAAGATTTCAGATTTTTCTCTGCAGTAAATTTTCGGTCTGGAAAAAGTAAACGCGACTACACTATTGTTAATATTCTGCGTATGACTGGATCATTGACTCCACGAAATCAGGTAATTTTCGATCATTATAGTACAAATGAATATCCCGCACTTTTTAGAAACTCCAAGGATAATTGGGAAAAAATATCATACGAATTATGATCAATTCGTTATGATTTGGAGAAATGAATGAAAAGTAACCACACCTTTGTTGAATGTGACTTGGCTATCACGGGTATTGTTATTGCTTACTTGACGTGTAATCATTAGGTTACAGGGTGACGAACCTGAACCAGACGACCAGTATCAGATGGATAACTCCAGTTACATACAAGGCTCCGGTAAGAATAATGTGTAAAACATGCCAATATCTGAAAACTACCTTGATTTCACCTTCAGCCCGCTTGAAAAGGTAACGGCCAATAAAGCCACTTGCGAGAGCGAATGGAATTATAAGAGTCGCTAAACCAGCAAACCCAACCAGTCCAGCAACACCTCCACCTGCTAACCTAACATACTTGAACGGATTATAGTACCGAAAATCAAAAGGAAACCCAGCGTGAACCAGCACCATAAACGACCCTATTATCGCCAACCATATGTGGATACTGAGCCAAAGCCGATTCCCACCAACCCTTCTGGCCTGGCTGGGACTCAAACGTTTAACTACACTGTAGCCCATAGAAATTACCAACAGAAGAGTTCCATAATACCCCAACCTATAACCCAGCCAAGATCCCCCGTTCAAACCTCGAAACGGATCCAGTGGAATCGGGGTCAAGACATTAGCAATATCAGCCAAAATGAAATACACAATAAAGAGCATAAGTACCAATACAAAAATCAGTACCAATCTCTTACTAGATAGAAACAACCTACCCCACCATCCTTCATATATTCTAATACAAATTACTCCATACAATCATACAGATATGTAACCCGCTGTCAAACTGTCCACTAATTCTATAACGGATGTCCCACAGAAGCTATGTAAAGAGGCTTCTGCTCATCTGGAAGACCTAGAAGTTTCTGAACCTGATCGTCATGAAACGCGCCCATCACTACAGTCCCTAAATCAAGTGCTGCAGCTTGAAGATAGATATTCTGATCAGCATGTCCTGCCTCCATATACACGTATCTGTTCCCACGGTCTCCATATCTTTCGGTCGTCCTTTCAAACACAGCAGCTATTACAATATTTATCCTAGCATCAGCAACCCATTCCTGATCAAGCGCAGCTACAGCCAACTCAGAACTCTTATCCCCTGATTCAACCAGCAACAGAGTGTGTCTTGCCGGTATATAGTTGTAGATGCCTGACTCCAAATCACTCACTCCCCTATCAGACACAACTATATACACTTCCAGAGGATAGGTTCCTCCTGCTGAAGGCGCCGTTCTACCTCCCCATTCAGGTCTGGTTACTCCTTGAGCTGCCCACAAAAGCTGAGATACCTCTTCCAGAGAGAGAGGTTGATCATTATAGTCCCGTATAGAGCTTCTCCTAAGTAGCGTTTCTTCTATCGACACTGTTCCTAACGTTACAGGTTGCGGAAGAGCCATTTCACCCTCAACATATTCAACGTCTCTGACTATAGGAAGAGTAGCCCAGTATGCTACAATTAACATTACTGATGCAAGTAAAAGCAGCATAATGGGTAAAGTTCTAGATTTGAGTTTTATATTCAATCTGATTTCATGACACTAGATAGCATCTCAGACCAATATCTCTTTCTACTATCTTCAACCACCCCAAAAAAATGGGTGCATCTTTAAAGCTGTGAGTAAAGTGTAGCTCTTTTTCGTTTACCAACAATTTTGATAACGTCAAGTAATCTCAGGCAGTAAGCCATCTTCTGAGCAATTCTTTGCTGGAGTTTTAGTTCCATAGCCAGATCTTTTGTTGTAAACTCTTCTGGTAATGTTGAGGGTAAAAATGATAGGAAATCTGTGGGTTCAGAAAAAACGAATTGTTCAATGACATTTAGCAACTTCCTATTATGAATGCTCCACCTATTTCTACGCCAGCTTCCTAAACCATCGTTTACTAATATCTCCTCTGAATTGATGAGCAATACTTCCAAAGAAAAATTAGGGTTTTTCATTAAAAGAGGTATGTATACAAGTTCAAAAAATATGTCTTCAACACGTCCCTTTCTTGGAGATTTACGTCTAGAGAGAAGTGTTTTGTTCTTAGAGTCGATACGTACAATCCATTTTTTTTCTGAAATGGGATGTACTAAGTGTACAGAATATCTATTCAAGAAAAATTTGAGTTTTGGCTTAATAGCTGAAAAGTTAGCTGTCTGTATTTCAATGACCTGGTCTCCGCGAAGAATATCTATATTGTGACCATCAATGTGAGCTTCCAACAAGTCATCTGGGCGAGAATACCATTTTTTTAAGGCCAAGTGAAGATTCTTCTCACCCATATTCCTCTAAAACTCAACATTATTTGCACTTGGTTTTATTTAACTACAATTATGTTATGTGCCGAGGGTAGGACTTTGACTCGCAAATGTGTGCCAAGAACCCTAAATTGTGCTACTTGACGTATTATTATTTGAATAATAAATCAAGATTTTTCTAGATTATTGGTTCAACAGGGTAGATCTAGGTTTTCACTTTAAGTTGGCGATTAGTTTGCATCTTCTACAGTTGCCTTTTTTGTCAGGAGTATAGCAACTGCTAGTACTGCTAATACGGCTATTGTGACTGCTGCATATGTGATTTCTTCTGGCAGACCAACTTTTTCAGTAATCTGTGAGGATACAGTAGTTGAAAGGGTGATAGTTGTAGGTGAAACTGAAGTAATAGTAGTTGAAGAAGTTGTCTTTAATGTAGTTGTTGATGTTGTTGTAGCTGTTGCTTGTGATAAGGTAGTTGTAACAATGTTTGTTGTTGTAGTAGTGGTTACTGAGGTTGTGGTTTCGGCGGGCAAAGTGGTTGTTATTGTGGTGTTCGAAACAGTTGGCCACATATCCGCAATAATGGCGACCGCATCATCCAAATGGATATTAATATAGATTCTATTCGTATATGGATTAACCCCCAGATCTAAGGGCCCACCTCCAACCAACATTTGGGTTATAACTCTGTTTGACGTAGCATTTATCACACTAAGTGAATCACTTCCCTGGTTCGCCACATATACGGTGTTCGTAAACTGGTTGACACCCACTCCCCAAGGACCATCTCCAACCTGTATTTCCGCAATAACCCTATTTGTGAAACCATCAATAACAGAAACTGAGTTATCCCGATGATTCGCTACATAAATCTTGTTTGTTACAGAGTTAATAGCCACATCATAAGGGCGACTTCCAACTTTAATGGTAGCAGTAACCTTATTTGTGGCTCCATCGACCACAGCGACTGCATTATCATTACGGTTAACAACATAGATTTTGTTGGTAACTGGATTGGCACTCAAATGATTTGGATAACTCCCCATAGAAATAAATGTGATAACATCATCCGAGGAACCATCGATCACAGCGACAGTGTCATCGAGGCTCGACACATAGATTCTGTTTGTAGTGGGGTTTACAGCTACGCCCATAGCTCCACTGCCCAATGGTATGATGTCAATGACTGAGTCTGTGATCCCATCGATCACGAAGACAACTCCTTCATATCTTGCGCTTACATATATTTTGTTTGTGACAGGATTGACGCCCAAAAGGAAGGTCCCATCTCCTAATTGTATAGTGGATGATACTGTGTTTGTGATGGTATCGATAACAGAGACTGTACCAATCAAAAAGTGAGTTATGTAGATTTTATTTGTAATAGGGCTAACATCAATGCCTACAGGTTCATCCCCTACCGGTATACTTGATATTAATGTCTTGGCTGCAACTTGAGGTTGGGATATAGGAATGCTTAGCGATACTACCGTCTCAATGTTCCAAGCCCCTTCGAACTTTACAGCATACTTCAAATTACTATTCGAAAAATCATGGTAACTTATATGCGGATTACCTGAGGAATCAACCGATATAGAAGTGTCCCACCCAACTTCTCCATCGAAGTCAACTGTCTCAATGTTCCATACATCTTCAGATTTAAAGGCAAACTTCAAATCTCCATTAGTTAGATCACGGTAACTTATGAAAGGACTATTTGAAGAATCTAATGTGATAGAAGTGTCCCAACCAACATTTCCAGTTGAATCCACGGTTTCAATTTCCCATCGACCAATGGATTTAATGGCATACTTCAGATATCCGTTAGTAGCATCATGGTAGCTTATGTGGGGAATATCTTCAGAATCTATCGCAATAGAAGGGTCCCATCCAATCCTTCCATCTGATTCTATTGTTTCTATGTTCCATGAACCTTCAGACTTCACGGCATACTTCAAATTGTCATTGAACATCTCGTGATAAATTATGTGGGGATTACCTGAAGAATCCACAGCAAGACCAGAAGGTTCCCCTACTTGTCCATTTGACTCTACAGTTTCGATACTCCAAGAACCACCAGATTTTATAGCATATTTCAAATCTCTTTGAGTAGCATAGAAATAGCTTATGTGGGGATTACCTAAGGAATCTATTGCAATAGAAGTGTCCCAGCCCACGTTTGAATCTGTATCTACAGTTTCGATATTCCACGAACCACCAGATTTTACGGCATACTTCAGATATCCGTTAGTAGCATCGTGGTAACTTATGTGAGGAGAACCCCTGGAATCTATTGCAATAGAAGTGTCCCATCCAACTTCTCCAGTTGAGTCAACAGTTTCAATGTTCCAAGAGCCTTCAGTTTTTGTGGCATACTTCAAATCTCCATTCGAAAAATCCTGGAAACTTATGTGAGGATTACCTGAATCATCTAGAGCAATCGAAGTAAACCTGCCAATTTCCCCTTTTCTGCTTATAGAATCACTATTCACTATTAATGCATTCGAAACTTGGCTTGAAGTCAATATGAAAATGATGATCATTGAGAAAAAAAGAGATGTCTTTCTAGTAAATAATAATGAACTCATCTCGTGATGATTTAAATCAAATGCTTAATAAAATGATTTGTAGAAAATAAAACACTCGAATTATTTTGGAGCAAATAAAACCTATAGCTAGTGGAGTAACAAGGAACTATTATCGTTAAATAAAACCAATAAAAGAAAGATGGGTTAGTGCTTTCATTAATTGTAACTGTCGCTGAAAGCCCGGTTATTTACAAGGTCATTGTATGTGTATCGGTCCTTCACTAAATTACGTTCCGTCATCCAAGTATAGGCATCATCGAATTTTTCTTTAGGATACTCTTGCCATAATGACCATCTTGGGACTCTTAAGGTGTTTCTAAGTTCTTTACTACTTATGGGGATATCTTTTCCTATTTGTCTAAGAATTATATCGAATCGTTCGAAATATTTTGGTTGATGCTTATTTGGATATTTGTTTATTGATTTGATTGCTTTGTTTGTTCCTCTTATGAATTTCTTTAATGTAATAGTGCTAACTTCATTGGCGGTTACCATAAGTGTACCTTTCTTTCTCGTGGATTCAAATATCTTAGTTAATTTTAGATGCTCAGCAATATCGATATAGACTCCAAGGAGACTTGCTGCAGTTACTTGACCTCTAAGTACTGCTTGAAGTCTTTCATGTGGGTCACCCATCATCTGGAACTTTATTTTCTCTCGAGGAATATATTTCTCTAAATCTTCTATTGTAGTGAAATATGAGCCGGTTCCTTTCTCAACTGCAATAACCTTATCCTGAAGTAATTTTGGTTCTGTTATCCTTGAATTATTTTTTGTATATATTGTGAAGCTACTAGTTAATGCATCTGTGTTCCAGGGTGACCAAGCAACTATTCTACTGAACTCGCTTTCTGCAGCTCTAAATATGGAGACCCATTCTGCTGCATGGTAGATGTTTGATAATCCTTTTCTCTGTAAATTCTCGTACATCTTGTTCTTGCTTGTAACCTTAGTTTTTGGGGTGACATCATTCACATTTACTATTATCCCTTCATCTTGGTAATAGCCTTCTTCTATTGCAACAATTTCTGGAAATGACCAGTAGAATGCTAAGTTGTTTATGCTAAGCTCTATATGATCTTTATTAGATTTCATAATTTGAATTATGTTCTCATCATAATTAATCTTTTTTTAAAAAAGGTTGGAGAAGCAAATTTCCTGCCACTAGGGTGTTTGAACCCACAGAGATAATGGGTCAGTGGAGATTAGGCCCTAAACAGGTTCAAATCCACATTGAAGATTATGTTCATAGTTTAGATTTACAAATCTTGAACAGTCTCTATCCAGAAGAGTGCGTTCTCACGCTAATCTAAGTCTCAGAATGGTTTGTTCATCTTGGCTGGATAAAATTAAGCTGCTAAATATAAGTTGAAACGAAGAAACCTTGTTTAGTGCTGAGTAGAATTGAGCTTCTTGTTCCATTATATCCTCAGATTCAATACAAGCCATTTCAGTGGTCGCAATCACTCCAAAAGACAGGCTTCCACCTGCTCCTATTATCCCTTCACCCTCTATTCCTGGGGACTTCATCTGGTATTCTCCTGATATTTGATATTCACCAAAGAACGTGTTGCACCCACCTGACCCTTCTACTTCTCCATTTTCGTCAAATAATATTGTTACTTTCCTAGGTTCAGAAAAGGTAATTTCCTGACTATCTATCATTAATGATTGCAATACCCAATTTGACTTGAAAAGTAAATCAATCTGAACAGGCTCTTCTTGAACTTCCGTGTCCCCGAAAGGATACATATACACAATAACTACAGTAACAACAATGATTGGTATCAACCAAACAAGTTTTCTTTGATCCATCTTATCTCAGTATTATTACATAAACTACCCATAATAATATTTAGATGTTATGTTCAGTTATTCTTGAATTACCTAAACAAAACTCTTCTAGAAAATAAAAAACGTCTAATACCAATTTGATATTCCAATTAACGTTCACATAATTTACATCTTCAAAGATAATAATGCTCTTGATTTTATTAATTACTGGTTTCTTTTGTGGCTGGGTTAAGGGTCCATATTGTTGAACCACCTTCTTTTATTTGTCTTTCAACCTTTATGTTTCATCCCTTTACAGGACATTCAACCCACTTCCTAGTCTTATTGATATTATGTTTAATAGGGAATAACAAGTAATGCTTAAATCTGGGTTTGTCAATATTACTTTTATAATTTGGATCAAGATATATCCCCAATTACTCCTTTTAGTGGAATAGGTAGAATACTTTTTGCACTGAACATTATTGGGTTAATTGCATTAGTTGCAATAGGTTTTTATGGATATTTTGTTTTTGAAGGACTAATTCCTACACACTTTGATTTTGCTGGGAACCCAGACGCGTATGGTTCAAGCACAATATTCTTGATTATGATGCCTACTTTAGCTATTGCTCCTATCTTAATAATTCTAGTTACCCAGTATCGTTATACTTTCATTAACAAGTATCCGTATCTCATTAATTTACCAGCTTTTTACACTTACATTCCAAAGATTCCTTTTGAAAAGCGTGGTTATTGGGTCAACAAGTATTTTGAAGCTGTATTAGCTATAGGAGTTTTCACAACTGTTGAGATGATTCTGATAATGTGGGTGGTGTATATTGGAGCAATTGAAGAGGTTCTTCCAAACTGGTTCATACCTGTAATTCTGATTATGAGTTTCATTATGATTCCTCCTCTGATTTATTATTTCTATAAACTATCTCAGAAAATGAAGAAAGCAATATCAGAATAGAATATTGTTTTTCATCGATCTTTCTGGGAAATAATCCAGACTTGCTCTAACCTCATTGTTGCTTATCCTCCTTGATAATATCTATCTCTTTTTTCAAGATATCTAGATTCCGTTGAACCTGATTTGGTGTTCTCGTTCCAAGCATCATCCAAGGATAAGAAGGAGGAAACTGAAAGTATTGTTTCTGCTCTACAATTTTGATGTTTGTTCGGTTTTCAGGCTTATCCTTTAAAATATTGGAAGTAACTAGACCCCATATACCTGCACCCAACACTAAAACAGTTTGTTTTACCCAAATTATTCAGGGCAATTTCTTTAATGCATTGTATTAAGCTTGCCGATGATATTTAGATTTATCCTACATCTCTCAAACAGGGCTTATTGGATAAAGACAGCTGCAGCTAATACTGTTGTCCATACATCATTTTTTGCGCCTCTTGCAGATTGAGTTATGTCTGTTGTTTTTATGATGAGTCCACTTGTTTTGAAGAGTTGTTTCTTTTCATCCCAAGCTGTTTCAGGGTTAAATGGTAATCCCATTGTTGTAGCTAGCATAGTTGCAGCTAAATCTTCTACATAGTCACCAACCTTTATTTCTGTCTGCCCAAAACAGTGGTGTTCTGAAATATAACCATAATTCTGTTTTTTTGAAGGAATAGCTACTCCTACTGATGCTGCAAGTAATCGATTTGCTTCATTAGAACTGTTCCTTGATAATACCACAAATGTTATTTCTCCAGGTTTGAGCTTCTTGATTCCTTTCTCTTTTGTGATTAGTTTGCAATCTGGTGGGATGATGCTTGTAACATTAACGAGGTTGCAGTACTGTATTCCTGCAACTCGTAGAGCCAATTCAAATGATTGCAATTTATCTTTGTGTTTACCAACGCCTTTAGTTAAGAAGAAATATCTTGGAATCAATTGCTCAGGTAATTATTATTTGGTTTATTAATATTTGTGAAAACAGAATCTGAAGTATTTGGGAAAATTAGATAATTGCTAATATGAATTCTTGATAATCTAAAATCTTTTTTCTATTCTTCAACAATAATTTTCCCTCTCATTAGAGAATGTGTTGCACTGCATTTGACTGAACACATGAATGTATATTCTCCTTCTTCCTCGGGAGTGAATTCGATGACTTTCTTTTCACCTGGAAGTATTATCCCACTATTTATGCCCAATTCTGGAATTATGAAACCATGCGCTACATCCATTGATATCAGAACTAATTTCACCGTTTCACCTTTCTTTATCACTGTTTCGTTCGAGTCAAATCCAAGGTATTCCTGAACGTACATTCGGATGATTATCTCATCCGGCTCTTGCGGCATAATTAGACCATCCATAGCTGGTAGCGCGAGGACACCTACAGTTATGACGAAAGCAACGAGGGCCAAGGTTTCGAAGAACAATTCACTCTTCCGCAATCTATCACCCCATCAGTATCCATATGAAAAATAGAGCTACCAAAATGTAGAGAATGCTCATCACCGATGTTGCCCTAATAGCCCTTTGATGTTCTCCGAATAAGTTCATCCCGATGTTATATGTACTGTGAATTGCAAGCCCCAGGCCTAAGAACACCAGAGGAGAAACGATGAAAGGCGTTAGGTGCGGAACCAACGGAGGAGACCAGGCTATTCCACCTGTACCAAAGAGATTCCAACCCCAACCCATCGGATTTGAGAATCCCATTATGGGATACAGCCAGTCCCACGTTATCAGTACTACACCAAATGATATCCACAAGAACATAGCATAGGGGGTTAGGGCGTGGTTCAGGGCAAAAAAGACCTGCTTGATGGGGATCTTCTTATCGCCGGCAGCCTGCTTAGCAACCCAACTGAACGCGAAGAATATGGCAGGGAATAGTACAAGAATAATAGTCGAAAGCATCACGACCCACAATAACCAGTTGTTGAAGCCGCTTGCTGTTGGTGTCAGTAGACCTATGCTAGGAAGGTTCGCACCGAATTTTGTTCCCATGTTACCCCAGTCCTTTATCCAGAAGTATGAGCCGAAAAATACGAGGAAATACGTAGGAGCGAGCACGAACCTTATGAAGCCCATCCACGCTTCATCAGCCTTTCCGGTAACTTTCTTCGATATGTCTTTACCGATCATTCTTAACTTCAAGGTCATATTGTCTACTGGACAGGACTTTAAGCACTCAAAACACTGACCACAATAGATATTATCATCAAGTCCACCGGGATAACGCTTCCATGGACAGCCATATCCAGATGGAGAGCCCTTAATACATTCTTTTGTGATATGCTCGTCACATACCGTTTTATCTCGACTTCTTATGGCAAAAAGAGAGGCGGTTGAGTGATGCCCTATATAACACCCGGCTGGGCAGAGATACAGGCAAAAGGCACGCTTTTTGAATATCAGGTGTGTAACCAGTGCACTAACTATCAAGACTGCGAAGAGAAGTCCGGTGACGATAGGTCTGGTTACCAGCCAAGGCACAATCAAAGATATACCTAGGAAGCTCAGTGCGGCTATCCACATATTGGATAGCGGTTTTGGCCATTCTCTATTTAGCGAAAACCATTTCCTCAGACTATGAACACCATAAAGCCTCCTCCTGCTTAACCATTCACCAAATGCAGGTATCGGACATAAAGTGCACCAGAATCGTCCAAGGAAGAGTATCATAAATTCTACTGCAGTGAACCAGAGGATCCAGACCAGAACTATCGAAAAGTTGAGCGCACCCATTGGATTGCCTAGGAATGCGCTGGCTAAGACTATCATGAAGATGAAGAGATTGGGCAGAATAAGGGCGAAGTGAATCCCTCTCCACTGAAGCATCGTCTTTAGAAGAGGACCGATCCAACGAATCTTTAACAGATCTATTTCGTTCTTTAAAGATATCCCAAGCATTTCATCATTCGGCTTCCTCCGCCAAAGATAGGTGGTTGTACCGACTCCTGTCACAAGTCCCAAAAATCCTAACCCGTAGAAAGAATAATTGTTACCATTAGACTCGACTATGATATCCCCCATCATGAAAGGATGCAGAGGTCCACAACCTACTGAGCATCGTATTTTATATTTTCCCGTTCTGTCGAATGAAACTGGCCCTACTTCAACCCATTTGTTGGGCTCAAGCAAGGCGATGACAGTCTCCCCATACAGGGGCAGGTCAAGACTCCTTGCAGCTGTTTGCGGCATAACTAGGGCAAAGTCGATGTCTTGCCCGTCTATCCAAAGGCCATGAACTACACCAGTAGAGCGGGCCTTGAAAATTATTTCCTCGCCAACACTTACCCTGATGACGCTCGGCTCAAAGCCAAATTGGAATGCTTCTATTTCTATAACTCTCGGTTCTTCTGTCACCATCTTTTGGCTAAACCCAATGGGAAACATAACAAATGAAATGATGAAGATGAAGAAGAATGCTGTTATGAGTATCTTGCCTCTCATAGATTCACAGCTTCTTGCGTAGAAATATTGATTTTATATAGTTATTCAAAGAAAAGTAAATTTGACATCTACTCAATCAAATCACCCATTCCACAAAAAATAAGCTACACAAATGGTGTTTCAACCGATAATAATGCTTCAATACCAGTAATAATTGCGGATGACCTACCAAGCTTTTTTCAATCATCTTTTGCAGACACCTTCCCAAAAAGGATCAAAACAGGAAAAATCTGATGAAACATCACTTTTCATCAAAAAATACATTCTCATCATTAATAACAATACCGTATTTTAACTATGAAGAATTACTTGAATAGTAATAATTCTGAAATAATCTTTTTAGTAGACCAGTCCTACTATCATGTGCACTAATCAATTTCTCTCAGGTAAAAATATAGCTATACCGTCAGGTCCATCACCCACTTCTATGGTCCCTGTAACTTTGAGGTTTTCAATATCAATAATTGAAATGTAGTTGGACCCCAAGTTTGAAACATAGACAATGTTTTCACTCGGATGAAATGCAATCATTATTGGTCTTGGACCTACCTGTAGGGAAGCTAGAACTTCTGTTGTTGTAGCGTTCAGAACTGTGACTTTATCATCATTGAAATGAGTCACCAAGATTAGCCTTTGATCCGGCGTTACAGCCACACGAATAGGTTTTCCATCAACTCCATCTATCGTATCGATAATCTGCCTTGTATCAGTATCAATAATCGATATTGTCCCAGAATCCTGGTTAGCAACATAAAGAATCTTTCCGTCTGGACTCACTGCTACCCCCTCAGGTCCTTCATCAACATCTATCGTATCTACAACAGTGTTACTGGAGATATCTATAACCGAAACCGTGTCAGAAATAGTGTTTGTAACATACGCGAAAGTATCTGTCGAATCTACTACAATCATATGAGGTGCAATACCAACAGGGATAACTGCAATTCTCGTATTATCTTCAGTATTGAAAACCCAGACCTGCTGAGGGTGATCCACTGTTACATAGAGGTAATTCCCATCTTGGGTTAACGCCAACCCGTGAGGATAATAATCAGTAGGCATCATCGCAACCGTATCAAAACTATCTATATCTACAACTGAAACCATCCGGCTTCCAGCAACTGACACATACAACAAAGGCCGAGTAGGATGGAGTACAACTTCATGTGGGTTATCCCCAATATTGAAAGTTGAAACAACCTCATCAGTCTCAAGATCTACTATGTAAATATCGTTGGATCGCTGATGAACCACAAATGCAATAGGTTCAACTCTTTTATCCACTACCGTATTAACCGTAATAGTTCTAGTTATAGTTGCAGTTGTAGTAGATGTTAATGTAATTGTCATTATGGGTGAATTTGTGGATGTTATCGTTGTTGTACCAAAAACTGTTGTAGTAGATGTTGGTGTAATTGTCATTATGGGTGAATTTGTGGATGTTATCGTTGTTGTACCAAAAACTGTTTGAATCATAATCTCAGTTTTAGTAATTGTCTCAGTTTCAATACTTGATTCAGGAGTGGGTCCCCAAATCCAAACCAGCACAAATAATAAAAATATTACAGATACAACTAATCCAATACGTACCTTATCCAATTTATTTGAAACAGTGATGTTCTCCATACTATATAAGTAACTTCTCTATGAGTTTAATAACAATGGGTACTTTCCAAACAAGTAACCATCAACTGATTTTTTTCATGGATATTTCTATGTGAATCAGTTGTTTCATAATATTCCTAAGTTCTTAATATCAAAGCAAGTTAATGGAAACAACGACGAGCAAAAATGGTGGTATGAATAAAAGAAATACTTTCCAATTCTAATTATTACCTAAATGTTGGTGTAATAATGGAAAAGTGAGGTATTTGGGTATCTTAACACAGGCATTTAGAAATATTACATACAATAAATTAAGATGCCCAAATCTAGATTCCATTAACCATTCATAAGCTCATCTAATATGTTCGACAATAGATTAGTATCTAAAGGTCCTACTCGACTATACGTTATGACTCCAAATCTATCAATCACGAACGTAGTGGGTAATAACTCAACCTTAAATGAAGAGAATATATCATCCTCATCTAAAATAAATATCCACTCTGCACAATATTTTGATTTAAAATCAATAACATCATTGACCGTCCCATTACCTTCTATCGCAACTGAGAGAAACACAACATCTTCAGCATAAATATTGTGGAGCTCAATCAAATCCCCCATCTCCCAAACACATGATGCACACCAAGTCCCCATAAAATTCAACAAGACTACTTCACCTCTAAGAGCCGAAAGACTGAAATTGTTACCATAAACATCAGGTATAGAAATTTCTGGTGCATTCTCCCCATTCACAAGTAAGCTGGAAATGGAGATCTCTTCCAGATCAAGAGGTGCTGCAGGAGCTTCAGAACAAACATGAGAATTAATATCTAGATAAAAAAAAGAATAACCAATGATGAATACCCCAATGACAACCACGGATAAGGTACTCAATAAGAAAATCTTCTTATTTCCTATCAACGCAACTCAATTTACCCCACTAATATTAACAGCTTCCACCATCCGAATTATCATTTCGTTTAAAGGCCTTTTACTTTTGTAGCGATTGCATCCCCCATGTCGCTTGTACCAGCTTTTCCACCTATGTCATATGTTTTGACTTTGCCTTCCTTTAGAACCTCAATGACTGCCTGTTCTAATTTATCAGCCGAGTTTCGTAACCCAATATCCTCCAGCAATAGACCCCCTGAAAGTATTGTGGCTATTGGGTTTGCTCTATTCATCCCTTTATACTTTGGTGCTGAGCCATGGATCGGTTCAAACATAGAGGTACCTTCAGGATTAATGTTTCCACCTGCAGCAAAACCCAGTCCTCCTTGTATCATTGCTCCAAGGTCAGAGATTACATCTCCAAACAGATTAGGTGTAACTGCAACCTGATACCACTCAGGATTCTTTACAAACCACATGTTTGTAGCATCAACAAACGTAAAATCAGTATCTATTCTAGTGTACTCTTGGGCAACCTCAGAGAATATTTTTCGCCACATACCATACATGTGAGTTATAACATTGGCTTTATCCACAGATGTAACTTTTGTTCTGTTGTGGTCAACTGCGTAATCAAAAGCATATTTCACTATTCTCTTTATACCTCTTCTCGTTAGAACTCCAAGCTGAAACGCAACTTCATCAGCATCTGTTTCAACATCTATCCCAAATTTCACATTATATGTCTCACGAATCAGATCAAGTTTAGTATGGCTTTTACCTTTATCTACCTTAGCGCCTAACCCAACATAGAAGTCCTCAGTATTCTCTCTTACAACAGTGAAATTGATATCTTTAGATGTCTTATTCTTCAAAGGTGTCTCAACACCTTCATATAGTTTCACAGGTCGAAGATTCACATACTGGTCCATATAGAACCGCAATCTCAAAAGAATACCTAATTCAAGAATTCCAGGCTCAACTCTATCGTCACCAAGAGCACCAAGATAAATCGCTTTATACTTCTTCAGCTCCTTCAAAGTATCTTCCCCAATCAACTCTCCAGTCTTAAGGTAATGATCTGCACCGTGAGGGTATTCTATCCACTCAACTTCAAACCCATCAACTTCACTTACCGCATCAATTACCTTCCTGCCTTCTTCAATTATCTCGGCTCCAATACCATCACCAGGAATCACCGGAATCTTATGCGTAGTCAACTAGTTTCACTGCTAACCACAGAAAAACTACATCTCTTTAAGTTTTGGGCGTAAGAATTCAAAGTTATACTGTAGATGGCTTTGCAAGAAGTGCAGAAATCTTAGGATCTACTCTTCCCTGACTTATGCCCATAGATTCAATCACCAAATCACTATACAATTTTAATGCTTCTTGGTCTTCATTTATTCCAACCACAACGGCTCCGCCACTCGATAAGACACTGACCGTAACTTCGGTATCATAATGGAAAGTAACCCCTAGCTTACCTTGTACACCTATCTTGAAACCTTCTTTTCTCATCTTTTCAGCTAAACTTTGTATATCCAACTTCAAATCCTCCTTAGGTGTAATGGCAATAGTCCTCTTACCATGCTCCCGTCCACAAAGTTCCTTCACAAGCTTTCTAGGAATCGGCTTCGGGGCTCCAATTTTTTTATCTCCACAAACCAAACATGCCTCTTGTCTAGATATCTCTATCTGATCTAAACTTAAATTCTTAACATCAAAGTAAATTAAATGCCCAGCTAACTTCGGGGCTTTACCAATAAGAATTCGTACAGTTTCCGATACCTGAATACTCCCAATAATGGAAAGAATCGATGGATGAACCCCTTCAACTCCACATTTCGGAAGCTGGTCATCATCAAGGTTAGGGGCAAAACACTCAACACACGGTGATTTATTAGGAATTATTGTAGTTGATGAACCTATAGTTTCTATTGCAGCACCATAAATATATGGAATATTCTCCACATTACATGCTCGATTCACTAAATACCGAGTCTCTATCGAGTCAAGCCCATCCACAACAACATCCATCCCTTTCACAATATTTCTCACGTTATCCTCATTAACAGATACCGTTAATGCCTCGATATTTAGGCTAGGATTTATTGCCTTTAATTTCTTTGTAGCAGCCTCGGCTTTAGGATAACCTATGTCTTTCATGTCATAAAGCGTTTGTCTGTGGAGATTAGAAATCTCAATTACATCCCGATCAATGATCCTAAGTGTACCTACACCCATAGCGGTAAGTTGCAAAGCAATCGGTGAACCTAACCCGCCAACTCCAATAATGCAGACTTTCCCTTCACGAAGTTTAATTTGCCCATTATATCCTATTTCATCAAGAACAATCTGTCGTGAATACCTCTCTTTTTCTTCATCCGTAAACGGCAAGACTTTATCCTCCACCAACAGCTGGAAGAAGCATCACAACATCCCCATTATTCAGTTTAGTTTCAAAGTTAGATAGAAACCTGATGTTTTTTCCATTCACATAGAAATTCAATAGGCGTTTAGGTTGGCCTGTTGGATCAAGTATCCTACGTTCAAATTCCTCTCCATACTTCGAAACCAAAAAGGAAACTGCATCTCCCACAGTTGAAGCATCCATATCTATCTCCCTATTTCCTTCAGTAATACTTGCGAGAACCCCTGGAATCGTAAACTTAATCTTAGCCATACAACATCACCTTGAAAGGATCGGCGCCAAAGACTGAATATCCGGCTCAATAATAATAGGTTTTGGCAATTGACTTGAAATAGCCTCAGGCGTCTTCAAACCGTTACCTGTAACATAACAGACAACACTTTCATTACGATCTATACTCCCATCATCAACAAGTCTCTTCAAAGCTGCAATGGAAACTCCACCTGCAGGCTCAGTGTATATCCCTTCGCTTTTCGCGAGAAGCCTAATTCCATCTCTTATCTCTTGATCTGTCGGATCTTCCGCGAAACCTTTTGAATCCCTTATCATATTCAATGCATATATTCCATCACCAGGATCACCTATAGCGAGACTCTTAGCTAACGTTTGAGGCTTCTCGATAGGCGTTATAAAATCTTCCATTTTCTTGATGGCATCAACTATAGGTGCACCCCCAGCTCCTTGGGCTGCGGTTATCTTGGTGTTGCAATCATCTAAGAGTCCAATATCCACAAATTCTTCGAACCCTTTCATTATCGCACAAAGAAGTGCACCGCTTGCTGTAGGGACAATAGCGTGGTCAGGTGCTTCCCAACCGAGTTGTTCAGCAACTTCGAAACCGAGAGTCTTTGACCCCTCAACATAATATGACCTAATATTAACATTAACCACACCTATCTTATACATATCCGCAGCCTGTGTAAGCATCCGGTTAGCATCATCATATGTACCCTTAACCGCCACAACCTGTGCACCATAAGCCGAAGCCTGAACAATCTTATTCGGTTCAATATCTGAAGGCACAAAAATGTAACAAGGTAACTGAGCTCTCGCAGCATGAGCTGCCGTAGCAGCTGCAAGATTACCTGTCGAAGGACACCCAACAGCATTCAAGTTAAACTCCAACGACTTAGATACAGCAACTGTCGCAGGCCTATCCTTGAAAGAGAAACTAGGATTAACTGAATCATTCTTTATGAAAAGATTCTTCAAACCGAGTCTCTCAGCAAGACCAACACTCCTCTGTAACGGTGTAAAACCTGCTCCAAGATCTACAGCTCTATCAGGATCATTGAGTGGAAGAAGCTCAATATACCTCCAGAGACTCTTAACTCTACCCCTGAAAGAATTAGGGGTCAAATCAATTTTATCATAATCATAAACAGTATCTAACGGTCCGAAACACTCTTCACAGACATGCCTCAATGTCGGTGTGTATTCTTTACGACATTCTCTACAAACTAATTTAGATACTTCACCCATCGCTTCTCACCTCTACTATTAATTTCAACTAAATTCAAGTATAAATAGTTTAGTGACAAAAATATGCATATACGAATAATTATTGAGTATTCACGTTAGATGAGCCGGATAATATCCAGCAAATTGCTGTCATTTATCTGTTGTATCGCGGAAACCTTGAACTCACTCAACATCTCCTTAGAATATCCCTCACCAATATATTCAGATGCCTGAAGAGCCATCTCAAGCTTATCTGCATCATGAACCAATTTGGCTTCTGCTGAAGAACTTGTACCCAACTCAGTCCAAAGACGAGAATAACTTTCCCTCAAATTATCAGGAAGATGGCTGAACACCTCATTTATAGCGTTAACCTCATCCAGCTCTTTGCTCTCTACTTTGTCTTTATCTTCAGGAGTAATGTCACCAATTAATGATTCACCAAGATCATGAATAACAGCTAACTTCATCATTTTCTCAGTATTTAGTCCTCGCAAATCACCAAGAACCATTGAAAGAAGAACCAAGCGAAAAGTATGATCCGCCACAGACTCAGGATTAGATACTCCAGCCTTTAACACCCATCCCCTCCGAGGCTCCCTCTTAAGCCGGCCAGTCATCTTCAGAAAATTTACCAAACCTTCTTCTTTTTCACTCATCTTAACAGAAGGTATCATAGCTTCATTCACTTAAACCTTCAATACCCCCCATGGTTAAATACAATGTTTTTCTAATTATTAGTATGATTGAAGTTACTGAAGTTACTTTTCCGGAGAAGGTACTTGGCAGCCTCAAAACTGTAGTTACGTTATTCCACACAACCTACTGTCCTTATGTCAAACAATTTCGGCCTATATTCGAAAAATACAGTCAAAACTCCAATAATGAATATGCAATAGCAGATATCACTGATGACGATAATCCACTTTGGGATAAATACAAAGTAACCGAAGTGCCCACAATAATAGCCTTCAAGGAAGGACGAGAAATTGGCCGCCGAAATGCTATTCCAGGATTAGGATTGACTGCAGAAGATATGAAGGGGTTACTAAACGAAATCTAGAATGCACTTTATCACTCCTTCATAATTAGAATATTAATACAATCAGCTCTTTAAAATTTCTTCTTTATTTGAATTTAGCTTGATATTATCTCAGGTGTTCCTTTTAATTCTGCTTCAAGTTCTTGCATTCTTTCATCGATAGGAATTGAATCATTCCAGAGTATATCTAGGGCTTTGACATAATTACTAATGAATCTTTTATTTCCAGAATAGATGAACTCTTCATCTGGAAGAGCTTTTGGAGCTGATGAGAAAATAATTTCTTCGTTATCCACAATCATCATCCAAGAATGAATCTTGTCTGAGTGCCTTCTTTCAATATTCTTGCCAATGGGAAACATTTTCACCATCTTGATATCTGATGGTTGGACATTCAAGGCCCCCCTTAAATTAACTCCATTTATAATAGATTTATTCAATGCATCTAATACTCCATTCTCGAGAGCTTCATCAAATAATGATGCTTTGCCAGAAAGCATGATATCATTTGATGCATTATTTAACATCGCAATCATTTTTTTCAACGCAAGTTTGCCTCGATAAATTTGGAAACCTTCTTTTCCAACAATATTTTTCTCTTTACCGTTTTTTGTTAATTGGTTCAACCATTCTTCAAGTTCGTCTTTTTCTGAATTAATTTTAGATAAATTTTTTATGTGTGGCAATATCATCGCAGATAAGACTTCCCTTGGAGGTTTGCATTTGAATCTTACTGGGTGCCCCAATATTCGGTCTAAAATACTATTCTTTTCAAGTTCATAAAGGACTCGATACACTTCAACCTTATGCATCTCACAATGACCCATTATCTCTTTTACACTTGAAGGCCCTAATATACAGGTAGCCAGGTATATTTTTGCTTGAAGTTTTGTACATCCAAAAGAAACGAGTTGATCAATCTTCTCTTTTTCTTCTTCTTCTGAAATATCCAAAATATGATCCTCTATATTCAATATAAACAGCAATAAGTAGATATTTTTAATTGTGTGTTTATTATTCCCATTAGTAGTATAGTATATCTCTTACCACTATTTATATCTATTTGTTTATTAGTAGTGACGAAAATGTTAAATGTTAAACGAAAATCTAAAATAACTTTACTATCAGTAATTGCAATACTTTCATTGA
>JASMAB010000006.1 GCA_030754585.1 Nitrososphaerales archaeon | reverse complement strand
CGTGGGTTGTGTTTGGGGATGAAGATGCATTGGTGAGAATTGATATGTCTGAGTACATGGAACGTCATGCTACCAGTCGGTTAATTGGTGCCCCACCTGGCTATGTTGGTTATGAGGAAGGTGGTCAATTGACTGAAATTGTCAGGAGGAAGCCATATTCAGTTGTATTACTGGATGAAATTGAGAAAGCTCATCCTGATGTATACAACATTCTGTTGCAGGTCTTTGACGATGGTCGTTTAACTGATGGCCAGGGACGGGTTGTTGACTTTACAAACACCATCATTATTGCAACTAGTAACATAGGGTCTAACCTTATTCAAGATAATTTGACTACTCAGAAATATAAGACGAACAATGAGCTCAAGGAGGTATTGATGAGTATGCTTCACCAACAATTTAGGCCAGAATTTTTAAACCGCATTGATGAGATAATTATTTTCCATGTCCTAACAAAGGATCAGATTAAACTTATAATTAAGATGCAACTCGAACATCTAAAACGTTCTATCCAGAGACAAGGATTTGAGTTGAATTTCACTGAATCAGTATTGGATCGGATTACCGATATAGGATATGTACCTGAATTTGGCGCTAGAGAATTGAAGCGTAAGATTCAGAGTGAGATAGGAACACCACTTGCACGGAAAATTTTGGCAGGTGAAATTGTTGAAGATGCCGTAATAAAAGTTGGTTATGACAAGTCAAGTAATAAAATAATATTTACTAAACAGAAAAAAGAAAAATCTGGAATAAACAACTAAATCGAATTAATTGAAGTTAACTAAACCCGAGAAAAATGATTAATGAGCCCGCTGGGATTAGCCCCCAAACATGTTTAAATCCACAATTAATTGTAATTAAATAAAACCATAGAAAATTAATTGAAAAAAAATGTGTGCGGGAATTATTCATTCCCGTCTACTACTTCTTCATCGATAAATGAAGTTATGTCTATGAAAGGAACAGTGTCTCCACCCATGAATTGTGGCAATTCACCATCCCATTTCTCGATTGCTTTGAATTGGTTAAGAAGTGCAGTTACTTCCAGTTTCTGTATTCTTAGTGCTTCTGCATTTGCTTCTGCTTCAAACAATATTGCGTCTGCATTAGCTTGTGCTACTAATCTTATTGATTGGGCAGTACCGTTAGCTTCAGCTATGGCCTGTTGTGCTTCTACTATTATTCTTTCAAGTATACGTTCTGCTTCAAGGGCTTCTTGTTCTGCTTGCACCTTTGCTTCAATAGCAGCGTTGAACGCAGATGAGAAATCGAAGTCTTCTATTAGTACATTCTCTATTACGATACCATATATTTGAAGACGACTTAACAAGTCATCTTGAATTACTTGTCTTACTGTTGCTCTTTTTGTAATTAATTCTTCAGCCGAAAATTGTGCTGTACCTGCTTTAACTGATTCTTGAATTGCTGGTGCAATAACACGATCTGCATATTCAAGTCTAAGTGACTGATAAACTGTATTTACTTGACCTGGGTCTACATGATAGTTCACTGCAATGGTTGTACTTACAACCTGAAGGTCTGCAGATGAAGCTGTTGTACTGGTTGAAATTTTTAGTGTCTGAACATTCATGAGAATTATGTCTTGTACAAATGGGATCACAAAGTACGGCCCGCCCTCCACATATATCTTGTCTCCTACTTCTCCAAAGGTAACTAATACTCCTCTGTGACCTGGATCTACAATTCTGTAAGATGAATATGCTGTTAAGACAGTAAAACCAATAATTACTGCAATAATGATGTATTTCGGTTTTATAGGGTTGTTGATATTAATAGTTCTGTTTTCCATTTCTTTTTCATCAAGTATGACCCGATATATGAGTGAATATAACTCGTATGTTTCCAGATAGTTAAAAGATTAATACCTGAAAAAAAACACCGTATGTTCTAGAGAGAAATTAGGATGGCGAAGTTTAAGAGTACAAAAGAAGTTATGAAGATCATAGGCAATAAAAATCAGATCAGGAAACTGTAAGACGTTAGTCTGCAGCCTGTGTTTCGGGGTCATTGCCCACGTAGATCATGGGAAAACTACAATGTCGGATTCGCTTCTGGCAGCTTGCGGTATGCTCTCTCCTTCCGTTGCAGGTCAAGCTAGAGCTTTAGACTTTATGGAGATGGAACAAGAAAGAGGGGTTACAATTAATGCTGCTAATGTAACTCTGTACTATGAGTACAAAAATATAGGATATGTTATGAATATGATAGATACTCCAGGGCACATTGATTTTACTGGTAAAGTAACAAGAAGTCTAAGAGCCATCGATGGTGCAGTTGTTGTTTGTGATTCAGTGGAAGGTGTTATGACTCAAACTGAAACTGTAACCCGCCAAGCTTTAGAGGAAAGAGTTCGTCCAGTTTTATTCGTAAATAAGATAGATCGATTGGTAAAGGAGCTTAGGCTTACTCCTGATAAAATGCAGGAATGGCTTGCTAAAATTGTCAGTGATTTTAACAGACTAATATCGACTTATGCAGAACCAGAATTTCGCGAAAAGTGGAAAGTGAATATTCAGGAAAGTACTGTAGCTTTTGGATCTGCGAAGGATAAATGGGCTTTCACATTTGATTTAGCTAAGAAAACTGGAGTAAAATTTAGTGATATTTATGATGCATATGTAAAGGATAATGTTAAGGAACTTGAAGAAAAGTTTCCACTTCATGAAGCAGTACTCAGTATGGTGATAAAACATCATCCACCACCACATGTTGCACAAAAATATCGTATTCCAGCTATATGGAAAGGAGACTTGGATTCAGATATTGGTAAGGCACTTCTGAATTGCGATGACAAAGGGCCAATAATAATGATGGTAACAAATATCGTCGTTGATCCTCAAGCAGGGGTAGTAGCGACAGGTAGACTATTCTCTGGAACAGTAGAGAGTGGAATCAAACTAAATCTTTTAGGAGAGAAAAGAGATGGTCGAATTCAGTCTGTTAACATATATATGGGAGCAGCTCGTGAAATAGTTGACAAAATTTCAGCAGGCAATATTCCTGCTCTTCTTGGTCTTGAGTATGCACGAGCAGGAGAAACAATATCCACATTAAAGGATGTTCATCTCTTTGAAAATATAAAATATGTTTCAGAGCCTGTAGTCACTGTTGCAGTAGAGTCAAAACAGCCACGTGAACTTCCAAAACTAGTAGATGCAATGAGAAAATTAAGTATAGAAGATCCAAATTTGGTAGTCAAAATAAATGAGGAAAGTGGAGAAATGCTAATGGCGGGTATGGGACTTCTACATCTAGAAGTAGCAACCACTCTCCTTCAAGATGCAGGTCTAGAAATAATAACGTCTGAACCTTTGATTAACTATAGGGAAGCCATTCAAGGAAGAGCTGGACCATTTATGTCAAAATCACCAAATAGACATAACAAGATATTCATGCGAATAGAACCACTTACTCCAGAAGTCATTGAATTAATACGAACTGGAAAGATACATGAGAATATGGATAAGAAGGAGATGGCAATGATTCTTAGAGAAAAAGGTTGGGCTACTGATGAGTCGCGAAAAGTGGTAGCTCTAGATGATCGTGGTAACTTGTTTGTTGACGCTACTAAAGGTGTCCAGTTTTTGCAGGAATCACTGGATTCCATGAGGGCGGGATTCGTAGATGTTATGTTAAATGGTCCTTTGGCTTATGAATACTGCAGAGGCCTAAAAGTGATATTACACCATTATGTACCACATGAAGACCCAGCACATAGAACATATGCACAGTTAATGCCTGCGACCCGTAGAGGAATATTGGGTGCTGTGCTATCTGCGAAACCGGTTCTTCTCGAACCCATATTGGGGATAGAAGTAAAATGTACAGCTGAACAGATAGGTGCAATCTCAGGTGTGATATCTTCAAAGAGAGGGAAGATGTTGAATGTAGAGCAGAAAGGCATCCTAACAATGATCGATGGTGAAGTACCAGCTGCCGAAACATTTGATTTATCTCAATCTATGCGTGGTGCAACCTCTGGAAAAGCCATCTGGAACACTCATTTCAAATCATGGTCACCTGCACCTAAATCAGTCATGTCAGAGATTATCTTGGAGCTTAGAAAAAGAAAAGGATTAGCACCGGAGCCACCTAAGGCCTCAGAGTTTATAGATAAAGAATAAAGAGCATATTTTATTTATCACTATTTATTCGTAATAGGTAAACACCAGAATTAATACTGAAAGATTAAAGTATCTAGAAATTTTGGGTATTAATTAATCTTCGCAAAAAAACTATCTACGTTAAAGAAGGTGTTCTGAACGTTTTAAATTTTCTAGAAAATCAACTAAAAGTGGAAGAAACGTGCCCACATCAGATATAAGTCCAATAGCTTGGCCTGAACCTCGATCTAGAAGTTTTGTGACTGAAGATGGGGTTATATCAACTGCTATAACCTTTACAGTAGATGGTAGAAGATTTCCTACAGCTATTGAATGAAGCATAGTTGAAACCATTATGACGACATCAACTTTTTTCAGAACTTCTCGATATGCAAGTTGAGCTTTTACACTATCAGTGATAACTCCTGGTAAAGGGCCATCGTCTCTAATACTGCCGGCTAAGATGTAGGGTACCTTATGTTTGATGCATTCATAGATTATTCCACTTTTTAATTTACCTGTCTGTGACATCTTTTCCAAAGATCCGGCTTTGAAGACTTCGTTTATAGCCGCAATATGATTTCTATGGCCTCTGGATGCGAGAGTCCCATCAGCGAGATTCAGGCCTAGAGAAGTTCCAAATAAAGAATATTCTACATCATGAACCGCTAGTGCATTTCCCGCTAGTAGGGCATCTACATAACCATCTTGTATCAATTTTGCTAGAGAAGTGTCGGCTCCTGTATGAACAACAGCTGGTCCAGCAACTACGACAACTTTTCCACCTTGTCGTTTAGTCTTGAAGATATCTTCTGCTATTCTTTTGGAAATAGTTTGTGTGGGTTTCTCTATAGAGCTCTGACTGCTCATAAATTGAAAAACACCTATTCCTTCCCTGGGGCGCTCAGGTGGAACCACCTTTATGCCTGTTTCACCAATAACAATAAGATCTCCTTTTTTTATTTCACGAATTGGTTTGCATACTGAACGATGATTCTTTATATCCAACATTATCACTTTATCCATCATTTGGTTCTCCACTTCTATCCAATTATTTTCAATGAATACGTAGGTTGGATTGTTTGTGGTGCTATAGAAGTTATTAGGTAACACCTTATCATCTGGGGCAGCTTGATATTGTACGATTTCAAGCTTAACAGGTATTGCGCCATCCCGGTATATTTCTTCAAGCATTTTGTTTAGATGAGATTTATTATGTCCTTTCACTAACAGGCGGGCATAACTATGATCTCCCGTTTTCCGACCTATTTTGAATTGTTCGACTTCAAATTCTCCTTTCAAATCCATGATTCTGTCAAATATTCTGGATAATATCATAGAGTCTATGAGATGACCTGCTACTTCTATCCTCTGTGTAAAAGCGTTTTCAGATCTTTGTTTTTTATTCATTTAAAATTTCACCACTACTTGTGTGAAGAAAGTAATAGGAGCCAATATGTGTAACCCTCTACGAGAGCCCTTTTGCTTGCCTCAGTAATATTTCCAGATACTGAGGTGGTAGCCCATTTATGACAATCTTCACGAAATTCAATAAAGACCCTTACTGGCGAAGCGGTTCCGCCTATACTATCTACAACTGTAACTTTGTAGTTAATCAATCTGACTTTATCAAGGTCTGAAAATCGGCGAATTAGAGCCTTTCGAATAGCTATATCGAGTGAATGGACGGGTCCAATGCCTACTCCAAATTCTCGGTAATCTTTTCCATTTACTTCAACTGTTACCTCTGCGTTTACCTTCAAAGTTTTTTCTTTGATGATGGATACTTTCCATCTCCTTATTTTAAATGGTTCAATATTCTGACCAAGTTCTTTAAGTATGATTAAGCTAAGAGTCGCATCAGCATTTTCTAAATGATAACCTTCTGATTCAAGTTTCTTTACTTGCTCCAGAATCTTTTCAACAACATCTGATCGTTCTGCTATATCAAACCCAAGATCAGATGCAACTCTCACGATTCCTGATTTTCCCGCCAGCTCAGATATGAGAAAATTACGTTTGTTCCCAACGACCTCTGGATTGATATGTTCATAGGCACCAGAATGTTTCAATATAGCATTAACATGCATACCCGCTTTATGTGAGAAAGCACCTGACCCAACATAAGGCTGGTGAGCTTTTGTGGGTATGTTCGTCAACTCGTAAACATACCTTGAAAGCGAAGTTAATTCCTTCAGATTCTCCTCAGCAGTTTTTCCAGTCCCAAGAACCTCTAAGCCCATTTTAAATTTTAATGAAGGTATCACTTGGCATAAATCGGCATTACCACATCTTTCACCAAAACCATTTACAGTACCTTGGATATGAGTAACACCTGCCTTTACTGCAGCTAATGTATTTGCTACAGCTAATCCCGTATCATTATGACAATGTACTCCTACTTTGGAATCGATTTTAGCCACCGTTTTTTTAGTTATAAGTTCAACTTCATGCGTTAATGTTCCACCATTGGTATCACATAGTACTATAGCATACGCACCAGCCCTTTCAGCTGACTTTAAAGTTCCGAGAGAATAATCAGGATCTGATTTGAAGCCATCGAAGTAATGTTCTGCATCAAAAATAACTTCGCGTCCTTGTTCTCGAAGATATTTTATTGAGTCAAATATCATATTCAGATTCTCTTCAAGCGTAGTGTTAAGAACATCCTTAACATGAAGATCCCAAGACTTTCCGAATAAGACTACAGTTTCTGTCTTGGTATCAAGGAGTTGTAATAGAGATACATCTTCTTTGGGAATAACCTCTTTTCTTCGGGTACTACCGAAGGAAACAATTTTTGAATTTACCATATTCAGTTTTTTGGCGGCCTTGAAGAATTGTGTATCCTTTTGGTTAGAGCCAGGGAATCCTCCTTCAATAAAGTCGAATTTTAGTTGGTCGAGCCTTTCAGCGATACTTAATTTATCTTGTAATGAAAAGGTAACACCTAGGGTTTGTGCGCCATCTCGGAGTGTGGTATCAAGGACTTCAATAATCGAATCGATTCATTTCCCACCTTATATTTTATGATTGATTGACTATTCGTATATAAGGATATCTAAATATCTGTATTTATGGATAAGAATATTGAAATTTATTGAAGTATTGACAATAGGTTCATCACTTTTCTACTTTTCAGGAAGAAGCAAATATAATAATAGGTTTGCAAGTATTAGATCATAATAGTAGAAACAAAAAGTATACTTTAAATGCGCTTAGAGCCATAAAGAATAGATAGACCTAAAAGCTATTTTTTGCAAAATGATTGCTTATATTGGTTGAAATTGGTAGAATGGATTGTGGAATTAATTCCTGAAAACGTAATATTGGCGGAGTTTTGGAAGAAATATTATCGGCGGCCAGATGGTTGGAGGTTGTATTCTGGTGTCACGAAGGATGGATATCCTGAACTCTTTATCACTGGAGAGAGGGAATCATGGCTAATAAGACGTGATAGCTTATACAATGGAAAACTCGGGATAGGTGGAAAATTGGAGGGTGATATAATGATGAATCCTAGAGTAAATCCTTATGGTTTCAGAGAGATACCAGCTCAATATATAGATAAGATTTTGATGATGAATAAGGGTAATATTGACCAAGAAGAAAAAACGAGGATGATTGCTGCCTTATTAGAGAAACCTCCTACTACCCTCGAGAAAATTAAATCACCAGGTGTAATTCGTGGACCCCTGATACAATCTCCCGATGCTTTGCCGTTAATTTCAAAGGAACAGGCCGATTTGGATAAAAATCTAAATATCGAAATGAATAAGTGGAAACGTAGAATTTCGTATCTGCAATAAAATTTCGAGAATAACTCTATTTGGATAGTTCATTATTAAAACCTGCATATTTGAAAAAATGTATTGAAAATACGCCGGGAGTGGGATTTGAACCCACGAGACCCCGAAGAGTCACGGGCTCTCAAGGCCCGCGCATTATTATGGACCGTAGTTGACCACTCTGCCATCCCGGCGAAATACCTTATCTTTTTGGGTCCATTTAAAACTGTTGAAAAATATTTTTCTTTTTTATATAGATAATTAAAAGTGGATTAACCAAGGAGTTTGTAAAGTCTATTAGGAACTTTTACTGTTTTGAAATTCACATAAAACTATTGATACAATTATTTTATTTTTTTTTGGATTAATTGCCGTAGGTCACACGGTAATTTTATTATATGAAACTCTTCCAGAATCTAAATATAGAATGGTTGCCGGGCTTTTATCGGAATCGTTTTGTTATACATAGGAATTGTGTTGTTTCGTTTTGGATAGAGAACGACGGGTTTAGTGTTATACGAGCAAGAGGTAATGTAGTAATGCAAATCTGGTTTCTGGGTGCAAACCTTGATTTACATGGGTAAAGCTACAATATATAGATATGAAAACTGGTAGAGATTTTACTTGAAGCGTTACACTTTTCTGGAACATACGGCGGATGCATTAATTGAGGCATATGGAACAAACCTTGATGAAGCCTTTGAAAATGCAGCTCGTGGTCTTGTTGACACTATGATCGATATCAAAACTATTGAAGAAAAAAATGAGGAAAAATTTGTTGTATACGCCAGAGATCTAATGGGTTTGCTTTACAATTGGTTAGAGTTGGTCTTGGTAAAGGTTACTATGAATGGGCTTGTTTTTTCTTCATTCAATGTGAAAATTCGTAAAAACTCGAGAGGTTTTGAGATTAAGGGAGTAGGTATCGGTGAAACTTTGAATCTGAAAAAGCATAAGCCAAAAACAGAGGCGAAAGCGGTTACATATCATATGATGCGCATCAATGATAAGAAAGGAAAAGTATCGGTGCGATTCCTAATAGATCTCTAAATCTAAAATAGATTTTTGAAAAGTGGGATCTGGTGAAATATTAGTTCAATTTGAAGAGAGATTTAAATGGAAGTAATTTTTACTTCTGTATAGTGTGAAGATTAGGATGAGTACAGAACCAACAAAACTTACGGCATCAAATTTCAATATGATAATGAGCAATGACAAAGCAGTGTTGGTGGATTTCTGGGCAGAGTGGTGTGGTCCTTGCAGGGTGATGCATCCGATATTCGAGAAGCTTGCATCTGAATTTAGGGATAAGATAGTCTTCGCTAGACTTAATGTGGATGATAATGGAGATTTATCTGCTAAATATCGTGTTATGTCGATTCCAACGTTTATGTTATTCTCAAGAGGTAAGCCAATTGATATGGCTGTAGGTGCAGTAAGTGAAGATAAGCTTAGACAAATGATTCAAAAGCATTTAGGGTCTGCCTAAACTACTTTTTTATTTCATTTTTCTTGGATTATAGAGACTTTTTGAGTTTATTAAGTAACCCACCGTGCTGTATTATATCCAATATAAATGGAGGTAGAGGATTAGCTTGAAATATTCGACTCGCCATTTTATTTGTTATTGTTCCCTGCTCTAAAACAATTGATAAAGTGTCACCATCTCGTACTTCACTCCATAAATCTGCACATTCAAGGATTGGTAGTCCTATGTTTATCGCATTTCGATAGAATATTCTAGCAAAAGATTTTGCGACAATACATTTTACACCTGCGTTCTTTAGAGATATTGGAGCTTGCTCACGGCTAGAACCTGAACCAAAGTTTTCACCAACTACTAATATCGAACCATTACGACTTTTATTATAAAAATCAGGATCTATACCATCCATTGCATGTTGGCCCAACCTTTTCTCGTCTGTTATGACTAAGTATTTTCCAGGTATTATAAGGTCGGTATTAATATCATCACCATATTTTAGTACATTAGCATCAACAATCAAGAATTATATCACCTCAGTTTACTTGGATCTGTAATTTGCCCTGTCAGTGCTGAAGCTGCAGCTACTGCTGGAGAACTCAGATATAGCTTCGAATTGGGGTCACCCATTCTGCCAATGAAATTTCGATTTGTTGTACTTAAACAGGTTTCTCCTGATGCAAGAATACCAAGATGCCCACCATAACATGCTCCACATGAGGCTGTAGCTATAGCTGCACCAGCCTCAACGAATGTTTGTATTAAACCTGTATTCATTGCTTCAACAAATATCTCTTGTGAAGCAGGTACAACTATTAACCGTGTTCGAGTGCTTACTTTTTTGCCTTTCAATATATTAGCAGCTACCTGAAGGTCCTGGATTCGACCATTCGTACAGGAACCCAGATATATTTGATCAAGTTCGATATTATCTAATTCAGAAACAGTTGTTACATTGTCCACTGCATCTGGGCAAGCTACCTGAGGAGACATATTGGTCACATCAATATCCATAGTTCTTTCATATTCAGCATCTTTATCACTCTTTAGAAGTGTGAACGAATCAGAAGTTTTGCTTTTGACATAATTTGTAGTTTTATCATCCGGTTCTACAATACCAGCTTTTGCACCCACTTCAATGGCCATGTTGCAGAGAGTCATACGGCTAGATACACTCATATCTTTTACAGTTGAGCCACCAAATTCTAGTCCCATATAGGTAGCACCACTGAATCCAATTTCCTTTGCCACGTGTAAGAAGAGATCTTTGGCACCAACGAATTTACTGAATTCACCACTAACATCTATTTTAACCACTCTGGGTACTTTGAACCAGAGTCTTCCAGTTATGAATACTGATGTCATCTCAGTTGAACCAATCCCTGTTGAAAACGCACCTAATGAACCGTAAGTTACTGTATGAGAATCTGCCCCGACAATAACTTCTCCTGGTTTTACGTATCCTTTTTCCATCATAACTTGATGACAAACCCCACCTCTCCCAACATCATAGAATCCAGGTATACTGAATTCTCTTGCGAATGCTCTAACAATACGGTGCAGTTCAGCTGCTTCAGCTGTTGGTGCAGGGATAGTGTGATCCAAAATGATAGCTATACGATTAGGGTCCCAAACTTTCTTTGCACCTACATCTCTGAAATAATTCGCCACTAAATATCCAGTTATCTCGTTTATCATTGCATAGTCAATTTTAGCATCGATAATCTGATCCGGTACCACTTCGTTCATTCCTGCAGCTTTACTGAGTATTTTTTCAATAATATTCAAATTGTTATCGCTCTTCATATGATTTGCAGTTTAATAGAATTATCATTTTATTTAGGTATTTTAGAATCCATGTTTCTTCTTTTTATCAATACTTTATTTATTCCATCAAGCATTGCTTCTACACTTGCTACCACTATATCTTCTCCTGCAGCACTCGCAGAAGCAGATACACCTTCCGAATCTTCAACCTTTATGCGTACTTCGGCTAAAGCATCGGATCCTCCTGTAATAGATTCAAGTCTGTATTCATTGAGCATAATCTCGCCAAAACTTGCTGTTGCTTTCTGTAATGCTTTCATAGCAGAATCAACAGGACCTACACCTGTTTTTGATGCAACAAAAATCTTATTGTCAATCGTCACTCTTACAGAAGCTGTAGGTACCATACGTAAACCTGTCATTATCGAAAAGTCTTGCAATTTTACTATTTTTTCTTCAAGTGAAGTTTGACCTGCAACAGCTCTTGCTAATGCTGAAAGGTCTGAGTCACTCAGTCGCTTCCCTTTATCACCAAGCTCCTTAACTTTTGCAACAATATCACTTAATTGATTTTTGGAAACATCTATCCCAAGCTCCTTTAACTGTGCCGATATTCCGTGTCCTCCTGCATGTTTTCCTGCCTGAATCCATCTTCGCCTTCCAACTAGCTCAGGTGCCATTGGTTCGTATGTCATAGGCATAGTCAAAACACCATGTGTATGTATACCAGATTCGTGTCCAAAAGCATTGTCTCCGACTATTGCCTTGTTGGGAGGTAATGCTATTCCTGTAATTCTGGAAATAAGTTTAGATGTTTCATATATCAATTGAGTTTTGATATTTGTTTTCTTTCGGTGTAAGCTATAAAGCGACATAACAAACTCTTCAAGGGAAGCATTACCAGCTCGTTCACCTAATCCATTTACAGCAACATGCGCTGTCTTTGCTCCTGCATTTATCCCTGCTAATGTATTTGCAACTGCAAGCCCAAAGTCATCATGACAATGTAGGCTAATGGGAATATTTACAACTGTTTTAATTTCTGTTACAAGCTTGAACATTGCCTCCGGGGTAATAACTCCAACTGTATCAGGGATGTCTACTCGATCAGCACCTGCATCGCAAGCTGCATTAAAAATTTCTTTTAGAAATGAAATATCAGATCTGGTTGCATCTTCTGCTGAAAATTCCACAATTACACCATGAGATTTGCAATATTCGATAGCTTCAACTGCTTTTTCAAGGGCCTCTTCTCGTTTTATCTTCAGTTTATGTTTTAAGTGAAGGTCGGATGTGGCAATGAATGTGTGAATAGAATCAACATTACAATCCAAAGCTTCATCAATATCTTTTTTACTAGTTCTTGCTAGGGCACATATTTCTGCGTTAAGTTTTTCTTTTGTTATTAACTTGACAGATTCTTTCTCACCTTTAGATGTAATAGGAAATCCCGCTTCTATGATGTCGACACCTAGACGATCAAGTTGTTTCGCTATTTGGAGCTTATTTTCTCGAGTTAAAGATACTCCAGGAGTTTGTTCACCATCACGCAGAGTGGTGTCAAAAATACGAATTTTTTCATCATTATTACTCATTTTTTTGTTCCTCTTTGTAAGGCAGTTATCCCAGTTCTTGCCATCTCCTTTATTCCATATCCTGATACAATATCTATGAATGCATCTATTTTCTCTGGTGTACCTGTTACTTCAACAATCATAGAACCTGGAGAAACATCTATTACACGATTACGAAATATGCTGCAATAATTGGTAAGTTCTGAGAGGGACTTGTTTGATGAAAATTGAATTTTTATTAAAGCTAACTCTCGTTGCACAGTATCTTCGTAATCAAAAACTTGAACTTTAACAACATCGATTAACTTGCTCATCTGTTTAACTGTCTGCTCAGCAACATCTCTATCACCATAGATAGTGATAGTCATCTTTGAGAGACCATTCTCTTCTATTGGCCCTACACTTATGCTATCAATATTGAAACCGCGCCTTCTGAACATATTCGCAACTCTGAATAGGACACCGGGTTTATTTTCAACAACGGTTGAAAGTATGAATGTGTTCTCCATCATTTCTGCCCCTCAGAATCGAATAATACTTCATTTAATCCTCTACCGGGTGGAACAAACGGAAAGACATCTTCTTCAGGTGAAACAGGACAATCTATCACTGTAGTGACATCACTAATAATAGCTTCTTTGAAGGCTTTCTCAAATTCTTTGATGGATTGAGCATGAAGACCTTGAGCACCATATGCTTCAACTAATTTCACAAAATCAGGTATGTTGCCTAGTTTGACACCAGAATATCTTCTATCATAAAATAGTCTCTGCCATTGCTCAACCATACCGAGTGTTGAATTATTCAGTATAACAACTATCACAGGAATGTCTTCAGCCATACATGTTGAAAGAGAGTTTTCTGTCATCCTAAAGCTACCATCACCAGCAAGGTCAACAACAGGTACATCTGGTTTTGCAACTTTTGCGCCAATCGCAGCAGGGAATCCAAAACCCATTGTACCTAATCCAGTGGATGTTATCCAAGTTCGTGGTTCTATAACCTGATAATAGAGTTCCCCCCACATCTGATTTTTTCCTACCTCAGTGGTGAGTATCCCATTTGATGGAAGAAGCTCCCGTATCTTCTTAACTATTTGAGATTGATATATCCCATTGCCACTACCAAAATCACCTTCTCTAATTTGTGATTTAATTTCCTGCACTCTTTTTTGCCATAAAGTCTTATCTTTCTTTACAATCTTTCTTTTCATCGATGCAATTAAAGACTTTAACGCTATTCCAACATCCGAAACTATAGGTAGCTCAACCTTCTTATTTTTACCAAGTTCAGCAGGGTCTATATCTATGTGGATTATTCGAGCATCTTTCCCGAATTCATCAAATCTTCCTGTAGATCTATCTGAGAACCTAACCCCAACAGCAAGAATACAATCAGCTTCACAAATTGTTTTATTAGCTTCAGGCCTACCATGCATCCCGATTGGACCTAATGATAGAGGATGATTCTCTGGAAAACCTCCTTTTCCAATGAGACTAGTCACTACTGGAGCCATAAGAAATTCAGCTACTTCACGGAGTAAAGTAGCAGCATTCGAGATAATCACTCCTCCTCCAGACCAGATTATTGGTTTATCTGAATTCAGAAGTAGATCAGCAGCCTTCTTTATCTGAACTGGATGCGGTGTTATATGTGGATTATACCCTCTGATATCCACTTTCTTTGGAACATTCATATCAGCCACATTTATTTGAATATCACGAGGGAGATCTATCAAAACAGGTCCAGGACGCCCTGTTGAAGCAATTTTAAAGGCCTTTTTAACAACAAGAGGGATTTCTTGGGGTTGCATAGGTTGGAAAGCATACTTTGTAACTGGTGTAACGATACCGACAATATCACATTCCTGAAAGGAGTCCTTCCCGATAGTAGGAGTAGCAACCTGACCTGTTATTGCAATTATTGGAGAGGAGTCAGCGAATGCAGTAGCTATTCCAGTCACTAGATTTGTAGCTCCGGGACCGGATGTAGCAATACATACTCCAGGCCTACCACTAGCACGAGCATATCCATCAGCCATGTGTGCTGCTGATTGTTCATGTCTCGCAAGTATATGTCGGATTTCACTATCCAATAAAGCATCATAAACAGGCATTATGGCTCCACCGGGTAGACCAAAGACTACCCTAACACCTTCATTCCATAACCCTTCTAAAAGGGCTTGACTACCAGATATTTTTGACATACTATAACATCTCATTCAAAAATTTTGACCCACATACACACAAACGATTTTTTTTGTGGTGTGGACTTAAATAAGTACTGATAGAGACAACACTGGAACATCGTTTGCTACCAGAAG
Organism: Nitrososphaerales archaeon; assembly: GCA_030754585.1. Classification (GTDB taxonomy): domain Archaea; phylum Thermoproteota; class Nitrososphaeria; order Nitrososphaerales; family JACPRH01; genus JASMAB01. The sequence continues at coordinate 15,297 of JASMAB010000006.1, read as the reverse complement.
AGTTAATCCTAATCGACTGGTAAAAGTTTCTAGTATGCTCATCATTTGTATAAAATTTCAAACTTGTTTATGTTTATAAGTTTTTTGTGTATTTGGAGAATATCATAAAAAAAAATTGAGTATTAGTTAAAATTTTAATCATATATAAATCAAAACAAATACATTTTTTTGTAAGTAAAACAACAATTAAATTATAAAGCATAGTAAAATGAAAAGGGATTGGAAGAACAATGCGTAGTGACATGGTTAAAAAAGGGATAGAAAAATCACCTCATCGTAGTCTTCTTCGGGCAGTAGGTCTTAATGACGAAGACTTCGAGAAACCCTTCATTGGAGTAGCCAATTCATTTGTAGATATAATTCCAGGACATATGCATCTGCAAGAGTTTGGCAAGATAATTAAGAAGTCGATTCGTGAAGCTGGAGGAGTTCCTTTCGAATTCAACACTATTGGTGTCGATGATGGCATTACTATGGGCCATGTAGGAATGAGGTATTCACTTCCAAGCCGTGAAATAATAGCGGATTCTGTAGAGACTATGGTTGAAGCACACCGCTTTGACGGTCTTCTCTGCATTCCCAATTGCGACAAGATAGTGCCAGGAATGCTTATGGGAGCCATAAGAACTAACGTACCTACAATATTCGTTAGTGGAGGTCCAATGAAAGCGGGAAAGACACCTAGTGGAAAAACTGTAGATTTGATATCTGTTTTTGAAGGTGTAGGAGCATATCAATCAAAAAAAATCTCAGAAGAAGAACTTAGGGAACTGGAAAGGTATGGATGCCCAGGATGCGGATCATGTTCCGGACTATTTACTGCAAATTCTATGAATTGTCTTTGTGAAGCTCTTGGATTAGCTTTACCTGGAAATGGAACAATTCTTGCTGATACATCTAAACGTGAAGAATTGGCAAAAAAGGCGGGTAAACAGATAATCAGACTTATTCAGAAAGATGTTAAACCTCGGGAATTAGTAACTCCTGAATCCTTGGATAATGCTTTGGCTCTTGACATGGCAATGGGTGGATCCACAAATACTGTTCTTCACCTATTGGCAATAGCTCATGAATCTAATGCAGATTTTATGGTTTCACGGATAAATGATATTATGGAAAAAGTACCTCATATTTGCAAAGTTAGTCCAGCATCAGATTGGCATATTGAAGATGTGGATAGAGCTGGAGGGGTATCAGCCATTCTTAAAGAGATAAGCCGTAAACCAGATGTTCTTAATATGCATTCAATGACAGTAACTCTCAAGAGCTTGGGAGAAAACATATCCGATAGCAAAATATTGGATGATGAAGTAATCAGAAAGCTTGAAAATCCTTACAGTGCAAATGGAGGATTAATTGCCTTATACGGTAATTTAGCACCAGAAGGGTCACTTCTGAAAATAGGGGCAGTTGACCCAGATATTAAATATTTTGAGGGGCCAGCTGTAATATTTGAATCCCAAGAAGAAGCTGGAGAGAAGATATCGAAGAACAAAGTAAAATCTGGAGAGGTGGCTGTGATAAGGTATGAAGGCCCAAAAGGGGGACCAGGTATGCCTGAAATGCTAGCACCAACGGCTGCGCTAAATGGGATGGGTTTGGGAAAAGAAGTAGCATTGATCACTGATGGAAGATTTTCTGGAGGCACAAGAGGAATAAGTATTGGGCATATATCTCCAGAAGCAGCAGATGGTGGACCTATAGCTCTTTTGGAGAAAGGAGATACAATTCAGATTGACATTAAAAACCGAGAACTGAATGTCATCCTTGATGAGGATGACCTCGAGAATCGACGAAGAAAATGGAAACCCATTGAGCCAAAGGTTAAAAGTGGATATCTTTTAAGATATGCAAAGATGGTTACTTCAGCAAGTTCAGGTGCAGTATTGAAAACCTAACATTTTTATTATTCAAAGTTATACAATGGAAGATGCCTCTTTCACGTAGAAGAGTAATTTATTTAGCTGCAACTGTAGGGGGAGCTGCGGTAATTGTAGCGGCAACCGGAGGTAGTTTATACCTCAGCGGGAATATGAATGAAACGACTACAACTACAAGAAAGATCACTACAAAAACCTCAACGCAACAAATTAATCCAAAATCATATCCAAAGAACGCCTATCTTGATGGAGAAAAGAGTCTAGTCAGTGTTGTTCAAGGAACTGGGAATCAAGAAGATATTCCAAAAATGGTTAGGCGGAGTGTTGAACTTTTAGGAGGTTTAGAAAAGATAGATGTGAATGGTAGAAGTGTTCTAGTGAAACCAAATACTAACAGCAATAATGCTCATCCGGCATCTACTAATCCTTTGGTTGTTGGCACTATCGTTGAGATGTTGTTTGAAGCTGGTGCAGCTAAAGTTACCGTAGGAGATTCATCAAATATCAACAATAAAACTAGTGAAGTTATGCGTGACCAAGGAATAATGAAAGCAGTTGAAGATGCAGGAGGCGAAGTGATGTTTCTAGAAGATGAAGAGTATACAACAGTCCAGATTCCTGGAGGGAAATGGTTGACAGAAACAAGAATTTCAAAACCAATCTATGAAGCTGAGAGACTCATTAATGTACCTGTTGTCAAGAGCCATAATGTGACCAATTATACCATGAGTATGAAGAATTTTGTAGGCACTATTCATAGGGATAGCAGATTTGATCCAGAATGGAAACCCACAACAAAGGTTTTTCATGCCTGTGGAAATCCAGCGGAGGCCGCAGCTGAATTGAGTATCTTAGTAAATCCAGATCTCGTGATTATGGATGGTACCAAGAGCTTAGTATCTTATGGTGAATCTGATGATTCAGGAGAAGTACGTGATACAAATCTAATTATAGCAAGCGGAGATAGAATTGCGAATGATATTGTAGGGTTGAGCATAATAAAGAGTTATGGAATCTGGCCCGGGGTGGTTGATAAAGAGGTATGGGATCAACCCACAATAAAAAGAGCTCAAGAATTGAGTTTAGGCAGAGATAAAGAAGAAATAAGGATAATAGGAGAATCATTAGCAGGAGAAACAAAAATCGACGAATTAATGCAAACTATTTATGACCTAACTGGAGTTTCTCGTTTATAAATTCTAAAAAGAGTTAAATCCGTATGGGTTTTAGAACTTAATGAGGAGTCAAAGATAGGTAAACGAAAGGTCCTGAACGAAGCAAACCTAAAAAAACTTATGCTTCCAGAAGAAAATGAGCTACTAGCACGAGTCTTGAAGATGTCCGGCGGAGAACACCTCATAGTGCAATGCACAGACGGAAAAACAAGGATGGCAAGAATAAGGGGAAAGATGAAGAGACGTATGTGGGTAAGAGAAAACGACATAGTTATGATAGCTCCTTGGGACTTTAAGGATGACCGAGCAGACGTTTTGTGGAGATATACTGTTTCTCAAGTAGAATATTTACGAGAAAAGAAGTATTTACCAGATGGATTATAAACAAATACAAATTATTTTTTCCTTGAAAATATTTAGCAAGGTTTTTTAATAGATAATAATACGTTGGGTTAGGGAAGTATATGATACTTCAAGCGCTTTCAAATGTGTTTTACACGCCAAATGTATGGCAAAATCGATTCGTGGATGAAATAGGATTATTAATTGTCACTACTGGAATAATAGCAGTAACTGTCCATTTCATTGTAAGACACATAAGACCACCAATCAAGGAGTCACATTGATATTGAGTAACCAGACAGTACAACGATACGATTTGATACAAAGGATCTACCATTGGGCAAATCTTGGGGCATTATTAGTGCTATTATGGACTGGCCTCACAATATATGATTTGAATATTTTCGGAACAAGACCGTTCTCATCATTTGTTACTACCCTCGTTGGCGAGAATTTTATGCCGTTAATTTTTGGTTTACACATATACGCAGCATTTGCACTTTTAGGTGGACTTATTATGCATATCATTTATGACACAGGAATTAAAGGAATCTTTTGGAGTGAAATACCTTCAAAGGCGGACTTTAAAGCACAAAATATCTTAGCTAAGAATTTCCTAGGAATTTCAAAAGAATATGTAAAGTTTCCCAAGTTCAATATTGGACAAAAGATGTTACACATTGGATTTGCTATTGTGATTGTGCTTATAGGTGCGACAGGATTTATGATGAGTGCGAATTATCGATTCTTGGTTCCCATATGGTGGTTGCCTCTAAGCTTTGATTTCATATCATTTTGGGCAAGATACATCCATGATATGCTTACATTTGTTCTCATTACTATGGTAGTTATGCACGTTTACTTCGGAGTGAGAAGAGAGAATGCTCCTACTTTCAAGAGCATGTTTTCAGGTACAGTACCTAAAGAATATCAAGAAAAACATTTCTCTTCAAGTGATGAACCGGAGTTAATTCCAGCACCAGATGAAGAAGGATGATGTCATGAGCAAAGAATATCTATATATTCCAGTATTTACGGTGAATACTAAAAGAAGAAGGATGATGTCATGAGCAAAGAATCAGGAAAGATGACTACTTCTAGAAGAAAGTTTGTTGCAGGTGCAGCAATAATTGGTGCAGTAGCAACGATTGAAGGATCATCAGCTATTGGATATTTCAATCATACTACTGAACCTGGAAAGCCTCTAAAATCAAAAGGAGCGATTGTTGCAGATATGGATCTTTGTGTAGGGTGTAGAAGTTGCCAAGCCGCGTGTACAATGAACAATGATGGAGAAGTTCAACCTGACCTATCTAAGATACAGATAGTAAAGGACTACTTTTCAGGAGACTATTTACCTAATCCTTGTTCACAATGTGAATGGCCAGGATGTATGTATTCTTGTCCTACAGGAGCTTTGCAGGTAGATACAGGAAATGAAGATGGTGTTCCAGAGCTTCAAGGAAGATTGACATCTTTGCTTTCAGGTAAATTAACACCTGAAACAACTCCTGGTACTAATGCCCGAGTTGTAAATACTAGAGAGTGTATAGGTTGCCAACAGTGTGTAGAGGGGTGTGCTAAGATTTTTGATTTATCTCGTGTTAGGTTCAACAGTAAGAAGCAGATTGCAACAAAATGCCACTTATGTGGTGGTAACCCGCAATGTGTAAAATATTGCCCAGTAGGCGCTATAATGTATGCAAGTTCAGATGAAGGACTCACAACGGGTTATGACGGAAAAGGCAATATTATCTGGAGACCACCTGAAGCAAAACCTTTGAGAGAAGATGAACTCAGAGGCATTCTGTATTAATCGCCTTTTTTTCTAGCCAATAAAACTGTCATAGCAACCAACAAAAAGGCAATTAAGCCCAAAAATATGTAAACAAAGATAATCTCAAATGCACTTTCGTTTTGAGATGCAAAATGTGTAACAGTCGTTGTAGTACTAACAGTAGTTGTAGTAATAACAGTCGTAGTTACACTATTCGGTATATTTTCTGAAATACCAATTGCAATCAAAGTTCCTGGAACAATATTTTGCTTTGCTAAGCCATAACTTTCTTGCCGAGCAAATGAGGTAGCTCCCACGATTGTGAAAATTTTCTGATGGCCTTCTGAATCTTGTCCCATTGTGACCCCAGTAACTATTGGTGAACCTAGACGCAATGTATCTATTAGAATTCCTGAATCTTTATCAAAAAACCTCATATTTCCGTCAGTAAAACCAGAAAACAACATTCCACCTGAGACAACCATATGGGCTCTTTGGTTGCTTATTGGGTAGAACCAAGTCCATTTTATTTTTCCAGTAAATAGATCTCTAGCAACAATCGTGACATTTGCAGATAGATTTGTTATTGGGATTACACCACTAATTCTCCCTTCCCGCATTGGAAGAGTGGTGATTTTTAGTTGTGTGAATGCTGTATAATGATATACTGTACCTGTTTGTGGATCAAATGATTGATCTGTGCTAAAGGCACCATTGAAATAACTAGGAACAAGAGTTATTGGAGGTTCTCCATGATATAAACTGCGATCAGGTTGCTTAAACTCTTTCATATCGTACCAGCTGAATGGATCTGTAATATGGAAAGTTCTTTTTTCCGGATATATTTCATCCATAACTTGTATTATATGAATAGGTTCTCCAGTTCTTGCGTTTGAAACTATCCAGTGACCATCCTTGCAGCCTTTCACATAGACCTTACCAATTGAAATATGATCTATTAACATACCGCTCCAATTACAATCAAAATCATATGGATCACGAGGCTGAGGTTGTTGCCACCATACTCTTTTCCCCTGATTCATATCAATCGCCATAATTGTACTTCCATATAACCGAGGACCAGTAGTCAAGGAAACATTTGGCCACGGTACCTGAGCACCAGTATTGATGTATAATATCCCAGAGTCTTCATCTATTACTGGTTGACCCCATGAAGCAGTAACGCCACTAGACGGATGTGGATTTGTATTTGGAGCAGGAGCCCAATCCCATTCTAGGTTTTCAGGTACAAGTTCTGCGACATCACTGCAGGGGATATCTCTGAAGAACCCTAGATTACATTCCTGTAAAGCCCAATCGCGTGAAAACTCACCTTGAGGAGGAGAGTTGAACACTCTCCAGAGAATACTGTTTGTGTCCATATCGATTCCCATTGCAATATTTCTCCCACTTTCAGTCCAACCTCCACCCTCAACATGACTGAGTAGGAAAATAAATTGTCTACCTCTTTCATAGGTTCCAATGGAATTTTGTTCTGATGTCGGAGAATATTTGTATAAATTGCCAGGTATGTTGGCGCAAAGGTCGGTGATATGGAATTTCATTGTTCCTGCCTGACCATCCAATCCATAAAAATCGCATGCAAATCCTTGAAGAAGAAGAGATTTTCCACTTTCCCAATATCTTATCCCGTGAAGATGAAAGAGTCTTACATTAGCTGACCAAGGAAGCCTTTCCTGAATTTCAGGGATATTTAGGGTATATTCATGAGTCCAAAGAGACTTACCGTTACTTCCATTTATAGCATAAGTTTTGAGAAAATTGGTTTGAATATAGACTATTCCGTCATTTACTAGTGGCGGGGTTGTTACTCCCTCTTGTGGATGTATAACTTTCAATGCTTCAGGAATAACTGATGTGCCTTCAATAGGAAAAATCCACTTTACCTCCAGTTGATCAACATTACTCTTATTGATTTGTGTTTGTGGACTATAGTTCCATGCCCATGAATTACCATTAACGTAATGCCAATCTTTGTCAGAAACAGCTAATGGAGCGGCTATGGCAACATTAACAATAGGTGTACTAAGTATTAAGATAAGTAAGAATGAGAGAAGATTTTTCAAGGTCAGCATACCCACTATTTTGGACATGTAGGTGATAAATAAATTGGGAATATAGATTGCATTTTATTCCTCAAGTTCTTGATCAATTACTTGTTTAAAGATGGGATACATTTGTGCTCCCGCAACTTTGACACCGTTTATGTAAAAAGTGGGAGTTCCCTGTACTCCAGCATCTAACCCATCTTGTATATCGTTCATAATTTCATCAACATATTTTCCGCTTTTTAGACAGAGATTGAATTGTTCCTCATTTAGACCAAGTGTTGAGACATATTTTTTGAACTCAACTGTTGTATTTCCAGACACCCAATCTTCTTGATTTTCGAATAGTATATCGTGGAATTCCCAATACTTGTTCTGTTCATTTGCACAATTGGCCGCTTCAGCAGCTATTTCTGCTTTAGGATGTATATCCGAAATAGGAAAGTCACGTAAAACATATTTCACTTTTCCAGTATCTACATAATTTGTAATTATATCTTTTAGAGTTCCATCAAAGAATCTTTTACAGAAGGGACATTCAAAGTCACTGAACTCGATTATTGTGACGGGTGCTTCAGGAGAACCTAAGAATGGGTCATCGTCAGATGAAACTCCTTCCACTCTTAGAAAAGATGTTTCGTCCTCTTCAGGTTGAAAAGATAAAAGAATTGAGGGTAAATTAAGCCCTATTATTATCCCAGCAAGAAGACCAATTATTAGGAATAGTACTGCAATAGTTGTGAGTTTGAAACTGCTTCCGTTGGTCGATTTGATTCCCAATCATTTTAGATTAGTTTGAATTGTTGATAAACCTACTGATAAACTTCTTTGCTGAATTATACGAAATATTTTTTTTCTGACCATAAAGCTATTTATCTATTCCAAGACTAAGCTTTGATAGTGGTATTCAGGTAAAGGAAGCTCCTATTGAACAAACATTATGCACTACTAATACTAATCATTATCGGAATTACAGTAGTAACAGGAATAAGTCTTGTAGAAGCTCAACAACAAGATAATTATGTGAAACATTTTACTGTGAAAGCGTTTAGATTTGGATTTGATCCTGAAAGATTAGTTGTAAATCAAGGTGATATAGTAATAATCACAATAGAAGCTATAGATGCAGTTCACGGATTTTATATTGAAGATTACGAGATAAGACAGGATCTCATAACCCCGGGTTCGCCTGAAACAATATCTTTCGTTGCTGATAAAAGAGGTATGTTCAGGATACATTGTTCTACGATATGTGGGTCACTACATCCATTTATGACGGCACATCTTGAAGTCCAGCCCAATCTCCGCTTTATTGGAAGCATTTTAGGGATAACAGGCTTAATTGTTTCATTCATTGCTTATGCTTGGATGAGGAGAGAAGATTAGATGAAGCCTGCATATAAAAAACGTGACCTCCTCAAAAACAATTTAATTAAACGCATCATTCTTAGCAGAAATCTACAACCCTTTGCTACAATTTTAGCTTTTGCGCCATTCATATTCGTTGCAGTTACAGGAATAATAGGAATAAGCTCTGGAGCTAAGAACTTTTCAGTAGGTTTCACTTGGATTCTCTGGTCAGTTCTACTTGCTCTACTATTGGTACCATTTCTTGGACGAAGTTGGTGCTTCTTGTGTCCAATAGTTTGGCCAGGTGAATTGATACAAAGGAAACTATGGAGCAAATTTGGTGACTCCAAACTGATGAATATGCGATGGCCAACGGTTTTAAAGAATGTTTGGCTCCAGATTTTTATCTTTATCTTCTTCGGTATTTGGATGGTTGTACTCGTAACTCAACCATTCGTAACAGCAATAGCGGTAATTACGTTAATAACAGGTGCAACCATCACCTTCATTCTCTTTCCTCGAAGAATATTCTGTCGTTACCTTTGTCCACCTGGTCTCTTTATCGGAGTCTATTCATCTTATGCTCCCATTGAGGTTCGGGTTAAAGATAGAGGCATTTGTCTTACTCCATCATCACAAGGTGGATGCAACAAAGAATGCTATACGGGAAGTGAAAAGGGGTATGGTTGTCCTTGGTTGGAATTCCCACAGAACATGGTTTCAAATATTGATTGTGGTCTTTGCACTGAATGTTTCAAGACTTGTCCCCGTGACAATATAGCTCTTAACGCTAGACCTTTCGGGGTTGAACTTGAATCGAAAGAAATGAAAATGAAATCTGATGAGGCCTGGAGAGCTATAATTCTACTAGCATTTCCTTTAGTATATACTGCAGTTCTATTTGGTCCATGGGCATGGATAAAAAGCTGGGGAGACCTCCTACTTTACACTAATTCTGTTGGAGTTACTCAACACCTATTTTACATAATTTTAATTATCGATATTGTATTAGGAGTTTTACCAGGATTACACTTACTTGCCTCAAGGATATCGATTTTACTTTCTGGTACAAAAGATATTTCCACGAAAGAACTGTTTGTTAATTATGCGTATGCCTATATTCCTTTGGGGTTGATGCTTTGGGCGGGATTCAACTTTTCACTTATTATGATGGAATGGTCTTACATTCCAGTTATTATCTCTGACCCATTTGGTGCAGGTTGGAATCTCCTAGGAACTACCCATCTTCCATGGATACCGATAACATTGCCAATTCCAATCGCAGAAACAGTCTTTACATTTTCAGGTGTCTTGTTATCTTTGAAAGTGGGATATAATTCTTTGAATAGTATATTTTCAGATAAAAAACAAACTCTGAGAGCATTAATTCCTTTTGCTACTCTAACAGCAATAATTGCCATTGTGTACTTATGGTTCTATATTTAGGTGAATAATATTGGAAAACAAGATTCAAGTTAAGAAAAGTTGGTTTGAACGATTAATGAGTTTAATTATTCTAATCATCATAGTCTTAGCCACATTTGGAGTGACATATTGGAATGAAACATCTAGATTTCCAGTTCTTGGAGGAGAAGAAGATACAAAAGTTTTCTATGTTACAGCTTTAATGTGGGAATATTACCCTAAAGAAATAAGAGTTCTTGAAGGTGATGATGTAATAATCCACTTAACTAGCATAGATGTTCCACATGGAATTTACATAGAAGCATGGAACATTACATCAAATGTTGCACCTAATCAAACTGAAATAATAGAATTTAAAGCTGACAAAGTTGGAAATTTTGAGTTTTATTGTATTTTTTATTGTGGTATAGGTCATGAAGACATGAGAGCCTATGTTATAGTTGAGGAAAAGGGATAAAGAATTGAATAATCACTCTATAACCTTTACGGCACCTACCATTTGAGGATGAGGAACACAGAACCAAGGATATACCCCTACCTTATCAAAAACAATCGATAGTGAAGCTTGGTTCTGTTGTAGCATGTTAGTATCAAATTCACCGTTGTCTGCTGTAGCGGTGTGTCCAACAAGGTCCCTGTTGATCCAAATAATTTCACTTCCAGTTCTAACAGTCAAATTGTTAGGAAAATACCAGAAATCTTGTATTATCACGATTATTTGACCTGTACCTATGATGTTTAGCTTTAAATCAACTGAATGTAATAATCCATTACCGTTTGCTTCAATCACAATATCATAAAGTCCTGCTGGAGCTTTAGAATCTACTTTCACATTCATTTTTAGAATAAGATTCTTTTCATTAGAAAGTTGTATCTCATCATTTTCCATTGATATTTCAACTCCATCAGGTGCTTCCTTAATTCCCACCATCATTTTAGACTCAAAATCTCTTAGAGAAGTAAGATTTAGTTTAAAAGAAGATGAATTTCCCTGATAAACTGAGATAGATTCTGGTGTAGCATTAATAAGATAATCAGGTGGTTCTGCAAAAGCTAAGTAACCTATTAATATATTCAACCCCAAAAATACAATCACCACTATAAAAATTACAGGGGTTTTATTCATATGGTATTTATGGTAATGATTGGGATATATAGATATTTTTTACTTGACTTATTAATCATGCTTTACCGTTTAAATCGTTGTTTGTAGATAAAAAGGAAGAGATATATGAAAGAACTTTATTAGCTGACAAGATGATGAAACGGTTTAATGTTGTAATTACTTTTCTATTAGTAGCAATTATGGCCATAAATATATCTCCTTTAGCTTTTGGTCAAGGAGTAACAGTTGAGATATCAGGAAATAAAGCTAATATTGCTATTCCTGAAATCGCTAATACTACAATCATTGCTATAGATGTTTCTGATAGTTTGGATTTTCCAGTGAGAAACATAGAGATTAATTCAAAGCAGCCGATAGATATCGCAGAATTCACTATAGAACTTATGGATTCTACTCCTGAGGGTTCTGAAGAAGTGAATGGTATAGTTCATCAGTATTTGACAATTGATACTAATCTCACCAGCGAAGATGTAACTTATATCAAAATATCTTTTGGAGTACCTAATAGTTGGATTTCATCAAACGATATTAATAAGACAATTGTCAGGCTAGTAAGCACTAATTCCGAAGGAGGATGGGACGTAATATTAACTGAGATTCTAGAAGAAACTGAAGATGAAACTATCTTTGTTGCACCACTTATCAATTTAGATACTGATAATTACGCCATTGCAGAAATACCTCCATGGGTTGCCACTACGACTTATACCCAAATTCAAACCAAAACCACTACAATCACAACTGACACCGCTACAGTGACAAGCACAGTTGCTGGAAACACAGTTGTAGTAACATCAGTTGTTGGTGGATCTAGCACAATGTCATATCTAGCAATTGGCGGGGCAGTAGCTGCACTCGGAATTTTAGCTTTAGTTTTCAAAACAAAGAAACGAAAATAAATATCAAATATCTTAAATTAATTATCTAAAGTAACATTCAATGTTATTTAGAAAAATCATAGATTTAGAATATTTGTTTTTAGGAAATATCTTTGTGCTCAGAAACATGAATATTAGATGTTATTCTAAGGGATAAAATTACACTTTTTCCTTTTTACCTTGTTTATTACTCTCAGTGGAGTTCAAATCTAGTTTTCCGGAAGTCATTCCTCTAAATACTTTCCAATTGGTTGGTATTAATACACTAAAGTAGAAATGTCCTATCATTAAAGATATGAGAATAAAAGAGAATAGATCATGCAGGTATCTGCTGTTTTCGATATAGAGCCAATTTTCAAAGGGTCCTAGCCCTATATTGCGAATAAATATAAGAAATGGTTCCCAAATTGTCAGTCCTGTAAAGCCTAAAAGAGAAACTGTAATAATTATGCCGAAATGAAATATCTTCTGCATTGGATGAAGCTTTTTTATTGGTGGATATTTCTTGGAAATTCCAAAGAAATTTCGTGCAATTATCTGCATATTTTTTATATCAACTCTTGTAATCCAAAAGTTACTATATTTACGCACTATAATTGAGTCATATATTACGTGAAAGATTACTAAATCAAGTAACGCAATTGAAAAATACCAATGATAACCAACCAAAGTTCTAAGATTAATTTCTCCAATTGTGGGAAATACAGAAATGAAATAATCTAGTTTGTAGATAATTACACCTGTTATAAGCAAAGCGAAGAGAAATATTAGAAAGAGCCAATGAATTATAATCTGAATTTTATCATATCGCTCAGACTGCTCAAACTTCATATCCCATCGTTGACCACGTCTTCCTAATACTACCTCTCTTATGAAATGAATAGCAACACCAAATATGGCAACAAAAATAATAGATAACGCAAGATAATCATCGATCCTAAAAGGAGGACCTGAGACTTGCAGCATTTCCGAAAACATTAATCTTTAGTTAATAATCGTAATAATATAACTCTTTTTTATTTGTTCTAGGAAAGACATATATCTAAAAAAATACGAAGTTTGAATACCACAGAAGAGTCAGCATTATGAATAGGGAAATGATTTTAAAATTAATTGGAGTTATCGCTTCTGTAGTGATTATTGGTCTGGTTACAGTATTAACTGCTTCTTCTTTATCTGTTGGTGGTGTAGCCTATAGTTCAGACTCCGAAGCCTGTGCATCGTGTCATATTGAAACTCTCTATGTGGAAGGATACAGAAACTCAACTCATTATAATGCAAATCTTACCTGTATGGATTGCCATAAATATTCTACACCAATAAAAGATGAAGATTGTTTATCATGCCATGAGGATGACTATAGAACAAACAGTACCAAATTCTTATGGGATTGGGTTGGGTTTGTAACTCCAGTTGATGCTCATTCAGAAAAGGCACATATTACGCAAACTTGTAACAACTGCCATTTAGAACATAAGTTTCAATACGGATTACCTAAAGCTGCTGTCCAAAGCCGATGCTTTGAATGTCATATACCTATTAAGGATGACGTAAACCTCAAAGGTCTTCCAAGAGCACCCTAAGATAATCATTATTCAAAATAAAATAATTGTTTCCGCCAGCGAATACTTTTTTTCGTTCTATCTCAAAAAAAAGATCAATTATAAAAAGAAAAATTGTCTATACTTCACCTTCAAATTGAACAGTACCATATTGACTGGAAGATGAAGTTTCAACTTCGAATAAAACGACTCCATTTACATTAAAATGCAAGTTACCCATCTTAAGGTGATCAACACCTTCATCCTCAGATAGAAACCAAAAAGACTCGCTTATGGATAGAAAATTTTCGGGTGGAACTACGCCAACATCAAAAACGCCATCATAAATTCTCGCAGGCACACCATTATCTATCAAATATACTGAAAATTCGATTGCTGTAACATTTATCTCAAAACTATTTGAGTTTAAGATCTTAAAGGAGGCAGTAGAGCTTACCTGCCAAGTGTTATTTTCTAACCAATCTCTTTCAATATCATTGATAGTCACACTTTCTATTAATATTTCTGGATTCTCAACATCTATTGCTGTATCTCCCTCAAAATAATTTGAAAAATAAAGACCGGCAAATATAATGACAATTAAAAAGACTACTAGCAGAACTTTGTTTGAATAGAATTTAGAAATTCCCACAGGTTTATTCTTCTTGGCCTCTAATTTTTCTCCACAATCCACACAAACTAGTGCATCATCTGAATTTTCTTCTCCACATAAATCACATACCCGCAAAGGAATCAAATAACCAATCTTGGTTCGTTAGTTAAATCTTTCTTGTAACAGGAAAAAAGAAATAGAGTATCTAAGATTAATATTCACAATTCTTTTTCTAAATTTTTCAAAAAAAAATCAAGCATATCATCTATTTTAATCAAGAAAATGCCAAATTAAAATCCAAATTTAAATATCACATATATTTCAATGAATGCACGTGGGCCAGTCGTCTAGTGGTTAGGACAACAGCTATATAGCGGTCAAGCCCTTACACGGCGTAGGTCCCAGGTTCGAATCCTGGCTGGCCCACTACATTAATATGCCCATGCAGCTATAATTGCTGTGTCTCCACTTACAAACGAAGACTCACTATCAACTTCCGTAATGGTTTCTGTAATTTATTTTCGCTTCAAATCTCAACAGGCCCAGTTATCACGGATATTACGGATTATTTATTTAAACATAATTTGGAGTTAGGATTGTTTTGTTTACTTCAAGATAGACATTTTCTATTCGTGTAGCAATATTATCCCAGCTGTATTCTTTGACAGCTAACTCTCTGGCTGCTTTGGACATTTTGAGGTACTCTTCAGGATTACTTAGGAGAAATTGTAAAGATTCGGCTATTTCTTTGCTGCTTCTTTTTTCCACTAGTAAGCCTGTCACACCGTTTTTAACAACTTCAGGGATACCGCTCACTTTTGTGGCTATAACGGGTTTACCTGATGCCATTGCTTCGATTAATGGTATGCCAAAGGATTCACTATGAAGAGAAGGAACCACAACAATATCAGATAGTGCATAAAGAGCTGGAAGATCATCATCAGAAACAAAACCCAACATCTTTAAACTTCCGTTCAAGCGATGAATTTGAGTTAAACCCTGAACTGGTTTCTGCATGTATCCTTTACCGCAAACTAACATTTGTAGATTAGGAAAATCTTTCAGCAACATCTTTGTCACTTTAGGAAGAAAAATAGTTCCCTTTCTGAAGACATGTCTTC
>JASMAB010000062.1 GCA_030754585.1 Nitrososphaerales archaeon | reverse complement strand
CCCACATCAAGTTTAGCAGGTTCAACTCAGATATCAGGTAGAATCGTTGAACTTGGATTGCATAAACTTACTGAATCAGGTTTGGACCCAAAAATAGTAAAATATGGAATAGGCGAAGCTCCGATTGCACCAATTCATCCAAAATCTACCAAAGCAATGGGGAGAACAAACGATATGATATTATATGGTGGACGTGTATATTTTGAAGTAGAGCATGATAATGATGAGGATCTAAAGAAGATTGTGAAAAAGACACCATCTTCAGAATCGAAATCATATGGGGAACCATTTTATGACCTCTTCAAAGCAGCTGGTTTTGATTTCTATAAAATAGATCCAGGTTTATTTGCACCAGCCATTGTTACGGTTAATAATCTAAAAACTGGAAAAATTACGACCGCAGGAAAGATTAATGAGGAGATACTGCTCAAGTCGATAGGCTACGTTGGTTAATCCACTAAAAATAGGCCTTCTTACAAGAAATAGAGACGCTTGGCCTTCAAC
>JASMAB010000061.1 GCA_030754585.1 Nitrososphaerales archaeon | reverse complement strand
CCAAAGCACCGGCCCTCTAAGCCGGGGGTCGAGGGTTCGAATCCCTCCGGGCCCGCCATCTGTCAATATCGATAAATTTCTAATAGAAAAAAGTCTTGAAATAATTATATTATTGAGAATCAATATGATGACACACTTATTAATGAAATAATTTAATAAAAAGTATTTTGGTGGAAGTAAATATCGCTCAACTCATAGTTGACAGCTGCCTCATTGGTGGATTATATGCACTAATGGCAGTTGGACTTACATTCATCTACAGAATAATGAGTTTTCCAAACTTTGCACACGCAGAATTCATTACTTTTGGTGCGTACGCAGCATTTTTCGCCAATGTGTCATTAGGACTGGGATTAATACTTTCAGCAGTGATAGCCTTCTTTGCAACTGGTGTAATTGTTGTACTGTCATATTTCGCGATTTTTGCTCGACTCAGTGCAATGGGTTCAAAGACCATGTTCCCTATGATGATTGGGTCTATAGGTCTCGGATTAGTGATACGTCATATTA
>JASMAB010000060.1 GCA_030754585.1 Nitrososphaerales archaeon | reverse complement strand
ACCATATTTGTCAGTTCAAATCTGGATACCTAATCAAGAAGCTTGGATAATTTGGCATGTAGTGAATATTACTAAATCTAAAATTCAAGAGTTAATAGATTCTGGAGAAGGGTTTACGAAATATGTAGTGGAAAATGGTTCCAACGGTAATGCTATTTCAGAAGAAATAATAATTACTGAGCCAGGTGAATATATCGTAGCTTTTAGACAAACAAATATCCAGGTCGGACATCAACCGTATGATTTACGGATATATGTAGTGTATTGGGGATCAGAATAAATTATCTTTAAAACTTGAGTTTCGATTATTGTTGAATCATTATTTTTTGTGGTCGAGTTTAAATAAACCTCTCTTTGATACTATAATCAAACGAGGTTCAACTATTGGGAAAAAGTTCTAAAATATCTGGTTTCTACAAACTTAGTCCTGCTAAAAGATTGAAACTTGTACAGGATTTCTCAAATCTCTCTAAAGAGGAGGTTGATGCTATTCAAAACCTTTCAGGATTAA
>JASMAB010000005.1 GCA_030754585.1 Nitrososphaerales archaeon | reverse complement strand
CGGTTTCTCCAAACAGTCTTAATTCAGTTTTGAATGCATTAACCAAAGCAGGTTTCTCCAATCTTACATATTTCGAGGGTAAAGGTAGAAGTCATCAAAAAGGTGAAAAGAAGATGTGGCGTGGACAGGAATATAGAGAAATCTATGAACGTATCATACAAATGAAGGTAATTGTAGAGAATAATGATATAAGTAGGGTTATCAATATTATTAAGAACGCATCTAAAGATGATGAAAACATGATCTATATAACGGAAGTTGATGAGATTACAATGAATAAAATAATGGAAGAAAGAGTTGAAGTTCTCGTGAGGAGAACTGAAGAAGTGGTTTGAATGAAGAAAATTGAAGCCATTATCCGAGGAGAAAAGCTGAATGAGGTCAGGAAAGCTCTTCTCGAAGCAGATATTCCTGGTATAACTGTGTACGAAGTTCGAGGAAAAGGGAATCAGAAAGGTTTGGAGCTTCAGTTTAGAGGAAGACCATACAATGTTGATCTTCTGCCCAAGACAAAAATTGAATTGATGGTTAGTGACAATCATACCGAAAAAGTTGTAGAATTAATTAAAAAGACTGCTTATACAGGGAATGTTGGAGACGGTAAGATAATGATTCTTCCAATGGATGATCTAATCAAAATAAGAACAGGCGAAAGTGGCGATTACGCTATCTAGGAAGAATAGATAACACATTAGAAAAGAAAAGCACTTCCTTTGTACATTGCAACTTTATTCCATCGGCCTAATTGAATTAGGTTCTATGGTTATGGTGGTAGTTTCATTTTTGTGCATTTCGAAGTAGTACTTACGTCCAGTTAGAAGACTTGCAACATGAAGGTTAGTACGTATGTGCGGAGTTAATGTTGATACTTTGAACTTTGATTCTCCAGCTGCAAGAAACAGAGGTGTGACAAGTATATCTCCCATATATCTGTCAATCGGAGCTTCTGAGAAATACTCCTTCAAGAAGAGATGAGCAACCTGTTTCCCCACCTTCCCAGCAGGTTTCCCTTGCTCACCTACATTATCTGCACCCAAGAAAGACCCTTTAGAAACAGAGAAGAGAGTAATAGACGAACCGGGTGAAATGGCATCCGTTACATCTATCATAATATCGCCCCAACTCACATTTTGTGAATATAATCTGTCTAGGGCTGTTCTCATCTGTCTCTCAGCGACATCTTTAGGAAGATTTGAGCAGATGCTTATTCCAGATATTGGAGAAGTACTTCTAGAAACTATTTGTTGAGGTTTAAGTTTCTTTAAAGGTTTGATGTATGCTTTCACTATTCCTCCTCCTCGAGGGAAATATCCTCTTTTAATCACATCTATTGTACAATTTATACCCAAGAGCTTGAAAGCAGGTAATACTACATACCTAAAGTAGTCAATGGTTGGGCTCCACTTAACATCTGTACCTCCTTTGAGTTCAAGTTCGCAGCCCACTCCATTTAGACTAGCAGCTGGTACAGCAGCAATCAAGATAAGTGAGATACTACCCGCGGTTCCTACATCAAATTTAAGTGATGGTTGTGGTTTCTCTCCTGGATTAAAAGTCACCCAACTTGCTCCTAACTGAAGGTTCTGAACCTCAGCACCACACATATCTGCAAGAAGCTTTACTGCAGTGATATGTTGAGGTTTTAATCCTGGAATATTTCGTTTGGCTCTTATGTTCTTAACCTTAATAGGCTTATTCAGGATTAATGAGAGAGTAATTGACGTACGAAGAATCTGTCCTCCCCCCTCTCCGTACGATCCATCTATTTCAAAGAATTGAGGCTCGTTCAACTAAATCATTCCTGAAAAACTTTGTTTTCCAAATGACAAATTAAATGATTGTGCTAGTCGTTAATCGTAACATCTGTCTGTGCTAAATCTTTGATTCTTTGAACTCCATCTTGAAGCTTTATGAATTCAGCTACACTTTTTGGGACCAGTTCTTTCCAATTACCTCCAGACAACATTCTTTTCCTGATTTCTGTGGCCCAATATCTATCACGCTTAAAAAGAGGAACATATTCAACTCTGTATCCAGCTTCTTTTGCGAGACGGCAAGTTAGGGGTTCATTGGAATAAACAACTTCGAACCGTGGAACATATGATTGGAGGTTAGAAAACCATGTAGAATGCAAAGTGACATCAGGAACGGGTACTATAATATGTCTGGCAGGATCTATTTGAGATTCTTTCAATGCAAGTCGCATCATATACATTCTCTCACCTACAGTGAATGGATTAATTGAGTCATGACTATATTGTGCACTTCCCACAACCAAAATAAGTTCTTCTACATGCTCTAAAACATATTTAATAGCATTAAGGTGACCATGATGAAAAGGTTGGAACCTCCCAACAAATAATCCTCTATTCAACAATTCTTCATCTTCCTAAGAACCTCAGTTTATAACACGGCTTGAAATGTTTTACGGAATAGGCAGGTATTATTGTTAAACTCTCAACTAGTAGCAAAGTTTACAATACTCTCCCTTGGGAGTCTATAAGATAATGAACCCAAAAAAACTGCTTATGCTTCCAGGTCCTACAAATGTACCTGAGCGAATTATGAACGCAATGCTGACTCCTTTAATGGGTCATAGAACTCCCGATTTTGCTTATCTCATGAAAAACATAGTTGAAAAGTCAAAACAGGTTTACCAGACATCTGGTGACGTGATCGTTTTCTCATCATCAGGTACTGGTGCCGTAGAGGCCGCAATCACCAACATTGTGAGAAAAGGCGACAAAACGATCGTAACTGTTTTTGGTGAGTTTGGTGAAAGGGCGGCGCTCCTTGTTGAGGCCTCTGGTGGAGTGGCGATTAAGGTTGAAGCCCCGTTTGGAGATGTTCCTAGGATAGATCAATTGGAAGAGGCGTTTGAAAAAAATAAGGATGTAAAGGCACTTGTTATTATTACAAATGAAACGTCAACCGGAACCATGTTTAAATGGTTAAAGGAAGCAGGTGATCTTGCAGCAAAGTATGGAAGCTTTCTGATATTAGATTCGGTTTCTAATCTTACAGCAGATGATATTCCAGTGGATAGGATAGGTGCCGACATTGTTGCTACAGGGAGTCAGAAAAGTCTTGCAGCACCTCCTGGTCTTGCGATGGTGTCAGTCAGCAAAAAGGCGAAGAAGTATATTATTGATAATCCACCTTCGCGACTTTACTTTAACATCGCTAGGCATCTAAAATATGCTGAAATAGGCCAGACACCGTTTACACCGGCACTTTCACTATACTATGCATTGGATGAAGCGCTGAATATGGCTTTAGAGGAGGGATTGAACCAAAGGATACAAAGACATAAGTTATGTGCCGATGCATTCTATTCCTCATTTACAGCTATGGGGCTTAAACTCTTCGCGGTTGAGGAGGTAAGATCTAATACAATCATATCTGTTAACTATCCTGAAGGAGTAGATGACAAACAGTTCAGAGGTATGTTAGATAAAGACTACAGGGTAGTTATTGCAGGAGGGTTTGGACCTTACAAAGGTAAATTATTCAGGATAGGTTCATTGGGTGAAGTGCATCGGTACCACGTAGTTACAACCGTTTCGGCTGTAAATGATACCCTTAGTTCCTTGGTGGGTAAAACTAGAAGTGAGGACCCTGTTGAAATTGCAAGAACAAAGTTACGAGACCTATAGGCAGAGTAATTAGTTTCCTGGAAAAACGGGAATAAAGGAAGTGGCGCAAGGTTTTTACGGGCTTCGAATTCAGTGTTGATGAATTGGAGAAATTATAGTTGGATAAAGGTACGCTGA
The DNA here is from genome assembly GCA_030754585.1 of Nitrososphaerales archaeon. Taxonomy (GTDB): domain Archaea; phylum Thermoproteota; class Nitrososphaeria; order Nitrososphaerales; family JACPRH01; genus JASMAB01. The sequence continues at coordinate 33,836 of JASMAB010000005.1, read as the reverse complement.
TACTTATTGATTTATCTGGAAGGGTTAAAGATACTGGCGAGATTATAGAAACCACCGTAGCGGCAGATGCAAAGAAGTTCGGGGTTTTTGATGAATCTAAGAAATATGAGCCAAGATTAGTATCAGTAGGCGAAGAATGGGTTCTGAAAGGCCTAGATGAAGCAATAATTTCTGCAAAGATCAACAAGAGAGTAGTTCTTGACATACACCCAGAAAAAGCCTTTGGTGAGAGAGACCCCAATAAGGTTAGACGAATACCTTTGAGGAAGCTTGGTGAGAAGGCTGCAGAGCTCAGAGTGGGTGATGAAGTTGAGATAGATAATAGGATAGGTCTTATTAGATTCATAGGGTCAGGAAGGGCTCAGATAGATTTCAACCATAAATATGCAGGTAAAGTATTAACTTATGATTTCAAAATATCTAAAGAGCTAACAACCGCATATGAAAAGTCTATGTCACTACTACGTAGGAGGTTACCAGTAGAAGAAGGGAAAGTTTCTCTTATCATTAAGAATGACGAACTAACCATTAGCATTCCTAAAGAAGCTTATCTTACTGAAGGACTTCAAATAATAAAAAAGGCGGCTTCTACTGATATATTCAAATATGTTGGTAATGTAAATAAAGTAACATATTTAGAAATATATGAATCTCAAAAACCTAAGAAACCTAAGAAACCTAAGAAACCTAAGAAACCTAAGAAACCTAAGAACACCCCAAAGAGGAAAGTGAATACTAAGAAGGCTCAACCTCTACCAAAGACCGAGAAGCGTAAACAGGGCAATCGCAAGTCTTCTTAATCAATCTCTTTATAACGTAATATTTACCTACCCTAACATTGCTTGGGAGACAGAGACAATTATCCCGGCATGGGACACCATCAGCTTCTCCAACAAGTATTGTAGTACCTGCAACTGCGGAACTGCTATTTACTGCCAAATTTCTTAGTTGTGGCTTTACTTGAACCACAACCGCTCTTTCTTCTAATAATTTACATTCAATCTTATTCTTCCTAACGTCGGTTACGGAGTAAAACTCTTCTATTTCAAGCCGTCCAAGACAAGCTTTACGCGAAGAACAAGATCTGCAGGTTTCAGCTTCACCGAGAAATTGAAAAGTAAATCCGGGTTTTGCTAAGGATTCATTGAGGATGGTGTATATCAGTTTGGAGTTCATATCACATTTGTTGACCGTGCTAGGTTAAAAGCTGACTGCTCATCTAAATTTATGCGCCCAAGAATGGTGTGACGGTCAGGTCTAATTTTTTTTGCTTGCAGTATTGCTTTTACTATTCTTTTATCCTCAAGCCCAATATCTTTTCCTTTAGTAGGAGCATGAATATCTTCAAGGGCTTTCACTATTTTTTCCCAATTAATCCCTTGAAGCTTGGCCATAAGTATGGTTCCTAACCCTACCTTTTCACCATGCAAACCATCATTCTTTCCTTGAATATCCAAAGCATGTGCAAAAAGATGTTCAGAGCCACTACACGGTCGACTACTACCGGCAATACCAGCGGCTACTCCAGCACTTAAGAGAGCTTCAATAACATCTCGAACACTATCCTTCTTTCCTTCTCCTATATTCTTTGCCTCTTCAATTATTATGTCTGCACTAAGACGTGCGAGACTTGCAGCATATTTTCCAAAGTATGATCCTTTATCAGTTCGCTCTATTTCCCAATCTTTAACAGCTGTAACTTTACCAATCAAATCTCCACACCCGCTTGCCAGAAGTCTAATAGGCGCATCACCTATAATGTCAAGGTCAGCAATTATCCCTAGTGGGGGATTGGCTACAATTGAGTATGGACGATCTGACCCCTTTATTGATGCGAAAGGGCTTGATATACCATCATGAGATGCACTTGTAGGGATACTAAGGTAGGGCAGATTCATGTTAAATGCGGCAAGTTTTGCAACATCAACCGTCTTTCCTCCACCAAATCCAATCATGATATCGACATTTTTATCAATAGATTCAACGATTTTTTGAATCGTCTTCATGTCAGCAATATGAATCTCTGACCAATGAACCGTGAATCCATTTGTGGATAGGATTATTTCAATGGGCTTCTTAACTTTTGCAATAATATGGGGACCAGTTACTATATGTACCGCTTGGCACCTAAGATTATCTAGAAAACTACCTAGCTCCTTTACTACACCATTACCCACAAGTATTCTTTTTGGGAGCTCCATCTCATGCCTGTTTCCAGCTAGCCTAACCTCACTTCGTGGCTTTAGCGGAATTGTCAACAGTTTTTAGAGTTTTTTTTACATTGATATAATTCTTTGCATTATTCTAATCCAAGAGTTCTTAGACGAGTATATGTTTAAAACCTGATAATTTCAGCTACTTCTTATTAAAAGGGTGAAGATTATACGTTTTAAAGTTAGCTGGTATATATTTCAAGTGGGTAATTGAGTTGACAATTCATATCCTAGATATCTACCGAAGCTCTAACATTGGTATCTTTTTGAAGAGTAATGAAGAATATCTACTAGTTCCGAATGGATTAGCCAAAACTAAGATAGAGAAACTGTCAGAATATCTTAGCGTCGAACAGATTGAAATTTCAATAGGAGGATCTAGACTACTTGGCCCATTAATTGTTATGAATAATAAGGGGATATTGGTTTCAAGATTAGCAGATGAAAATGAGATTAAGCTCCTGAAAAAATCAACAGGTCTTCCTGTTGAAAGATTACTATCTAGATACACGTCAGCAGGAAATCTCATCTCCGCGAATGATAAAGGAGTGATTGCTTCAACGTTGCTTAAAGACATGGAAAACCAAATTGTGGATGTACTAGATGCTCCTGTTGAATTCATTACAATAGCTTCTTTCAATCAAGTTGGTGCTTTAATGGTTTCTGGGAATGAAGGTTCAGCTATTCACCCTCAAGCATTAGATGAAGAGATAACCAAAGCTTCCAAAATATTAAAAGTTGATGTCGAACCAATAACTATCAACCGAGGATTGCCATATATAGCTTCAGGAATTATCTTAACCAAAGAAAAGGCAATTGTGGGAAGCCTCACAACTGGACCTGAGCTAATAATGCTAAGCAGGATTTTCAAGCTATAATACTAAAAGTAGGATGAGTTTAAATTAGGTGTTAAGGATAGTCTGACTTATGAGTGAAGAAGAAAAACAACTACAGGCCCACTTATATGAATTTAGAATGCTTGAGGGTCGACTGAAAGAAATATCGGCACAAGGTGAAATGCTGATGCGAGCCCTCATTGAAACTAGGGGAGGACTAACAACATTAAAAGGATTGAATCCATCATCATCTAATGAAGTTCTAATACCTATAGGTGGGGGTACATTTGTTAATGCCAAGGTACCTCCATCGGATAAGCTTCTTGTAACAATTGGTGCAGATGTTATAGTTGAGAAGCAAAAGGACGATGCTTTGAAAGATGTTGAAGAGCGTATTAAGGAGATGGAAAACGCTGTATCAGGGATAGAAGCCCATAGAGCAGATCTTAATCAGAAGATGCTTACAAAACGTGAGTCAATAAATGGTTTAATGGCGAAGCAAAAGGGTTAGTAAGCAGTGTTTGAAAAGCTCAGTTCAGCTATAAAAACAATAACCACAACAGTAAACCAAAGAACCCTCAAAGAAGACGACATAACAAAAATATTAACAGAGTTTGAACTAGCGCTCATAGAATGTGATATATCGCCAATTATTGTCGAAAACTTAGTTAAAAAAGTCAAAGAAACGGTAACTGGAACAAAAATAGATCGTTCTATAGACATTGAATTACATCTAATAGAACACCTCAAAAATGTTGTAAAACAGATTCTTAATGAAGCAAAAAGTTTAGACTTCTTTAAAGTTATTAACGAGAAAAAGAATTCAGGAAATCTCTTTTCAATAGTTTTTCTTGGAATAAATGGAACAGGTAAGACGACTACCATATCCAAGATAGGAAAACTTCTAAAAGACAATGGTTTCTCAGTTGTGCTTGCTGCTGCAGATACACATAGGGCAGGTGCGATAGAGCAACTTACAGAACATGCTGAACGCTTATCCTTGAAAGTGATAACTCAAAGTTATGGGGCGGATCCCAGTGCAGTTGCTAGAGATGCAATATTATATGCTAAGTCGCACAAAATAGACGTCGTCTTGATTGACACCGCAGGCCGCATGCAGACAAGTAAGAATCTAATGGATGAAATGACAAAGATTATTCGAGTAATAAAACCTGACCTGAAAATATTTGTTGGGGATGCTCTTATGGGTAGTGATGCTGTTTCACAGGCAAAAGAGTTTTCAGAATATACCGACTTTGATGCAGCAATTCTAACAAAAATAGACGCTGATGCAAAAGGTGGAGCGGCACTTTCAATCATTAGCGTTACAGGGAAACCCATTATTTTTCTTGGAATTGGACAAGAATATGAAAACCTTATACCATTCGATATAAACAATTTTGTATCAGTTATATTCGAGGTGGAATAAGGGAAAAATGTCTCAAATGAAAGGAAGAGATATACTAACCTTAGCAGAATTTTCGAGAGAAGATATTATTAAAATACTTGATTTAGCTGATAGATTTAAGAAAGAAAGGAAGAAATTCATCTATAAAAAAATCTTATCAACCAAGACGCTTGCAATGATTTTTCAAAAGCCTTCTACTCGAACGCGAGTGAGTTTTGATGTTGCTATGAATGACCTTGGAGGAAACAGTATTACACTAAATTCAACTGAAATCCAGTTATCGAGAGGAGAAACGATTGAAGATACAGCAAGAAGCTTTTCTCGTTATGTAGATGTGATAATGGCCAGAATGCAAAACCATAATGAAGTATCTGTTCTTGCGAAATATGCATCTATCCCAGTAATAAACGGTCTTTCCGATATTTATCATCCTACACAAGTCCTTGCTGATCTCCAGACTATCAGAGAAAAGAAAGGAAAACTTGAGGGTCTAAAATTGGCATGGATAGGAGATGGAAATAATGTCTGCAATACATTGCTTATCGGTTGCGGTAGAATGGGAATAGATATGCAAGTTGCGTCACCTCCTAATTACAAACCGGATCGTGGTGCATATGAACTAGCTAAGAAAGCCTCTGAAAAGAGTATGAATAATATAGAAGTAATAGAGGATGCAAAAGAAGCGGTAAAGGATGCAGATATCGTTGTAACAGACACATTCATTTCAATGGGTTCAGATTCTCAACGTACAGAAAGGTTGAAAACATTCCTGCCAGAATATCAAGTGAACTCCGACCTAATGAACAGAGCTAACAAAGATGCAATTTTCATGCATTGTCTTCCATCACATCGAGGAGAAGAAGTTACGGATGAAGTTATTGATGGAACAAAATCTGTTGTATGGGATGAAGCTGAAAACAGACTGCATAGTCAGAAGGCATTATTATCATTATTACTTCTAGATGAATACTCCTGTTAAAATCGATTATTTACTTGAAGTCAGTGAAAAGAATATCCTTAAAATTAGTAATTTTTCTATTAACAATTATAATTCCTTCAGTGGATAGAAGTTTAATCTTTTCATTAATGCCATTACAATAACCACCAATTTCACCATCTGCATAAACAACTCTATGACATGGAATAATAACAGGATTTGGATTAATATTTAGTATTTTGCCGATAGTACGCGTAACATTTGGTTTTCTCATGGCCTTAGCAAGATGACCGTATGTCGAGACTTTACCTTTAGGTATCTGAGAAGTTAAGTAGTATACACGATTCTTTTTTAGAAAGTTTCTAATTAACATAAAAAGCATACACTCTTTCTAGAATTTAATAATCTCTAATCCAGCTTCTTCCACAAGTGATTTTACTCGTTCTCTTCCTTTAATACCCTTCCAATCCAAGATTGCGTACGAAACTTTCTCTATAGACTTAATTATCATTTGATTAAGGATAAACTTATCAAGATTTGGTAAGGCATATTTAGGCATAATTGCACCTAAAGCATAATTAGACTCAGTGATAAGATTAGTGAATTTTTCAGAGTAATGAGTTCCTCCCAACCCAATGGCAATTTTATCCGAAGAATATTCGCTTTCAACTGTATTCATAATTGCTTCACATACAGTTTCTATTGCAGCACTATCTTGCCAATTTTCTTCAGAGGAGCCTATTTCCACGAAGAGTAGAGGTTTAGAGAAGGATGTAGGTCCATGATGCATAGCCTCTGTCACTATCGAATATCTACGAACATTATTCTTTAGCTGTTTTAACTGTTTAAGATATTCTCGATGAATGCTAGGATACGTGTAGGCTAATTCTGTTGGAACACCACCGAATGAAGCGACCTTTGAGAAATTACCGGGGAAATGGGCTGTTAAACTTGGGATCCCACTTTCTGATTTATGGCAAGACAGGAAGATGTAGGCAACAGGATCAAGACTTGGTTCATCTAATAACAAAAGTTCTTTTGAGGTTTTTATTAAAGATATTCGGTCTTTTTTATAAATAGGGGTACCTTCGAATCTTTGATTAGTCTCTTTAAAACTATATGTTTCTATTAGATGTTGAGCCATGTTCCTGCTTGCAATATCTTGGTTGGAAGATACCAAAATGATATGATCAGTCATGTTTTAATTACACTGTTTTTTCTTATTAGAAAGGTTTTTCGTGCTAATATAGTAAACTATTTACTTAATGATTTCACGCGATTGAGTTGGTAAATAAAGAATGGGGTTAGGCAGTTTTATTCGATCGGCTAAGAATACCATGAAACTTGCCCACAAATCGGATAGACAAGAATTCATGCTTTACCTTAAATTAGTATTATTAGGTGTAGGTGTTGTCGGAACTATAGGTTATATCATTCAAACAATAAGTTCTTTCTTACAGCTATAGGATGCGAAACTAGTATGAGTGATGCGATTTCAGGGAGAATATTTGCAGTTAAAACTGCAGGTGGACAAGAGAAGACAGTTGCTTCATTTGTATCAACAAGGGCAGAGATGCGTGAAAAGAAGGTGTATTCTGTTCTAGTATTCGACGCAATGAAGGGATACGTCTTTCTGGAAGCACCTGATGCCCAAGTCGTCGGTGAGAGTATAGCTGGATTTAAACATGTTAAGAGCCAGGTACCAGGGATAATCAGATTCCCTGATATAGAGAAATTCCTGGTAACAAAATCAATATTAACTGAACTTGATATTGGAGATAAAGTTGAGGTTGTAGCGGGGCCATTTAAAGGGATACAAGCAAATATAACTCGTATAGAAACGGTTCGTAAAGAAGTTACAGTGATATTGCTAGACGCACCATATCAGCTACCAGTAACGGTTGATGCAGATTACCTCAAGATTATTCAGAAAAGTAGCGTCAAAAATACCGAGTAGATTCTCTGTTAATATCTATTTATTAACTGACCATATGAATGTGTTATTTGAGATATTCAAGTAAACTCGATTCTCAAAAAAAAGTCTTTGCTGCAGTAACATTAACCCATTCTTTATGGGTCTCCATCTTTCAACATTGGGAACTTCAAAAAGTCAAAATCGGCTCGAAGACTTATAACAGGGGCAAAAGGAACCTCCGGCAAAGATATCGGACAAATGATGAGAAGTGGGAGAGAAAAAATCTGTCAATGCTCTTGTGGTAGGTGGAGAAGCTAATGCTGGCCCACCACTTGGACCGGCACTAGGGCCTTTTGGGATGAATGTTATGATGATAGTTAAGGATATCAATGAAAAGACTAAAGATTATTTGGGCATGCGAGTGCCTGTAAAAATCACAGTGGATACAGGGACAAAAGAATTCGATGTGGAAGTTGGAGTACCTACAACATCTGCTTTAATAGTTAAGGAGACCGGAGTTGAGAAAGGATCTGGAGAACCCAAAACTAAATTGGTTGGCAATCTTGGTTTTCAACAGTTACTAAAGATTGCAAACTCTAAGATGGACCAATCATATGGCAAAACATTGAAAGCAGTAGTAAGAGAAATTGTAGGTTCCTGCATAAGCATGGGGATTAAAATAGAAGAGAAAGATCCTCGTGAGTTCCAGAAAGAATTAGGCGAAGGAAAGTTTGATGCTAAAATTACTGAAAATTAAAAAGTAACTTTAATATCGACATCTTCAAAGGGGAGCCAAGGCTGCCTAAATGGGTGAGGAAACGAATCACGGATTAAAAGCGAAACTGGTCCTCAATGATGGGACAGTATTCAAAGGATACGGATTCGGGGTTCCAAACAAAACTGTGGGGGAAGTAGTATTCAATACGGGTATGGTTGGCTACACAGAATCTTTATCAGATCCATCTTATCGTGGACAGATACTATGTTTTACATATCCATTGATAGGTAATTATGGAGTACCAGAATTCAGGTTAAGAGATAAATATAATTTACCAATTGGTTTCGAGTCTGAGTTAATTCAAGTTTCAGGGGTGATAGTTAATGAGGTGTGCGAGAAGCCTAGCCATTGGGCGTCCAAGATAACATTGGATGAATGGTTGAAACAGAACAAGGTTTCAGGAATATATGGAATTGATACAAGAGAATTAACGAAAAAGATTCGTGTCCATGGAGTAATGATGAGTATTCTTGAGGTATCAAAAGATCCATCGCCCGATGATATGTTAATCAAGAACCTTGAGAGTAACCTAAACTACGGCGATATCAACTTTGTTGAAGAAGTTTCTGTAAAACAACCTGTTGAATATGGGAAAGGAGATAATAAAGTGGTACTCATAGATTGTGGAGTAAAACTCAACATAATTCGAGAACTTCTCCGCAGGGGATTGAAAGTGATTCGAGTCCCTTATGACGCTTCTTCAAAGGATATTTTGGATTACCAGCCTATGGGGGTATTAGTGAGCAATGGACCAGGAGATCCAAAGATTTGTGGCAAGACCATTAAAACTGTAAAAAAGCTTTTTGATGATGATATTCCATTGTTAGGAATATGTTTGGGAACTCAGATAATCGCTTTAGCACTTGGTGGTGACACATATAAGCTGAAATATGGTCACAGAGGACAGAATAAGCCTTGTATAGATTTGGGAACTCTCCGAAGCTATGTTACAAGCCAGAATCATGGATATACGATTAACCCTAAATCTCTGAAAAGCACTGGTTTGAAACCTTGGTTTGTAAATGCTGATGACAAGACTGTTGAAGGATTGAAGCATAAAAATGGTAGGTGTTTATCTGTCCAATTCCATCCTGAGGCTTCACCCGGCCCTAATGATACAGAATATATCTTCGATGAATTTCTTAATATCCTAAAGGGGGATACCGATGAGTAGGATAGAAGGTATCAAGAAGGTTCTAGTTATAGGAAGCGGAGCCATTAAAATAGGAGAGGCAGGAGAATTTGATTATAGTGGCTCTCAGGCTTTAAAGGCTCTTCGCGAGGAAGAGATAGAGTCAATTCTAGTGAACCCGAATGTAGCCACAATACAGACTGACGTCCGAATGGTGGATAAGATCTACTATCTACCTATTAATCTTGAATATGTAACCAATGTGATAGAAAAAGAGAGGCCAGATGGCATATTCCTAAGTTTTGGTGGGCAGACTGCCTTGAACTGTGGAGTTCAACTAGCCAAGAATGGAATCTTAGAAAAATATGGAGTAAGGGTTTTGGGTACACCTATCGCAGGAATACAAGCAACAGAGGACAGAGATGCTTTTGTTCACACAATGGAGAATGCTGGTATACCGGTACCAAAGAGCAAAGTAGCTTATTCAGTTGACGAAGCTCGAAAAATCGCACTAAATATAGGGTATCCAGCTATGGTTCGAGTAGCATATACCCTCGGTGGAAAAGGTTCAGGAGTTGCATATAACGAATATGAGCTAGATGAAATAGTTCAACGTGGAATTTCTAACAGCCTTGCCAACCAAGTGCTGATTGAAGAATATCTTGGATCATGGAAACAGGTAGAATATGAGGTTATGCGGGATCAAAAAGATAACAGTGTAATCATCTGCAATATGGAGAATATGCTTGCTATGCGAGTACATACAGGCGATAATATTGTTGTTGCACCCTCTCAGACTTTATCAAATAGTGAATATCATATGCTCAGAACAGCAGCCATAGAAGCGACAAAAGCCTGTGGGGTGGTTGGTGAATGTAATATCCAATTTGCACTTAATAATAAATCTGATAAGTTCTTAGCTATAGAAATAAACGCTCGTCTTTCGCGCTCATCTGCACTTGCATCAAAAGCAACAGGATATCCTTTAGCCTACATGGCGGCAAAACTTGCATTAGGTTATACCCTGCCTGAACTAACCAATAAAGTTACGGGCATCACTACAGCCTGTTTTGAACCTTCTTTGGATTATTTAGTTATCAAGATGCCAAGATGGGACCTTCAGAAGTTTGAACGAGTTAGTAGAAATCTCGGAGTCCAAATGAAATCAGTTGGTGAAGTTATGGCGATTGGGCATAAATTCGAAGAAGCTATTCAAAAGGCCATACGAATGCTAGAAATTGGTAGAAACGGACTAGTTTGCAACGAAGACACGGAAGAATCTCTTGAGATGATTGAGATAGGACTGAATCGCCCGACAGATGATATTATTTTCATAGTTATTCAGGCAATAAAAAGGGGGATGTCAGTAGAGCGTATTCAAGAATTATCATACATTGATATTTGGTTTCTTGAAAAGATGAAGAATATAGTACAGATTGAACAAGAACTTCGAAATGTAAATCAAAATCTCTCAGATGTTCCTGCAGAACTAATCTTGAAAGCCAAACAATTTGGTTTCTCAGATAAACAAATATCCAGTTGTCTTAATGTAACTGAACAAGAAGCGCGGGATTATCGAAAAAAATTCGGAGTAACTCCTAATGTGAAGCAGATAGATACATTGGCAGGCGAATGGCCTGCTCAAACTAACTACTTGTATCTAACTTATAATGGTGAAGCAGATGATGTGAAGTTCAGTAGAGAAAAGAAAGTCATAGTATTGGGAGCTGGTACATACCGAATTGGAAGCTCCGTTGAATTTGATTGGTGTACCATGAATATGGTCTGGGGCTTGAAGAAAAATGGTATAAAAGAAGTATTGGTGATAAACTGCAATCCAGAGACGGTTTCAACAGATTATGATGAAAGTGACAGACTATATTTTGAAGAGCTAACGCTTGAACATGTCTTAGACATATATGAAAAGGAACAGCCCATTGGGATTGTTACTTGTGTGGGAGGACAAACAGCTAATAATCTTACACCTAAACTCGAAAAACAGCAAATAAAGATTCTGGGAACAAGTAGTAATAGTGTAGATACAGCTGAAGATCGCTCTAAATTCAGTAAACTTCTTGATGATCTTGATATGGCTCAACCAAAATGGAGTAAGTTTGCATCAATTAAGGAAGCAAAAGAGTTCGCCAAAGATGTAGGATACCCTGTTATGGTTAGACCTTCATACGTATTAAGTGGAGCTGCTATGAGAGTGATTTGGACATCAGAACAGATGGAAAAATTCCTTAAAACAGCATCGGAGGTCAGCCCAGAATATCCTCTAGTTATCAGTAAATTCATCCAAGATGCAATGGAAGTGGAGCTTGATGCAGTTTCAGATGGTGACAATATTTTGATGGGTTTAGTAATGGAGCATATTGAAAAGGCCGGAATACACTCCGGTGATGCTATTATGGTAGCACCTCCAAAAGGAGTAAATCAAGATATACTAAATACATTGAATGAGTATGCCTCCAAAATCGCCCGTGCACTTCAAGTGAAGGGCCCATTCAATATCCAATTCATCGTTAAAGACAACACAGTTTATGTTATTGAATGTAACTTGAGAGCGTCAAGATCAATGCCGTTCATTTCTAAGTTGACTGGAGTTAACCTTATGGATGCAGCTTCATTTTCAGTTCTAGGGCATAGTCTGAAGCCTATGTTGAAGACAGCCAGGAGAAGAAATATTGTTGGGGTAAAGGTACCTCAATTCTCTTTCACTCAGCTGGAAGGAGCGGATCTTATCCTTGGAGTTGAAATGCAATCTACAGGAGAGGTTGCCTGTTTTGGGAGGAATTTCTTTGATGCATTAAGTAAGGCCATGATTTCTGCAGGATATAATATTCCTCGAAGAGGAGGTAACATACTTGTTACTGTCGGAGGTCAGAGTATGAAAATGGGGATACTGCCATTGGTTGATATGTCACGAAAATTAGGCTATAATATTCTTTCCACTGAACACACATCGGAATTTCTTATCGAGAATGGTGTTTCTAATGTTACAACTGTCTATAAAATTACAGAACCTGATAGAACTCCAAATATTGCAGATTATCTTCTGGACGGATCTCTTGATCTCATAATCAATATTCCTCAATCATCAGCTATAGAGAAGTACGCGTATATGCTTGAAGATGAATATGTCATTCGACGTAAATCTGTTGAACTTGGAATACCAGTATTTACAAACATAGAAACTGCGACTGTCTTCATAAAAAGTCTAGAATGGATACGGTCAAACAAGCCAACTGTAGACTTTCATACTGCTAATATAAGTTAAGGAAACCATTATTAGATCAATATTAAAGGATGAACAGAGGACAACTGATCTTAAAGTGATAGGTTGATAAAGGCCTAATTCAAGAAGAGGTCGAGTCGGAGGCGCTTTAATAGTTGGTAAATCTTAAGCAGTTTGTAAAGATGGTCAAGGAGGCTCGGAAGAAGTCTGGAAAGAGGAACTTCAACCAATCGTTTGAACTGATAGTTACCCTCCGTGATATTGATATCAAGAAACAAGATTTCAACATAAGTGAAGTTGTGTATTTGGCCCATAAATTTACGAAGAAACCTGGTATTTGCGTATTTGCAGGTGGAGATATGGCGTTGAAAGCTAAGCGCAGCAAAGCAGATAGGATAATAGAACCCGAAGAGTTAGAAAAGAATGCAACTGACAAAAGACAGCTAAGAAAGATATCTAATGGATATTCCTTCTTTCTTTCAGAAACTACCCTTATGCCTAAAATAGGTAAGATACTAGGACAATTCCTTGGTCCAAAAGGTAAAATGCCCACACCAGTACCACCTAATGCACCAGTGGAAAATATGGTGGAACGGTTTACATCTGCAGTAAGGATTCGAAGCAGAGGACAACTTGCTGTAGCAGGCAAAGTTGGAGACGAATCTATGAGCGATGAAGCGGTTGCAGAAAACACTGTAGTAATCTTTAATGCAATAGAGAAAAAACTTCCATCAGGCAATAACAATATCGATAGAATTATGTTAAAGTTGACAATGGCTGAACCCGTAACTATTTCGGAGATGAATAAATGAGACAAGATACAGATCGTGAATATTCCGCAAAAAAAGTGGATGCAATAAGAAAGATAAACGAATACACAGAAAAATACTCCGTTTTAGCGCTATCGAAGATACGCAAAGTTAGAGCTCGTCAAATGATGACACTTAGAAAACAGTTCAGAGATGAAATGAATATAGTCGTCGCTAAGAATAAGATATCCAAAATGGGTTTAAAAAATAGGAAGAAAAATATTGAGAATTTCATTGAAAGAATAACAGATCAGAATGCAATAATTTTTACAGAGATGAATCCATTCAAAATTCAACTTTTGATGGATAAGAATAAAGTCGATTTGCCTGCAAGAGTTGGAGATATTGCAACTGACCCCGTGACTTTGCCTTCAGGAAATACAAGTATACCACCTGGCCCAGTTCTAAGTGAATTCAAAGAGATGAAAGTACCCACAAAAATTGATGCGGGCAGTATTTTCATATCCAGAGACACAGAGGTATTGAAAATTGGTGAAGTGATAAAGCCAAAATTAGCTTCTCTTCTATCAAGGCTTGGTCTCAAACCCATTAAGGCAGGGCTCTCAATTAGTGCAGCTTATGTGGATGGTGTAGTTTTTAGCGGCGAAGACTTACGATTAGACTTGGAAGAATATCGTGTTAAGATTCAAAAAGCGCATAACTCAACATTAGCACTCAGTATAGAAACAACATATTTAACAAAAGAAACTATTCCCATTATCTTAGGAAATGCAGCTTTGACTGCAAAAGCACTCACCCTGATATCAGCATACACAACTAAAGAAACATTACCAGATGTTCTCTTGTCAGGTCAACAAAAAGCTAATAATCTACTTAATCTAGCGAAGCGAAAAGGCTACAATTAAAGAATATTATCTTCTTTAAACAAATTTAGCCGAATAAGCTTGATAAACCTGCAAGTGCTTCTTCATCTTTCTTCTCATCTACTTCTTCCTCTTTCTCTTCTTTGCCTTCTTTTTCAGGTGTGGTTTCACTTGGTACTGGTGCTGTAGAGGTTGGTGCAACAACTGCACTCTTTAATGCTTCACCAATATCAACTTCGCTTAGTGCGGCAACTAATGCCTTTGTTCGAGTATCATCGGGCTTTGCTCCAGCTGATTGTAAAACCTTCTTCAAAGTTGCTTCATCTATTTTCTTATCCAATTTATGAAGTAGCAATGCGGCGTATATGTATTCCATTTCTCTTCGACTCGCAACAGGCAAACTTTGCAGAGGCTATATAAGATTTTTCAGTGAATATTATTTAAAATCTCTAAATTGTAGAAAGATAAAATAAAAAAATGAGGTTAGCAAGATAATTTCAACAATTTAATAGACGAATAAAAGACAGTATTATTAAACCCCATCTTGAAAGACCCGTATGTAAATGAATGAGAAGGATGTTCTCAGAGCAAAGTTTTCCAAGGACCCTAAACGATACTATGAAGTAAATCTATTCACAAGAGAAGGATTCATCAGAAAACAATGTTCTAATTGTGGTAGGTTCTTTTGGACACTTAATCAAGACCGTGAATTATGTCCTGAACCTCCTTGCCAACAGTATGATTTCTTAGGTAATCCACCAACAAACAGAAGATTTGATTATGTAGATACTTGGCGTGAGATTGAAAATTTCTTTGTAAAGAATGGGCACACAAGTATAAAGAGATACCCAGTTGTGTGTAGGTGGAGACCAGACCTTTTTTTCACAGTAGCATCAATCATATCATTTCAGAGGATCGAAGGAGGTGAGGTTGTATTTGATATGCCTGCAAACCCATTGATAATCCCACAAACCTGCTTACGTTTTAATGATATTCAGAACGTAGGAATTTCAGGGAAGCATTATTCATCATTTGGAATGATAGGCCAACACAGTATACTAGATGGGGCAGGTTATTGGAAAGATAGATGCATAGACCTTGACTTTGAGCTCTTAACTGGGCCTTTTGGGATAAGGCCAGAGGAAGTGATATTCACTGAAGATGTATGGGTGGGATTTGGAGCATTTGGGTATTCACTTGAATATAATGTACGAGGACTAGAGCTTGGAAACGCGGTTTTTACAGAGTTCAAAGGTACACCTAGTAATTACAATATAATGCAAGAGAAGGTTATAGATATGGGTGCAGGATTAGAACGTTTTGCTTGGATTACACAAGGTACCCCAACAAGTTACGATTCAGTATTTGGTCCAGTAATGAAACAGTTGATTGCAAGATCTAATCTTGAATACGACCAAGAATTCTACCTAAAATATGCTCGAATTGCAGGGATGTTTAATATTGATGAAATACCAAATATAGACACTGCTAAAACTCATGCAGCTAAAAAACTCAAAGTATCTAAGGAGTATTTAAAGAACCAGACTTCAGGACTTGAAGCACTCTACGCATTAGCTGACCATGCTAGGACACTTGTATTCGCAATTGCAGACGGAGGGTTACCAAGCAATGTGGGGGGAGGGTATAACTTAAGGGTGATCCTGAGGCGAGCATTAAGTTTTCTAGATAAATTCAAATGGGATATTTCTCTTGAAGAGGTTGCAAACTGGCACATAGATTATCTAAAAGAAATTTATCCTGAGCTAGAAGAACACCGGGATGATGTATCTACTATTCTTCATGTGGAGAAACAAAGGTACCAAAATACACTGGAAAGGACTAGTAAAATAGTTCGTAACATAACAAAAAACAAAAAATCTCAAAGCATTGATGAACTTATTCAATTATATGATTCTGAAGGAATAACACCAGATATGTTGAAGAAACAGGGGCTCCAGATAGAAGTTCCCTCAGACTTCTACACTAAGGTGACTGAGCGTCATATGATGGAGAAGAAAGATAAGGAAAGGCCTAAGTTTGATACCGATAAATTACCTCCAACTAGACTTCTTTTCTATGAGAATCAACATCTTTTTGAGTTTACAGGAACTATTGTAAAAATAATCAACGGTGAATATATCATTCTAGATCAAACAGCGTTCTACCCGAGATCTGGAGGACAAGAACCTGACCATGGTTTCATTGGTGGCTCTGAAGTTATGGATGTGGAGAAATATGGAAATGTAGTGTTGCACAAGGTTAAGGGGAAACAGCTTGCTGAGGGTCAACAAATAAGATGTACGATAAATGTGGAAAGAAGAGAAACGCTGGCAAGACACCATACCGCTACACATCTTGTTAATGGAGCAGCTCAAAAGGTACTTGGGTCATGGGTATGGCAACACTCGGCCTACAAAGACATTGATAAAGCGAGATTGGATATAACACATTTTGCCCACCTTACAGATAATGAGATATCAAAAATTGAATCTTTGGCTAATAATGCTATCAGATTAAATCTGCCTGTGAAAACTGAGATACTTACCCGTAGTAAGGCGGAACAAAAGTATGGTTTCAGACTATATCAAGGAGGCGTTGTTCCCACCAGAGATTTGAGAGTATTGAATATCTCAGGTTGGGATGTAGAAGCCTGTGGCGGAACTCACACATCAATGACTGGCGATGTGGGATTTATCAAAATATTGAAAAGCGAACGAATACAGGATGGAATTGAAAGAATTGAATTTGTTGGTGGTGAACCAGCTCTGAAACATATTCAGATGCGTGAGAATATATTGAAAGAAATTTCTGAGACTGTAGAAAGCCCACAAAATAAGGTTGTCACTGTAGTTACTGATCTGAAAAGGACTAATGATATTCTGAGAAAGAAACAGAAGCAGCTAATCAAAGAACTCGTATACTATGAAGTTCCAGTTATGCTAAAGAAAGCCATAGAAATAAAAGGTCTTAAGGTGTGTGTCTCGAAAAAAGAAGGGCTTGGAGAGGAATATCATGTGCCGGTAGGTGATCAGGCTATTTCCACTCAACCACACTTGATATATTGTGGCATCTCTCTACTAGAGAAAAGTGTTAGGATTTTCATCTTCAGTGGTGACGAAGCTCAAAAGAACGGAGTAAGGGCTAATGTGATAGCAAGAAACATTGCAATAACCCTTGGGGGATCTGGTGGCGGGGATTCTAGATTTGGTCAGGGTGGAGGTAATAGAATTACCAGGATCAATAAACTAGAAGACTCCTTGAAGAACATCATATCTTTACACATAAAGAGAGAGTAACTTTGGATTGGGATGTAATACAACAGAAGTGGAGTAAAAGGTGGGATAAAGATCGAATATTCGAAACCGATCCTGAACCTGGAAAACCCAAGTTTTATCTTACTGTAGCATACCCCTATCCCAATTCACCCCAACACATAGGGCACGGTCGAACTTATACTCTAACAGATGTTTACGCACGGTATAAACGGATGAAGGGTTATAACGTTCTTTTTCCAATGGCCTTTCATTATACTGGAACCCCAATTCTTGCAATGTCAAAGAGAATTGCTGAGGGAGACAAGGATCTTATAGATACGTTTAAGAAAATATACAAAATCCATCCGGAAATAATCCCAACTCTAATTGAACCAATAAAGATAGCTAAGTATTTTCACGAAGAGATAAAGGTAGGTATGAAGGAAATAGGCTATTCTATAGACTGGAGACGAGAATTCACTACCATCGATCCTCAGTACAGCGCCTTCATTCATTGGCAGTTCAATAAACTCAGAAAAAAAGGTTTGATTATACGTGGAAGTCACCCAGTGGGGTGGTGTCCTAAAGATAGAAACCCTGTTGGACAGCACGATACCTTAGGAGATGTGGAACCAGAAATAGGTGAATATACGCTTATTATGTTCAAGCTTGAAAAATATCGCCTTCCAACCGCTACACTTAGACCTGAAACTCTTTTCGGTGTGACAAATATCTGGATAAATCCTGAAGCCATATATGTGAAAGCCAATGTTGATGGTGAATCTTGGATAATAAGTCAGGAAGCTGCTGAAAAACTACAGTACCTTTCAATGAAAATAACTATTGAAAAAGAAGTAAAAGGATCAGATTTTATTGGAGAGGAAGTTGAGAATCCACTATCAAAAACCAAAATATCTATTCTACCCGCATCATTTGTAGATCCAAGAAATGGAACCGGTGTTGTCATGTCTGTTCCAGCTCATGCACCATATGATTATCAGGCATTGAAGGATTTGGGGAAGAGACAAGAGATATTACAGAAGTATAAATTGCGAGAGGGGCTTATCAACTCTATCAAAATACCAGTAATAATAACCTCAGTGGAATACTCTGGGATTCCTTCAGAGCAGATTATCAATAAGATGAAGATAGATAATCAAAATGATCCAAAACTCGAAGATGCTACATCAGATCTGTATAAGCATGAGTTTCATTTAGGTAAGATGGCGGAGGGAACAGGAAAATACAAAGGAATGTCAATTTCCGATGCTCGAGACAAAGTAAAGGATCATATTTTCACTGCTGGAAATGGAAAGGTTATCTATGAAATATTGAATCGACCAGTAATATGTAGATGCGGAACAGAATGTTTGGTTAAGATATTCGAAGAGCAATGGTTCATCAATTATGGTGAATCGAAGTGGAAAGATCTTGCGAGAAAATGTATTGATAAGATAGATATACTACCTGAAGAAATCCGCCCAGAATTTGATTATACTATTGGTTGGTTGAAGAGGAAAGCATGTGCTAGGGAATCAGGGCTCGGAACCAAACTACCATGGGATAAAGAATGGATAATTGAGAGTTTATCTGACTCTGTAATCTATATGTCATACTACCTGATTTCAAAGTATGTAAATAAATATAATTTATCGAAGGACCAGCTTACTGAAAATGTATTTGACTACATTCTTCTTGGAGAAGGGAATCTTGAAGATGAGGCACGAAATAGCAGTATAGGAATTAAGATTTTGCAAGAAATGCGAGAAGAGTTTGAGTACTTCTATCCATTGGATAGTCGACATTCAGGCCGGGATCTAGTCCCAAATCATCTAACATTCTTCCTTTTCAACCATTCAGCCATTTTCCCAGAGGTTAATTGGCCAAGACAGATAGTGATTAATGGAAGCGTCTTAATGGATGGTAAGAAAATGTCCAAATCATTTGGAAATATTATCCCTCTTAGAGAAGCTGTAAAAACCTATGGTGCAGACCCCCTAAGGCTTGCCATACTTGCAACAGCCGAACTATTACAGGACGCAGATATTAGTCTCAGTTTAGTTAAGACTTTCAACGAACGAATTGAACGACTATACGGTACGATTGTTTGGGCATTAGATAAACGTGGAGCCTTGGATAAGAGAGAACTTAGAGTAGAGGACAGGTGGATGCTCAGCAGGCTCCAAATGATAATCAAGCAGTCAACTGATGCATTAGAGAAACTTCGTTGCCGTGAGGCTATTCACAATATAATCTACATTGCTGATCAAGACGTTCAGTGGTATCTTCGTAGAAGTAAAGTTAATTTGGATAAGAATAGAACAGCAATTATTACCGCAGTGATCTACGAAGTGATACAAACCCGCATAAGACTCCTTGCACCATTCGCACCATTTATCTCAGAGGAGATATGGGAACTAATGGGAAATAGAGAGACCATATCTACAGCTGTTTGGCCCAAATTAGAAAATTCCAAAATTGATCTAGAAGCGGAGGAGGGAGAAGAGTTGATCAAGAATCTCTTGGAGGATACGTTGAAGATAGTAAGAGTAACCAATATCAAGCCGAGAAAAGTGATCTATTATACATCTTCAGAGTGGAAATGGAAGGTATACTTAGAGATGCTGCAATCGGTAGATCAGGATTCATTAGATATGCGTTTATTGATGAGCAGCATAATGCAGAAAGAAGAAATGAAAAGAAGGGCTAAGCAAGTTTCGTCATTCACTAAGAAACTGATAGAAGAAGTTCGAACAGTTCCACTTGATATGCGTAAGAGAAGATTGAAAATAAAGATTCTTAATGAATCAGATATCCTGAAGACAGCTACAGATTTTCTGGAAAAGGAACTTGGAGCAGAAGTTTCCATATATAATGAAACTGACTCGTACAAATATGATCCAAGAGATAAAGCGGTTTATTCGAAGCCATATAGACCAGCCATATTTATTGAATAGACCCAGAATAAATGGAAAAATATTTATAGCTATTTAGCCTCACCTAATTAGGATAACCTAATTAACTAGGTGATGGAATGACACTTATAAAATCTATAATCAACTCGGCAGCACCATTTTTAATAACATTTTGTGAAGCCTTAGAGGCAGCCCTTATTGTAGGAAACATTGGTGAAGTGAAGACAGAATTGCTAGATACTTGGATAGAAAGGGGTAGTTAATTTTGCAGTTCTCTGGTTGTAACCATCTATATGTTGATCCTGTCGATTCTGAGAATAAGGAAGAGTACCTCGAAGCAGTATGGATGATCGAAGAGACCGGTGAATCACCAGTAAAAATATCAACTATTTCACAAAAACTGAAAATAGCGCCACCTAGTGCTGTTCAGATGCTTAAGAAACTAGAAAAAGAGGGGTATCTAAAATACAAAACTCGCGAAGGAGTGATCTTAACTAGAAAAGGCAACAGGATTGGGAGACGAATGGTTAGAAACGGGATGCTCATAGAGAGTCTTATGGTTGAATCTCTGGGAATTGAAATTGATCCTAAAGTTGCCTGTGGAATCGAGCATCATATGACAGATGAATTTACCAACGCCATATGTTCCTTGATGAGGCATCCTATAAAATGTCCTCATGGAAACTTGATTCCAAAAGGTACATGCTGCAACAGAAATGAATAAGAGCCTCGAGTGGGGATTGAACCCACGATCTCCTGCTTACTCGATGGTTTACGAGGCAGACGCTTTACCACTAAGCTATCGAGGCATGAACAAGTTCTGTAATCTTAGATTGTTTATCTTTTTCTTTATTAATTAAGCATATCATAAAGCTGATTAACCCAAATTCACAGAACTGAAAGAAGGAAAAAATATAAGTAAAAAGTTCGAGTAATATATGGACAAAAAAGAAAAAAGTTTGCAGAAAGCCTTTGCAGAAAAAAGTCAGGCCAGTCGAAAGTATAAAGCATTCACGTTGTGTGCTGATTAAGAAGGCTATCCACAGATAGTTAAACTCTTAAGGGCAACATCAAAATCTGAATATTTTTTTCGAAGTCTGGTAATATTTTTATATGCTAGTACTTGGAGACAAGGTAACATCTGGTGAATATAATTGGCAATAGATGAAGAGTTTTATAAAAATCTAAAACCTGTCGAAAAGCATAATGACCATGTCGTTTGGGGACCTGGAAAAATGGGAGCTGGAGCAGAAGATGAGAATGTGAAAGCAGCTTATGAAGCAGCTGGAAAGAAAATAGAACCGTTAGGAATACATGGAACATATGTAGCTGTGGATTGGGATGATTGTGAAGGCGAAGGCACGTGTCTGACAACATGTCCAACAACTGTCTTTGAATGGTGGATGAACCCAGGAAATAGTGGAGAAGATGACAGACTAGATTATAGAGACAAATCGGATCCTGTAAGAGAAGTTGATTGCATCTTCTGCATGGCGTGCGTAACAGCTTGTCCAACACAAGCAATAAAAGTTGATGAGTCACTAGTAGACGTTCACAATAATGTGAAACTATAATCTAAAATACCATAAAGATTCGTATACTGATTATTCCCAGAGTCAGTGGGAAATTTAAGAAGAACACTATTGTAAAATCTAACTTGGTAATCTTTGACCCGATAAATACTATAAAAAACGATTCCTTTAGTATCTTATAGCATAATACTGCATCATTAAGAAAAAAATCCTCGTTTAATTTATTTAGGAAATCAATAATTATTCATAACTATTCTGAAGAATAAGGCATCGTGACTTAAAGTAAACTAATATGGTAGCCCGGGCCAGATTCGAACTGGCGTCACCGGCTCTCTTCCAATTATTGGCCAAAGGCCGATATTCAAGAGGCATCTCACCTGTGCTTGACCGCTACATTCGGTAGAGAAAAGTTTCTCTTCCACCGGGCTAAACCGGAACCGGGCTGCCCTCAGCTAGTGGTTTACAACGATTAAATCTTTCTAGATTACAAAACAAATTAAACTGAAAATACCTAGATTTATTGAAAAGCGACAAAATAATAAAACTGCATTATATGATTATTATAGTCGTTGAATAACAATATAAATAATCCATACATTTGGAAGACATTAAGGAAGAGTATTTTTGATGTTAATGTATTAATTTCCATCATATTTTGATAGAAAACATCTTTTTTAGGAAGATGCAAATTTGATATGCTTGATATTGTAGGAGTAAATTCTATTGCGGAAACAAAAATCTAATAGATTCATAAGAGGAACTTTAATTGTTGCTGGAACTTTTTTCTTAGGATTAGGGATCCTCGGAATAATACTACCAATTCTACCTACAACTCCATTTTTTTTACTTTCTGCCGCCTGCTATTCCAGAGGTTCAGAAAGGTTTTACAAATGGTTAATGGGAAATCGGTGGTTTGGAAAATATATTAGCAACTACCGTACAGGAAAAGGAATATCAGTAAAAATAAAAATAGTCAGCATCATTATGCTTTGGATCACAATATCATTTTCCGTATTCTTTATCGTCACCCACCCAATTTTAAGATTCATCCTTTTCATAATAGCTATTTTAGTGACTATGTATCTGCTATTGATTAAGAATACAAAGTAATATCAACATATTTTTTTTCAGAATAATCGGATAGAACCTAGTGCGTTATATCATTGCGAATGAATGAACATATAATCAAGATAAGCCCTTTTTGATAAATATGTTGAAAATCAAAAATATTAAAGAATATAGATTGATAATACAAAAAAGAGAAATAGGTCGAAACTTTGTCTTTGGTTATGCCAGAAATTAAGAGTGAAATCTGCTCAAAACATAAAATTAAGATGAATCCTTCAGGAGAAGGATCATTTGAATGCCCTGTATGTAATTTTATAAATCAACGTAGATTCCGAAGAAGAGGCAGATAATTAAGTACCGCATAAAAAATGATGATTTTCAAATAATATCACTTCAGTATTTTTGTGCAGATTAACCAAGTTTTGATATAACTTTTTTTTGATTAGTTCAATATCAAATAGAAATTATTCTGTTGTAGGTAAATAAAACCAATTATAACAGTTGTTCAGAGAAACAGAGGGAAGAGACTAAGAAACTGTTTTGATAATCTTTATTTCCAATTGAAGACACCCTGATAGACGGGCCGTAAATCCAGCTGGGCCGGTATCGTTATATGTAGAATAGGCATACAACGTCGGAGGTTCAGTGGTAGAATATCCGACTTGCACTCGGAAGGTCGGGGGTTCAAATCCCCCCCGGTCCACTTCATAAAACTAAGTATTCATTCATCAGGGAAAAAGGGCACCGGATCAGTCTAGTGGAATACCATTGGGATGGTACTTCAGATGATAAATCATTAAGTTGTCACATTGAGATTTTTAGAGATTAACTAGGATATAGTGGACTTCTCGATGGGTGTTTTCCTTTTTTTTGGGGGGTGAGGGGGACCACCAAAACAACTCCATTGCATTCTTTGGGGGTAAGGACCCTCTGGGGCACTCAAAAAAACAGGGGGGTATCTTCTCCTTGATTGATTATTCAGAAAACACTTCTGTGGAATGATTAATACATTAGATAAATGTCTTAATCGGATATTTTCATTATATTCATAAGATACAATAATTAAGTACAAGATAATTGGTATGATAATTCAAATTTTCCCTTGGTTCTATGTTGGGGGTTGCACATCAGTTTCGGATCAGACTGCGTTAGGAGAACTTGGAGTGAAAACGGTTGTAAATGTTCATCAACATTATGATCCTAAGATTGATACTGTGAATCAGTTCCATTTTACTCTTATAGACGGTGAAGATAATGATTGGAAAACAATTATGCAGATCCTAGAAATAGTGAATGAGCAGAGGAGTATGGGCAATATATTGGTTCACTGTTGTGCGGGTATGAGCCGAAGCCCTTTCATTGCAGTAAGTTATCTTGTCGTAAAGGAGGGTTTGGATGTTGATAAGGCGCTGCAAATTGTTGCTGAGAAGCAACCATTCATATCGATTCATCCAGGTTTGATGAAGCTTCTAAGAAAAAGATAAGACCAGTAATGTTGCTAAGTTCTATTCTTTTGAGTATCTTTGTCCTCTAATCAAAACAACTGCCAAAGCAACAACTGCCACAATACTGATACCTAAAACAAGTATAGATGTCTGGTCGAAATCCTGGACTGTAGTAACTGCAGTTACAGTCTCAAAAACTGTTGGATTAACGAAAACTGCCCCCTCAAAATGAGGATTCTCTAAATTTTCAGCTATCTTGGTAATCACAATAACCTTACCGTCAGCCTCCAGAATAGTTATTGAACCATGCTCTCCATATTCCCCTTCGGTTATCACGACAAGTCCTCCTTGATGACTAGAAAAATAACCTGAGGCTATCTTTACGACCAAATTTTCATCTTTTTTTGCAATATATAGATCGCTTTCAGCTGGAATTACAAGAACACGTTCAGGAGATTCATCATCGAATTCAATTAGAATTGTAGCCTGACCCGGGTCCTCATCTGACATAGCTATGACTTTACGCCCCATCTCCAATGCAATTAACATGTCACCGCCGAAATCCCCAAAATCCAATGGTGCAAAGTCAATACTTTCAGGAAGAAGATCATTACCTAAGTCAACTACTAGATTTGCGTTCCCATCTGAATCTATTGACCAGAGTAGACCATTATAATTTACTGCATAGAGAAGATTGCCCCAAGTTCCAACTGTATCGAAAGCAATGTGACCTAAACCCATCTCTTCATATGGCTTTGAAAAAAGTCTAACTTCATTACCTGAAGGATCTATTTCATATATCGAATTACCTGAGCTGACATAAAGGTATCCTTCTGGGAACCCTGCTTTACCTGGGGAGATTGCTATGTATACCTCACCTTCACCTGAAAATATCGGCGCAAAAGGCTCTATCGTCTGACCATCCCGGCTTATCTTGAGAAGGTGTGTATCACCATTTGTAGAGGATACGATGAAACTTCCATTTATCCAAGCCAATCCCACAGGATTATTGAAAGATACAAACTCCTCCATATTCACCTCCGCAAAGGCTGGATGTACAAGAAGAGCAGCTGGAAAAGATAGAAGAACAATGAAAAACATGGTAAATAACATTATTTTCATAAAGATTTTACATTCTCTTTCGTAAAGATACTGATGATTTAATATAAAAGTATCTTTTTTTATCTTTTCAATATTTGTTATCTAGAGCAACCTTTTAATTTACCATATGAAAAAATCAGTTGAGGGCCGGTCGTCTAGTCTGGTAGGATGCCTCCTTGGCATGGAGGTGATCGAGGGTTCAAATCCCTCCCGGTCCACCTCCTATTATGGTATGACATTTTAATGACCAATTCATTAATTTTGAATTTTTTTTATAGATTGAAGTACCTTTACATTACATTTAATTATCTCTTAACTAATGTTTTATTGTATCATCCTTGAATTGTAATATCAACTGGAAGGTTGTGTTATTTATAATGCTCTCTACATTAATGATCATTAGTGTTTCCTACAACGTAGGAGCTGCCAATAGAAACATATTATTGTTGGGTGATATGGATATACGTACAAGTACCGATCAATTGATCCCTCGAGGCTCTGTCGACCCGAACTATACAGTTGAGGCTTGGGTACCAAGCAAAACGTGGAATGGCACAACCTTGTTTGGTAATAC
The DNA here is from genome assembly GCA_030754585.1 of Nitrososphaerales archaeon. Taxonomy (GTDB): domain Archaea; phylum Thermoproteota; class Nitrososphaeria; order Nitrososphaerales; family JACPRH01; genus JASMAB01. The sequence continues at coordinate 7,857 of JASMAB010000005.1, read as the reverse complement.
TGCACTTGGAGAGCTGATTGAAGTGAATATGTGGGGTGAAGTAGTTTGGAGATATAAAATTCCAGAGTCACGTACTCAAAAAATATCTATCGCAGGGGTAATGTTTCTGCCTGGAAGCAGTAATGTTCTCTACACCATCGCAAATCCTGAACATATGCGTGGTGCTTACGAAGTGAATAGACATGGAGAACTGGTTTGGTCATTCAAAGACAAACGTGTTTCACACGACGCTGTAAGACTTCCTAATGGAAACACATTGCTAACTGCTGGCCATTCTGAAGATTACTCGACCTGGCCTTACATAGACCCGCAGGTATTTGAGGTTAATCAACATGGTGAGGTTGTATGGGAATGGTACGCTAAAGAAATATATGCAAATAATACAAAGTATATGAATATCAGAGGTAAAGATTTCGGACCCTGGACACATGTCAATGAAGCACTACGCCTTCCAGATGACTCAATACTAATCAGTCCACGTAATTTCGATATAATTCTATATGTAGCCCGTAATGGGACTTTATTAAATGAATTTGGTGACCCTTGCATTCAAGGATGTGGAAATCGAGAAAAGCTTTGGATGCCCCACAGCCCAATTCCATTATCTAATGGACATATCTTAATCTCTGATCCACATAATCGTGTGATTGAGTTTGACATAAACCGAAAACAGGTGGTTTGGCAGTGGCCACCTTGTATTGGCTGGCGTGAATGCAGCGAGAGACCCAGTAACGAATTTCCATTATTTGTTAGAGGCGCCCAGAGGTTGCCAAATGGGAATACACTAGTTACCGATTCAAATGGAAGACTTGTCGAGGTTACGTCTGACGGTCAAATAGTTTGGGAATTAAAGTCATCATCATACATCGCGATGTCTCCCTGGAGACATCCCGAAGCTTCGATACCATTTGATGTCCGTAAGTCAAGTTTCTATCAAGCCGAGCGATTAAGCTATATGCTGCCCACATTCAATATCATGGAGCCTGTTTCAAACCAGTTCTATAATACCCACAAAATTCCATTAGTTGTTATGGAGGGCTTAGATGTAGGCAAGATTACTTATAGTCTCTTCGATAATTCTAACAACGCCTGGCTACTGCTGAACGCAACTCTACTTGAAAACGTATTCCAAGATTCCTTAACACCGCCTAAAAAGAACAAAGGCCCAGAGTTTCTTGATATTCCTAATGGAGAATATACCCTTAGAATTATAGCTGGCAGCCAAGGTTTTGGATACAAGGAATTTGCCACTCCAAAGAGAATAAATTACGCTATTCAGGAAATTCATTTCTTCGTCAACAAACCTATTAGGCAGATCTTCGAAACAGAATTTGATCTCTCTAAATTTTATGTGAGTATTCTCTCTAATTCTACTATCAATAATTTTCACTTCAGTCAATCTAACAGACTGATTAATTTCGCGATTGAAGGACACCATATGAGTAATGGATTTAGTGAAGTAACAATCCCATCTGCTCTTCTTGAAGGTCCTTATGAAGTAATTATTGATGAAACAAAGGTCTCTCACACAATCACTGTAAACAAGACTCACACATTCCTGTACTTTGACTATGTTCATGGTCTTAAAAACGTACAGATTCGTGGAAGCAATGTATCAAACCCATTCCCTCTTTTAGGTATGAGCTTCTTAATCATTATTATTGCAATGTTCCTGTTATTAGTGGCGATTAGGCGGAACGTTGTTTAAAGAAATAGAATTGAAATTAAAGTTGGGATTAAAATAATGTTAGGCTCCTAATTTTTAAAGATAGTTTTATGAGATCATTAATTCAATCATAATCCAAAAACATATAATATAACAGCGTTATAGTTTGGTGATGAAGGCAGAAGGTGTCTTACTTTATATTCTCACGATTTTTAGGTATTAATTCCTTCTAGAGGTAATGGTATGTTATGCTAAATCAAGAGATTAACGCAGATATCGAGTATTTAACAAAAGAAGCCCTCAGGTATAAGGCTGGTAAACTAGACGAAGAAGAATGGAGACAAATTCGTCTTAAGAATGGAGTGTACGGTATTCGCTTCCAGAAAGATATTCAGATGCTTAGAGTAAAAGTACCATTCGGTGAATTAAATTCAGAACAGCTTCGTGTTATGGCGAATATAGCCGAAATATTCTCAACAGGAATAGGGCATATCACCACGCGCCAAGATATTCAGTTCCATTGGGTAGCATTAGAGGCGGTTCCAGAAGCACTAAGACGACTAGGAGAAGTTGGATTATCAACAAAAGAAGCTTGCGGTAACACAGTAAGAAATGTGACTGCATGCCCTCTAGCAGGAGTCTGTAACAAGGAAGAGTTTGATGTAACACCATACGCCAAACATATGGCATATTATCTTCTGCGTAATCCTCTCACTCAAAAACTTCCTCGAAAATTCAAGCTAGCATTCTCTGGCTGTAATGATGATTGTGTAAAAGGAATGATAAATGATATTGGAGCAATAGCAATTGTGAAAAACAAGAACGGAAAAAAAACTAACGGTTTTAGGCTATATGTTGGCGGAGGATTAGGATCTCCACCACGAGCGGCTCATCTCCTTGAAGAATTCACCACTGTTCAAGATTTAAAAGCTACTTGTGAATCTATCATTAGAATCTTCGATCGGTTTGGGAATAGAAATAATATTTTTCGCGCAAGAATGAAGTTTATCATAGATCAAATAGGAATTAGAAAATTTAGAAAATATGTATTCACAGAAAGAGAACTATTGATATCAAAAAAGATGGCTGATCCAATTACGCAAATAGAGGATAACAATGTATTGAAGAGAGAATCAATATCTACAAAGAACATTAGCGGTGATAAAGAATTTAAAAAATGGTTGAAAACTAATGTTGAGCATCAAAAACAAGTAGGGTTTTACTCTGTATTTGTAAACCTTATTGGAGGAGATCTTACAGCGAGACAGTTCCGTATCTTGGCGGATATTGCCGATAATTATTCTGATGGTCTTATTCGAACAACTATTCGGCAGAATGTCGTTTTTCGTTGGATAAACCAAAAAAATCTAAATAATATTTTTGGTGAGTTGAATAAGTCAAACTTATCAGTTTTGGGTGCAAATACAATTTGTGATGTTGTGGGTTGTCCTGGAGCCGATACTTGTAATCTAGGGGTAACTCGGTCCCATCGTCTAGCCATGAAGTTGTCTGAGCATTTATTAGAGCATGAGATAGATATATTTTCCAAAGAATTTGAAGCCACAAATATCAATATTAGTGGTTGTCCTAATGCATGTGCACAAAACCATATTGCCACAATTGGGTTATTTGGATCGGCTCAAAGAGTGAAAGGCCAAATGACTCCATTTTATCAACTACAATTAGGCGGGGCAGTGACAAACGGAAACGTTAAGTTCGGAGAGCATAGTATACGAATCCCTGCCAAGAGAGTACCTGAAGCAATTTCAAGACTCATGAGTCTCTACCGTTCAGAGAGACAAGACAACGAGACATTTAAGTCGTGGATTAATCGATTACGGTCAGATGGTGGGGAAGAAGTTGGATAAATTAAGAAAGAAATCCCGTCTTCAGAGGAAAGTTATCCAATCTTTAGAAGAAGTATCGCAACTACCCCCATACAAAGATGCCCCAGAAGAATATACTGACTGGGGGTTAACCGGTCCATACAAGGTAAAGACAGCTAGAGGAGAATGTGCGGCTTAAAGGAGAAAAGGCTGAAGTGAGCATTACTTTAGTTGATCCACAATGGATTGAGAAGTTAGGTCCAAATGTGAAAATAATTGATGTTAGAAGACGAGTTGATTATAAAGCTGGACACATACCTGGAGCTATTTCAATTCCTGTAACGGTTTTTGTTAAATCAATAGGGCGTCTTAAAGATGCCCCTAATCCCCAAGAATTTGAAGATTTAATGGGTAAGTTTGGCATTCATAATGAATCTCTTATTGTAACATATGACGATCAATGGGGAGTTTATGCTTCCAGGCTTTTGTGGACTCTTGATTTATATGGTCATAAAGACCTCTATTTACTAGATAGAAATTTTTCGATTTATAAGAGGAATCAAGGAAGAGTGTCCCATTCTAACCCAGAAATAAAGAAATCAATTTATGTCGCCAAGTTAAATGCACATTTTGCTTCATCTATTAGTCACATCTCAAATGTATTGGATGGTACAAATGAAATAATAATTGATGCTGGTGAACGAATGGATTTTTTGAATGGACATATACCTGGGGCGATAAACCTACCTTGGCGTTTATGCCTAGGAAAAGATAGAAATTTTTTATCAAAAGAGCGTATTAAACGAATTTTCAAGGAACATGGATTATCCATAGATAATGAAGCAAACATATACTGCAAAGATGGAATGACATCAGCATACATCTATGCTGCGTTAAGAATATTTGGATACGAGAAAGTTAAGTTATATTCTAGGGGATACGCAGAATGGGAGGAAGCAAGCAAACCAAAAGTTGCAGAGTTTCAGGAACTCTTGAACCCTTAATTCCATAATTTAGGCGTGACTTATCCACTGATTGGTTCCGTCACTGTATATTTCTTTTTTCCAGAGAGCAGGCTCAGTTTTATAGCGATGAATTGCCTCTTCCAAAGCTGGAATAGATTTACTCCTTGTTTTACCTGTAACAACGACAAACACTAATGGTTCTCCCACCTTGAACTTACCTATAAGATGATAAATTAGGACTGAATTTACACTATATTTTTTTTCTACTTCTTCACAAATTTTCAGTATCATTTTGTTAGCTGGTTCCTCATAAGATTCCATTTCTATCATTTTCACCACTTGATCATTTTCTCCAGACCGTCTTGTTATCCCTTGGAATGTAAGAACTGCACCCACATCTTCTGGTTGTTTAGCTTCAAGAAGCTCTTTCATTATGGTCGTGAGATTTATCTTATCTTTTTCGTATACTCCGGGTTTCAGCATATTGTAACAATACCATCATTTAGGTTTGACTTAAATTGTTCGAAGTCTTGAATTTCCTCTTGAGAGATGACCCACAAACATCACATTCCCGACTTTTGCCATTGTGAAAGACCTTGCCACAGCCAGAGCAATATTTCTGCCATTTCACCATTTTTTTTATTCCTTGGGTCATGACTGAGACAATTCGTATATCAAGTGTTTTAGAAAGATTTTCAACAGAGTAATCATCAGAAATGATCATTACTTGGTTTCCTTGTTTCTGGAATTCTAGAGCTAATGCTACAACCGTGATGTCTGGTTTTGAAAGAGTTGATGAATCACCAATTTCTTTGGCAACATTATTCACTTTCTTTAGATATTGTTCTGAAGGAGAATATATTTTTAGCCTACCTGCTTCAATAAGTCCTTCAATATACGTTTTCCGAATTTTTTTATGGGATACCTCTTCAATAACAGAATCAGTTGAATAATATGTTTCCCAACTACTAAATGGAACATCAGCATAAAAGGCAGTAGCATCAAGTACTACCATCTCTTTGGAGGTTGATGATCCAACTGACGCATTTTCTTTTTGTAAACGCTTATGTAAATCAGGATTTACTTGAAGTCCCTCCAAAGAATTGGTATATTATGTTCATTTTCTACATAATTTGTCTGTTAAATCAGAATATTGCAGTGTTGTGATGCCAAATAAACCAAACCAATTTAAAGTATTGCAATCGTGACAGTTTTTAATTTAAATTGTAAATGAATTATAAAAAGATCTTTTCAAGTTGTTGGAATCCTTTATTTTCAAATCGTACAAATCTGGCATCCCGATTATGTTTTGTAATCACAATTTGTTCCGAAGCTTTAACGAGAATTTCTTCTTGGCCATCTACAGTAACACTTGAATCATGATCTGAAATTACTTCTATCGGTTTAGTTGGCAAGACAATAGGAGGTAATCGGTCGATAGAACCCACCATCAATACAAGAAAGACAGCTGAATCTGGATGAATGTATGGCCCACCAAATGATAGGGAGTGTCCTGTTGAACCTGTTGATGTAGAAACCATCAGCCCGTCCATTCTTTGCTTTACTTTGTAACCACCAATTGTCATAGTGTAAGTACTGGTTCTTGTCTGTGATATTCTATTCACATAGACCTCATTCAAGGCAGGAGGAAGAGTTTTTCCGTTTACTGATACAGATATTCTATTGCGCGAATCTATCAGATATTGCTTTTCTTGAAGTTGTTTAATTGATTTTCCGATATTATTCGGTGAGATTTCGGATAGAATTCCTCTACCACCTACGTTAAGAGCTAGAACAGGAGTCTCATCATCCATAGATCTGAACACCCACAACAAAGTACCATCACCACCTACTGACACAATATAATCTGGACTCATTTTTTTCACATCCTCTATAACTTTCGACCAATTAGCATAATCTTTCATAGATGTTTCATCAGAGTAGACTTTGAATTCTTTACTTTCAAGATCTTTTCTCAGAGATGTAACTACATCCATTACTGTAATGGACTCTTTCCTACTGAGTATCGCTATGGATATCTCTTTATGAATCATGGTAACGTTACCAATATACCTTCTAATCTACACTTTATTTAATCTTCTTTGAAATCGTACACAAACTATATAGGAGGAGCTTAAAACCTTTAATGACAAGAGGAATCAAAATTTGAGTAAACCAGCAGATCTAGGAAGTGTTAAAACAGGATCTTACTTGATTATTGAAGGAGAACCTTGCAAGATAGTTTCTTATGACAAGTCAAAACCTGGTAAACATGGTGCAGCCAAAGCTAGAGTTGTAGGTATTGGATTATTTGATGGTGTAAAGAGAAGTTTAGTTTCACCTGTCTCTGCAAATGTTGAAATTCCTATGATAGACAAGCGAACTGGCCAAGTTATATCACGATCGTCTTCAGGTGTACAACTTATGGATATGGAAACTTTCGAGGTTTTTGAAGCTAATCTACCAGATGATAAAAATATCACAGATAAGATTGAGAATGGAGTTGAAGTAGAATACTGGAACGCCATCAACAAACAAAAGATAGTTCGGATACGCAGTTGACTAATATTATTTAAAATGCGTTGACCAATGTCAAATTTTAAATGTATTATTGAGCATAAACTTAACACTTTTTTAATATCCGAATTGTAAAGATAACTAGATGAACCAAACCTCTCGACGTATTCAAAGAGTTTACCAGAGAATACAGAATGAGATACCAGATGCAATATTCATAAAAAACTCAGTAGAGCCCCATATAGATCTCTCCTTTTTCTACTTTACAAATCTCGAGTCAGGAATCTTTGAGAACTCGATTTTTCTTGCATACCCAAACGGTGAAGCATCACTATATACATCAAAGCTTGAAGAAGAGAGCGCAAAAGAAGGATCTACCAGATTCAAAACGACAATTTTCAAAGATTCAAAGGAAAAAGAAATGATTCTAAAGAAGATAGGGACAAACATAGATAAAATAGGAGTAAACTCACGTGAACTTACCTACCAAGATCTTCTCATCCTTAAAAAAACACTACCGAATGTGAAAATACTGGATGTGAGTGAAGCTATTGCCGAATCTAGACTTGTAAAAGATGATGAAGAGATAAAAAAAATAAGAAGATCTGCAGAGATAACAACAAAGATATGGAAGAATATTCCTTCAATTTTAAGTAATAATGTGACTGAAAGTGAAGTGAAGGCCCAGATAAGTTATCAAATTCAGAAGGAAGGGGCCACCACTGCATTCGAACCAATTACTTCTTTTGGGGTAAACACTGCTGAACCTCATTATCTAGGAGGAAATGCCGAGTTAAAGCTTGGGGATTTTGCATTATTCGATTTTGGAGCTCGAAACCGTCGCTATTGTGCAGATTTAACAAGAACGTTAGTTGTAGGTCAT
>JASMAB010000059.1 GCA_030754585.1 Nitrososphaerales archaeon | reverse complement strand
GGTACTATTCAACAGAATAGACGGTACTCGAGCAGTTTCAAATGGGAATAATCGACCTGATTCTCTGAAAGCTTTGGGAAGATTTAGTTGGAAAGCTTCAGAAATTGCTTCTTCACTAAGATTAGCGCTTAATCCTCCAAAAAGCAGTACTGATGTCAGTATAATGACAATACCAAGATATATGTGAGCTATCGTTCTACGAACTAAAAGATATAGTACACCTGCACCTAACAAACCAACTAAAGGCGCTGCGCTAATATAATATATCTTGATGAGTGTTCCACTAGGCCCCATCACTTCTGGGTTTGCAAGGTACTCCATCAAAGCTGCTATTGCGAATAACGCCATTGCGACTGTCCAGATTGCCTGATGTATTTTTCTGCGGTTAAGGAGTTGCCAAATCAGAAGAATAGTGAATAGTGATGCAACTATAGATGTGATTAGTGGGATGAACTTTGTCATTTTTACATTCTACACTCTTTGTATTAATATAAATATTGCGTACTTAGCAATAATATGAT
>JASMAB010000058.1 GCA_030754585.1 Nitrososphaerales archaeon | reverse complement strand
TCCAATAATTGGGTATAAAACAGCATCAGAAATCGTGAAACACGCGATTAAAGAAGAAAAAACCATACTCAATGTACTAAGGGAAAAACAGATTCTACCTGAAGAAGATATCACAAAACTTTTGAACACCTCAAAAATGACTAAACCACCTCCAACCCAGAATAAAAAGAAAAACTAATCATTTAGCTGAGCAACGTCCTTATCACTAAATTTTAACATAAAGAAATTCACGGCGTTTTGTAAGTCTTTCACCATCAAGGGTTGGGAGTGATTCCTGAATTCATCTATTGTGGTTTAAATTTTCTCAAGAAATATTAGTATGATCTTCTAGAAATAGATATATTCAAGTTATCAATTAAGTTATTCGGAATTAAAGAGAGACGTATGCTTTGAGAAGTATAAATACACAAAGATACTATGATCTCTACGGCATAATTGCTGTATCCATATCAATACTATTGTTTCTAAATATCGTAAATCCCGTTTTCAATCAAGGAGAAAAAGTAATCATGGATAATCCGCCCAAT
>JASMAB010000057.1 GCA_030754585.1 Nitrososphaerales archaeon | reverse complement strand
GATTGATTGACTATTGATCTGTGGCGCAAAATTGCTACTCGCCTTTATCCAAGGTCGAGGTAACTCTTTTAGTTCTTGTTGACTAACTGAACCCCTTGCATCCTTTAAGGAAGATGAGAATTCTTTTTGCCAATCAGGTGTGGTTCGCGTTGCTTTCTGTTTTGGCGTAATCGTTTCCTTATCCGTTTTACTTTTTGCTGGTTCCTTGGTTTCTTTTGAATCCTTGTAAATGTTTTGAAGAGCACCGGATTGCCATACTCCTAAAGATCCTAATATGGCTCCTAAAAGAAGTAAGAATCTTCTGCGTTTCAATATCTAAACCCTTGATTCATTTGGTAGTAGAAAAATAGTTTAAAAGCATTTTCAGGTCCATTTCCTTTCCATGCAGATTACCCCTGAGATCGTGCTTACGGAGAATTCATTCTTCCTTGGATCAGGTTTTCTCTTGAAAGCACTTCATAAAAAAGTAGCACAGAAACGAAAATTTTCTGGTTCTTGTGGAAATAGAAACTAAACTCTAAAACCTGTAAGAAGCGCAATCATAAGAGAGGCTGCAGTAATA
>JASMAB010000056.1 GCA_030754585.1 Nitrososphaerales archaeon | reverse complement strand
GTTGTACCTCCAGGTGCAAGTGCAGATGATTATACTAGATATAGTGCCTTTTTTTGGACGGGAAACAAATCACTAAAATTTAAACACTTGAGATTACAAGGGCATGGCGGACAGACGATGATTATTAATCTTGACACAGGTGCGGTGTTATCAATTCATTCAATTCGAGAAGATTATAATTTTTCAAAAGTTAAAAAAATTGTTTTAAAAAAACTGATCAAATAAATCTTATGTCTCTTATTTTTTCTAATTTTTTTGCTGAAACTTCGTTGTAACTAGAAATAAAAAAACCACCTCTAACCGTCTTAAAACTTCACTGCACATTCATTGCAAACTTCACTGCAAATTTTTACGACAGGCATAAAAAAACCCCAGTAAAAACTGGGGTTTTTGAATTTTGTTTTGGGTTGGAACGATTACATTCCCATTCCGCCCATTCCGCCCATTCCACCCATTCCACCAGGAGGCATAGCGGGACCAGCTTCTTTTTCTTCCGGTTTGTCAGCAACCATTGCTTCAGTTGTAATTAGTAAACCGGCAATAGAAGCAGCATCTTGAAGTGCT
>JASMAB010000055.1 GCA_030754585.1 Nitrososphaerales archaeon | reverse complement strand
TTAATGACTTAATTGATACGTACGCTGAAGAAGAATACAAAGAGAAGTGGAAAGTTTCCATTCAGGACGGAAGTGTAACTTTTGGGTCTGCCAAAGATAGATGGGCAATCAATGTTGATATAATGAAGAAAAAAGGTGTAACCTTCAAAGATGTCATTGACGCATATTCAGATTCTGGTAAAGTTGAAGATTTGGTTGAAAAGGCACCACTCGCAGATGCAGTGTTGGGAATGGTTGTAAAACATCATCCACCACCACATGTAGCACAAAAATATAGGGTTCCAAAGATTTGGAAGGGAGACCTAGAGTCAGATATAGGAAAATCTATTTTGAATTGTGATGATAACGGACCAATTGTAATGATGATTGTAAATATGACAATTGATCCTGCCGCTGGTCCAGTTGCAATAGGTCGCCTATTTTCTGGAACGATAAAAGATGGACAAACCATCAATATTATTGATACAAAACGTGAAGGAAGAGTACAATCAGTAAACTTTTTCATGTCAAACATTAGGGAGCAAGTTGGTGAACTTGGAGCTGGAAATATACCAGCGCTTTTGGGATTAACTGAAGCTCGTGCAGG
>JASMAB010000054.1 GCA_030754585.1 Nitrososphaerales archaeon | reverse complement strand
TTAACCATATATCCGTTCAGACAAAATATTATGTGATAATGAAATGGTGCGGGGAGTGGGATTTGAACCCACGAACTTCTAGAAGACAGGCGCCTCAGGCCTGCGCCTTTGACCTGGCTTGGCAACCCCCGCGCTTAACAATCGGAACTAGACGCTCTTTTAATAACTATTTATCTTTAGATAATCTATTTCCAAATGATGGTTTACTTTGAATAAATATTTCAATCCTTTTTGAAATAAATTGATGCCACTAGTAAGCTCAAACCATTAACTCTGTTTTCTTTTGAGTTGATTACATTCTTTACAACCATCACCTCGAATTGTTCTGTTGTTAATCTGAGATTGCCACTCATGTTTTGAATCTTGAGTACATTTCCACCAGACTTTTTTGTGGTTTGCATATGTAACCATAAACGGAGTTAAATTTCCATTTTTTGTTGGATGCCATTCTTTAGTTAAATTTGGATTTATTTCAGCTAAGCTGCCTCTTTTTTTTAAAATTGTTTGTAATAATTTCTTTGATCGAGATTCTTGAACACATATGGGGCACTTGCTTCCCTCTGATTTGTTCCTATGGGTTCTTGCT
>JASMAB010000053.1 GCA_030754585.1 Nitrososphaerales archaeon | reverse complement strand
ATCGTACACGATAATGCAAACGCAGACGAAGCTTTCCAATTATTTAATCAATTAAAAGAAGAAAAGAATTCTAAGTAAGCTGAATTACATCACATTTACACTGAAAAAATACTCTATTCTAAAGTTTAATTTCCCATTCTTTAATTGTATATTTACGAAATCCAAGAAAATGATATGGATCTGCCTTAGCTAGATCTATTGCCTGATTATGCGATTCAGCGCTAAGAATATAGACACCACCTGAACCATCGGAAAATTTACCTGCCATCTTAAGATTTCCCATATTCTTTAATTTGATGAGATAATTCAAGTGTTCATTTCGATGAGGAGCAGTCTTTTTACGATCAACGACTAAATTTGATATGATAATATATTCAGACATAATTTAAAGAATATGAAAACCCTTAGATTAATATTTATCGCGATAAAAAATACGTTGAAAACTAATGATAAATCAAAATTAAATAATTTACAAGCTCAATTTATCATTAGTTGATAATAGATGTGAAAAATAATATTTTCTTATAAAGATATTTACTTTTTAGTAAGTTTTTCACTTACTTTCCAAAGTTTTTCTCCAACATTTTTGTCAT
>JASMAB010000052.1 GCA_030754585.1 Nitrososphaerales archaeon | reverse complement strand
CCAAGATTCCCGCTGGTGCTCTGTCCTCCCCTGGAAACGGGAAGAGCCACTTGATTTCCAATTCATCTACGTTATCTTGGTTTATCTGTGTCTGTGGGCTATAGTTCCATCCCCAGGAGTTGCCATTGACATTCTCCCAGTTTGAAGCTGAATTTGATCGTGGTGCTGCAAATGCCAATGCTGGCATTATTGTACTCAATGAAAGTATTGCAATTACTGATAGTAAAGTTATTTTAGATTTTCGTTTAACGTTTAACATTTTCGAAAGCCCTGAAAGTTGCATAGATATAAGGAAGAGTAAGATGTAATACTTACAACTTATATATTTGGTTATTTATCATCATTAATTAAAATATTCATAATATTTAACACCAATTAAGAATAATTCACTAAATCAGGAGGCACCCAGTTTTCTATTTATTGCTTTTTTCATCAAAATAATAGAAAACAAAGATTGATCACAAGATGCGGGGGCAATACCAGAAAATTTTGTTAAATAAAGCATAAATGATTGGATTAGATAAAAAAAAAAGAGGGTAGTGATCCTTTTTCAGGATCAACTATTTCTTATTACTATTGTTTTCGTGTGTAAAGTACTGCT
>JASMAB010000051.1 GCA_030754585.1 Nitrososphaerales archaeon | reverse complement strand
AACGGCGAAGTCGTGGTGAACGAGGTCCTCAAGCAGGACTCCACGTATGGCTTCAACGCTCGCACGGCCGAGTACGGAGACATGCTGGAGATGGGCGTCATCGACCCCACCAAGGTTGCCCGCGCTGCGCTGCAGAACGCGGCAAGTGTGGCCGGCCTGCTCCTGACCACCGAAGCCATGATCGCCGAGAAGCCCCAAAAGAAGGTGTCCGCGCCGGCACCCGACATGGGTGGAATGGGCGGAATGGGCGGAATGGGCGGAATGGGCGGAATGGGCGGAATGGGCGGAATGGGCTTTTAGTCCACCGAACCAGCATCCTGAGAACCCCCAGCCCCCGCGCTGGGGGTTCCTGCTTCGGAACCCGCGCTGGCAATACACCGGGTTCGAAGACTACATTGCCAGTTGTGACATTGTTCTCCCTCCTTCTCCTCAGCGCCTGCAAAACCTCCACCTGCATGGAGGGGTTCCTCATGACCAACGAGGGGACCTGTGTGCAGGCCAGCGGCAACAATGGAGAGGATGCGGATACGGACAGCGACGCGGACGCTGATGCGGACGCTGATGCGGACAGCGATGCGGACAGCGATGCGGACAGCGATGCGGACGCTGATGCGGACAGC
>JASMAB010000050.1 GCA_030754585.1 Nitrososphaerales archaeon | reverse complement strand
AAACCATCCTGTTGGGCTATAACAACCAGTTAAAGCAGAAGCACTACCAATAGTTAATGTTCCTGCAGCTAGAATTGTCACTACTATTGCCAGAGTCAGTAAATTATAGATAATTTTCATATGATGGTACCCTTTTTTTCAAGTAATTCATATATACTTTACATTAATATAAAAATATACAGGATACTGCCTATCTAACTCTGCAATCGTTTTTGTTGATTTAAACAGGAAATATTATCTAGAATCCACGGAATTTCCAAATAACAATAATTGTTCCTATAGCTGCTAACACAAGAATTGGATATAGAACCACCCGAGGATCTAGTTCAGGAACTTCTTCCTCTGGTACTAAAAGAGATTCCTCAAAAGCAGCATCATGGACAAATACTGCTCCCGCAAAGTCCGGATTTACAATTCCTGATGCAAGCTTAGTAATCTCTACTCCCAATCTTGTTGATCTAATGAAATTGATACTTTTAGATCCATCTTGCTCGTTTTCAGTAACTAACATAATCTGTGTAAAATATGGTTCAGTGTTTTCCTGATCAATTTTTACAATACTTCCATCACCATTATTTGAAACATAAAGAGTACTTAGACGAATATTGAACAACATCATACCCG
>JASMAB010000004.1 GCA_030754585.1 Nitrososphaerales archaeon | reverse complement strand
TAAACTCTCAAATGGTTGTTTAAAAGACTTCATAATATCCACAGTATCCCCAAATGAAGCCATTACGAATTGGGAACTACAACATAATGATGATTAGGCGAGTCCACTGGGGTTTGCTACTCTTGAATAGCATTATTGATTAAAAAGGGATTCGATAAATACATTCGCATAATCCAACATAATGTTCCCCACACATATCTTTAATGAGTCTAATACATAATTCAGAAAATAGTAATAGTTTATTCTTGATACTGTTCTCTAACTGTTGGAGTAACTTCAATGTAAATGATTTCACCAGATCTCAATATAGTTAAGATTACATCTTGACCTGGTGATACATGTTCTGCCACATACACTTGCCAGTCTATATCATCAATAATCGTGTGATTATCGATTGCCAATATGATATCTTGTGCATCTATCTGATTAATTGAACCATCATCATTATAAGTAATGATAGCGGGAATAAGTCCTGCATCTTCAGCAGGCATCCCTTCTATAACAGAAATTATCAACATCCCTTTCTGGGATGATTTAATATTTTTCATATTATTTGTCTGTATATTCTCAGGGGTTAAAGTGATCTGGGTAATTCCAACTAATGCGTGGTTATAATAGCCCTTTTCAATTATTGAAGAAGATACTCGACTAACTATATTTGAAGGAATTGCAAAATTAAAGCCATAATCGGTTCCTGCATTAGTTATACCTACCACATTTCCATTGAGGTCTAAAAGTGGACCTCCAGAATTACCCGGAGCTATTGTAAGGTCTATCTGAATAACAGGAACAAGAATAGGTACCTCTTCCAAGTTAAGTTTCATATTTATTTGGCTAACTATCCCTGATGATAAAGATCCTTCTCTCCCAAGAGGGTTGCCTATCGCAACTAATTGTTGCCCAATACTGAGATTTGAAGAATTAACTAATCGCAAAGGCTTAGAATCAATAGGAGTTTTTTCAGACATAATTACAGCAACATCAGAATACGCATCAGTTCCTATTAGAACAGCATTACTTATTGTTCGATCATAAAATTCAACCTCAATCTCTGATGCACCTTCAATTACATGCCAATTCGTTAAGATATAATTATCATCTGATGCCCCAAATAAAAATCCTGAACCTTGCCCTGAATCTGTTCTAACGACTACTACTGACTTATGAACTGTCTCATAGACATCTTTAGGAGATTGTGTTTGAAGAGATTCTATTATTTCTCTTAATTCATCATTATCTGAACTAAGGGCTTCAAGAATATCTGAAATCTGATTGCTTAAAGATGATTGTTCAGATTCAACTGGATTGATTTTACTATTCATCTCATCTATAATATCCTGTAAATCTTGTTCTGATTGAAGATGATTATACAAAAGATAACTATTCACACCAGAAAAAGCAATCGCAATAATACCGATCACTGCAACAATCGTTAAAGATTTACTAATCAATTCTTTTGATATGACATTATAAATGATATATGAATACTTCTATAGAGATAACTAGTAAATCCAAACCTAAAAACTCTTGCAAGATATTCTAGAATTAGGGGTAAAAAACAGATTCTCGTAAATTTCCTGTATAATGTCTTTTGATATCATAAATAAATGCAGTCTCCTGTCTTATCCTCTAGGAGGTTCAGGTAATCTATCAGTAATCTTGCCCAATATCATTTCCTCGCCGCTATAGATTAGTTGAGTCTGAGGAGGTAGAGGACGCCTTATCCTCGAGTCAGATATGATGAATATGTTTTCATAATTGGTGTCTAAGCTGGGAGAAAGGCCGGTTATAGTCTCGACTCGAAGAAGGTATTCCACCCAGTAAGCGACCCCTTTGTTGGATACTACTATAACAGAGTCTGAAGGCACCATACTTTTCATCGCCTCCAGATCTCTGTATCCCTCTTCGGTTATGGATTTTTCTGGAATAGAATCTACAGCCTGAACTGCCTGTATGCCTACAGGTGTAAGTATGAATACGCAGAGGATTATAATTATCGTCTTCTTCTTTACTCTGGACAATATCAATCCAAAAATTATTGATAAGGGGATAAACTCCATGAGTGTGAAGCGCCAGAGCCATTTTTGCGGTATGAACGGCAGAATAAGAAGCATTCCAACTGTTGTCGCCACTATCAGGACAGTCGCCTTCTGCTTGTTTCCCTCAATCAGCTCTTTGCCTGACATTACTGCCCCTGCAATAAGGAAGGGAATGGCCCACCACATTCGGTCATTCAAGATGTCAGACCGGTTTCGACGTGGGAGGGCTTGTCCTCCAGGTGGTGGGGCTTGTTCTCTAGGTGGAGGGAGTTGTGGCCCTGTTTGTGAGGATGGGTTGGGTTGAAGCAGGTCTTCTGCGAAGGCTATTCCTTTTCCAATGTCGGTGAAGTAGAATGGTGTGACCATGCTGCCTACGAAGAGTAGGGTGATGAGAAACGACCACATGATACCCGCAGATTTCAAGAACCGTTTCCTCCTCTGAAAAAGAGGTATCAGGATAGTGTAGAGGATGAGAAAGAGGATAGCGACTCCTAGATCGAGTATATGGGTGAGGGTGGTGAGTGTCAAAAAGATGATGGAAAGAATGAGGCTTCTTTTTCTGTACCCGTTAAATGCGGTGTCGTGAAGATAATAAATAAAACCTGCTAGGAATAGTACTCCCACAGCATTCTTCATGAGATCTGCGACCAGTCTCACATGATATGCGGAGTAGATGAAGAGGATGATGGACGCTATAGCCGATAGTTTACTCCCTGTGACTTTCCGCACGAAAAAATAGATTGGGACAGCTGAGAGGGCGGCTAGGGCTGATACTCCTATTATCACTCCATTATACACATCTCCTAGAAACTTGGAGAAGAGGGCGAATAGGTAGAATGTTAAAGGTGGATCATCATATATCATCACACCTGTCTCGAGGATACTTCTAACTTGGATCAGATAGTATGGTCCATCAATCCCCGGCATAATTGGTCCTCTGGTAAAAATCCAATAGTACAGCGTGAAACCCCCGGCGAGTAGAGTGATTACTAAGCAGTATTCTGCAAGAGTCCTGATAACAGCCTGTCTTCCAAGGAACAATAGTGAAGTAATGTTAGATGGTTAATGTATTAAAGTGCTTAGACAAAGGCGCTCTTGGGCTGGCAGTAGGACAGTGAGAACAAATTTTAGTCTCAATTTTTAGTTTTAAATCAGTTTAGAGTATTTACTCCTAGTTATTCCACAATAAAACACTTAGTGTAGTAAAATAAAACCAAGAAAAAAAGGTGGTTAGGTACTTATTTATCGGCACCGGTCGGCTGAAAGGACTGATTATCAATAGGTTTTTCTATCCATAAATCTATTTATTTATTCCATAAGGAAGCTCTGATACTGACTTTCAGGTAATTGATAGATCTATTGAATCGGCATAAAATGTTACTAGTATTGATTGTAATTGGAATTGCAGTGGGAACAGTGGGTATGGGTCTCGCTGCAGCTCAACAGCAGGATAGTTATGTAAAGCAATTTACCTTGAAAGCGTTTAGATTCGGGTTTGAACCTGCGAGATTAGTTGTGAATCAAGGGGATATTGTAGTTATCACAATAGAGTCTGTAGATGCAATTCATGGATTTTATATAGAGGATTACGAAGTGAGACAGGATTTCATAACCCCTGGTTCACCTGAAACTGTATCATTTGTGGCTGATAGAATGGGGATGTTTAGGATACACTGTTCTACGATATGTGGGTCTTTACATCCATTCATGATGGCTCAACTGGAGGTCCAGCCTAACCTCCGATTTATTGGAAGCTTTTTTGTTATTTCAGGGTTATCTGTTTCATTCATTGCATATGTTTGGATGAGGAAAGAGGATTAGATGGAGCAACCATATAAGAGACGTAATCTCCTAAAGAATAAGTTACTCAAACGCATTATTCTTAGCAGAAATCTTCAACCCATTGCAACACTTTTGGCCTTTGCTCCCTTCATATTCGTAGCAGTTACTGGAATAATCGGAATAAGCTCAGGAGCCAAAAACTTCTCGGTAGTATTCACTTGGATACTCTGGTCTGTTCTGCTTGCTCTACTCTTAGTACCATTTCTTGGACGAAGTTGGTGTTTCTTATGTCCAATAGTCTGGCCTGGAGAGCTGATTCAGAGAAAGCTATGGAAAAGATTTGGAAGCTCCAAACTTATGAATTTAAGATGGCCAAAGATATTACAAAATGTTTGGCTCCAGATTTTTATCTTTATCTTCTTCGGGATTTGGATGGTAGTACTAGTAACTCAACCATTCGTAACAGCAATAGCGGTAATTATGCTGATCACAGGTGCAACCGTGACCTTCATTCTCTTTCCTCGAAGAAGTTTCTGTCGTTATTTATGTCCACCTGGTCTCTTCATTGGGTTATATTCAGCTTACTCTCCTATTGAAGTTAGGGTGAAAGATAGGAATATTTGTCTTACACCAACTTCAGAGGGTGGATGTGAAAAAGAATGTTATTCTGGAAGTGAGAATGGATATGGGTGTCCTTGGTTCGAATTCCCACAAAATATGGTCTCAAACATTGACTGCGGCCTTTGTACGGAATGTTTTAAGACTTGCCCACGCGACAATATAGCTCTTAATGCCAGACCTTTTGGGGCAGAATTAAAATCAGAATCTATGCGAAGGAAGCCAGATGAGGCATGGAGAGCCCTAATTTTACTAGCATTTCCATTGGTATATACAGCCGTTTTATTTGGCCCCTGGGCATGGATAAAAAGCTGGGGAGACCTTCTGCTCTATACTAATTCTGTTGGTATGGTTCAACACTTTTTTTACATAATCTTAATTATTGATATTGTGCTGGGAATTATACCTGGATTACATTTATTAGCTTCAATGGGGTCCAAACTATTATCAGGGACTAAAGACATCTCGACAAAGAGACTTTTTGTAAACTATGCTTATGCCTATATCCCATTAGGACTGATGCTTTGGGTAGGTTTCAACTTTTCACTCCTTATGATAGAATGGTCATACATTCCGGTTGTTCTTTCAGATCCATTTGGTGCAGGTTGGAATCTGTTGGGAACAACACATCTTCCTTGGATGCCGATCGCATTACCTATCCCGATCGCAGAAGTAGCTTTTGCATTATCAGGTGTCTTGTTATCTCTGAAAGTAGGATATAATTCATTGATTGCAATATATCCTAATAGGAAACAAGCAGTGAGAGCATTAATTCCTTTTGCAATACTAACAACAGCTATAGCAATTGTGTATGTATGGTTCTATATCTAAAGTGATTAGATTGGGAAAGCAGACTAAAGTTAAGAAAAGCTGGGTCGAACGTTTCATGAGCATATTCATATTAATCATAATAATGTTAGCTGTATATGGAGTTGTATATTGGAATGAGACATCTAGATTTCCAGTTCTTGGAGAAGAAGATACAAAAGTTTTCTATGTTACAGCTTTAATGTGGGAATATTATCCTACAGAAATAAGAGTTCTTGAAGGTGATAATGTGATAATCCACTTAACTAGCATAGATGTTCCACATGGATTTTACTTAGAAGCATGGAATATTACATCAAATGTTTCACCTAATCAAACTGAAACTATTGAATTTACAGCTGATAAAGTTGGGAAATTCGAGTTTTATTGCATCTTTTATTGTGGTATAGGACACGAAGATATGAGAGCATATGTTGTTGTTGAAGAAAAAGGATAAAGAAACAGAATGATTATTCTACAACCTTTACTGCTCCTACCATTTGAGGATGAGGAACACAAAACCAAGGATATATCCCAACCTTATCAAAAACTATCGCCAAAGAAACTTGATTTTGCTGGAGTAATTTGGTATCAAACTCACCATTATTAGCTGTAGCAGTGTGTGCAGCAAAATCCTTGTTGACCCATATCACCTCACTACCAGCCCTAATTGTCAAATTGTTAGGAAAATACCAGAAATCCTCTATAACTACTATTATTTGGTCTGTACCGATAATGTTTAACTGCGATGTAGCAGAACGAACTAGTCCGTTGCCATTTGCTTCAATTACAATATCATAAAGGCCCGCAGGAGCTTCTGAATCTACTTTTACATTTACCTTAAAAATTAGATCCTCTTCACTTGAAAGCATGGCACCTTTACTTTCAACAACCACATCAACGCCTTCAGGTACATCATTAACTTTTACATCTATCTTGGACTCAAAATCCCTTATGGAAGTGAGAGTTAAATCATATGAAAGGGAATTTCCTCGATAAACAGAGTTAACGTTGGGCACCATAGAGATAATGTAATCTGGCTCGGCCGCAAAAGCTATGTATCCTATAGATATGTTCAACCCTATAAAAATAACAATAACTGCCAAAATTACAGCGTTTTTATGCATCTATTAAATGTGGTAATGAATAGGATATATAGATATTCTTTACTAGCCGCAGTTGCAATTTTACTCTTAATTTCTAGATCAAGGGAACAAATAGAAATCCCTTTTCTCTATAAATTAATTATGCATAATAACGTTTAGTATTGCATGCATAGATATCAGATTATTCCAATTATTTTTGAGGTTAATATCTTCATTTTCCCAAAAACATTTTTTTGTTATATATTCTGGGTTGAGAAATTACTTCTTTTTTGAATTATCTTTTTTATTTTCCTCAATGGACTTTAAGTCTAGTTTTCCGTGAGTCATTCCTCTGAAGACTTTCCAGTTGGTAGGTATTAATACGCTGAAGTAGAAATGCCCAATCATCAAAGATATAAGGACAAATGTGAATACATCATGCAGATATCTGCTGTTTTGGATATATAACCAGCTTTCTATAGGTCCTAATCCTATATTGCGGGTAAAGATAAGAAATGGTTCCCATATCGTCAGCCCTGTAAACCCTAACAGAAAGACTGTGATAGCCAAACCAAAATGAAAGATCTTTTGCATAGGGTGAAGCTTTTGTATTCTTGGATATTCCTGTGACACACCAAAGAAGTTTCGTACAATCGTCTTTAAATTATGAATATCAACTCGAGTAAACCAAAAATTATCATATTTGCGTATGATAATTGAATCATATATAATGTGAAAAATTGCTAAATCCAATAATGCGATTGAAAAATACCAATGATAAGCAACTAACATTCTGAGACCCATTTCTCCTATTGGAGGATATACTGTATTGAAATAATCAATTTTGAAGATAATTATGCCTGTTATAAGAAGAGCGAATAGAAATATTAGAAATAGCCAATGAACAACAATCTGTACCTTACTATACCTTTCAACCTCATCAAATTTCATATCCCACCGTTTCCCTCGTCTTCCAAACACTATCTCTCTTATGAAGTGAATAACAATACCAAATATTGCAGCGAAAATTATAGATAATGCAAGAAAATCATCAATACGAAACGGAACTCCTGAAATTTGAAGTATATCGTGCAACATTATCTTTAATCAAAGAATTACCTGTTATAACTCTTTTATTATTTCTAAGAAAGACATATATCTTTAATATATACAAATCTCAATATTATAGTAGAGGTATTGGGTTGAAAAACGGTAACATTTTGCAGATAGCTGGCATTATCTCTTTAGTAGTTATTATTGCTTTAATCACAATTTCAATTGCTTCATCGTTATCTGTGGGGGGCATAGCTTATAGTTCAGATTCAGAAACCTGTGCCAATTGTCATGGCGAAGTTCCATATGTAGAAGGATACAAAAATTCATCACACAGTAATGGAGACGTCACTTGTATGAACTGTCATCAATATTCCAGTCCTATTAAAGATAAAGATTGCCTGACTTGTCATGAGGATGACTATCGTCGTGATAACGGTTCCAGCACTAAATTTAACTGGGATTGGGCTTCGTATTTACAAGAGGTTGACGCCCATCAGGAAGGTCCTCATATTGGAGTAAGATGTACAAATTGCCATTTGGAACATAAGTTTCAATTTGGCATTGCTAGAGAGGCCCTCCAAAGCCGATGCTTCGACTGTCATATACCCATTCCAGAAGGAGCAGATCTTAGCCGTTATGCTCCAGCTCCTTAACTTGTTATTCCTAGATAAACTATAACGGATGTTCATTAATCGAATTTAATTATCATTAGAGAAGACCTTTGCAATTTCTACACAGATAAAACATATTGGTCAAATGGACATTGCCTTCTTTTACCAGTATTTTTTTTAATTTTCTAGATATTTTGATATGACCCTATTGAATCACCATATTTCTCACAGGTGGCGATTGAATCTTTTATTTTAACATCTTTTATGTTACCAATAATTTTTGGAATGAATCTTCTCTTTATGGCAAGAACATCTTCAGGACATAATATTTTACATGCATAGCAATCTACACATCTTTGAGGCCAAAAAATAAGTTCTTCAGGTGAATCAACAGGAACTTGCTGTATTTTATTTGCTTGACAGATTCTTGAACATGCATCACAAAAGTGTACAGTCATTATTATTGATAGAGATATAAAAGAAAAGGGAGATTACTTCTTCAAATCTGATATCTATCTACGAACCAATCTCTAAAAGTACTGAATTCAATAAGATTCTCTTAGAACATTTATCCAGTTTAGGTTTGTTAGATGGTACCAGTTTGTTGATTTTAAATACTCCTTGAATCAGAAAACTTATTGGGACAACTAGATCGAACAAAGATAAAACAAATAATCTCATCATATATCAAAAAAGAGAAAAAAATAGGCCTTAAACTAAAAACAGAAGTCTCTCTTAAAACGTCTCTTATCTATCAAATAATTAAAGATATAGAATATATATATCTAGTATGAAATGAATGGACTTTGGTGTAAAACAATTGGCAGTTACATTCGATATTAAAGACAAATATTTGAAGTGGTTATTTGTTTTACCGGCTCTTATCTTACTTACAGTTTTTGCAATCATACCATATTTATGGACATTTGGAATGAGTTTCTATGATTATTCGGTTTCAATATTCGGAAGGACTCCTGACTTCATTGGCTTACAAAACTATGAGATATTGATGACTCATCCGGATATATGGCTCCGTTTTCAGAATACGGCTAAATTCTCAGTAACAGCTGTGACAATAGAGTTTCTTTTTGGCCTAATGCTGGCCATGTTGCTGTTCGAACATTTTCGAGGGCGCAGACTGATCCTTACATTATGTGTCCTCCCAATGATGATTGCACCAGAAATAACAGCTATGGTCTTCAAAATGGTTATGTTTCGACCTGATATTGGTTTCGTTAATTATTTGATGAAATTATTAGCAATTCCATATGAAGGATATGGGAAAGATGCATTTTTCTCAGTAGTGTCGGTTGACGTTTGGACTTGGACACCATTTATAATGCTAATGATAATTGGAGGATTATCATCAGTACCTAAATCTGTATTAGAATCATCTGATGTGGATGGAGCTGGGTGGTGGGCCAGATTCAGATATGTAATATTTCCATACGCTCGTCCCTTCATGTTACTTGCAGTTATCTTCAGGCTTGCAGATTCTTTTAGGACTTGGGAAGTAATACGAGAATTTCTTGAAGTGCCTCCACCAGTAGGACCTGATCCTTTGGGTATTGACATGTTGCCTTCATATCTATACGCTTTAGCATTTCGCGCATTCAAAAGCAGTGAAATGATGGCGACTGCAATAATTATGGTAGTAATGTCATTAGTTTTAGTATATACGTATCTTAGATATTTGAAGAGGATAGAAAAACATGAGTAACTCATATTTCAAGATAAAGAATCTTCGATTCATAATTATCGCAATTTGGTTAATTATAATCTTATTTCCATTATTTTGGATAGCTCTAACATCCGTTAAACCCACAGAAGCTACACTTTCCCAAACTCCAGTTTTTCTCTTTACACCCACATTGCAGAACTACCAATTTGGTGCAGAAGTCATAGACCCATATACTAATGAACCAATATTTGCCGGAATAGCAAGTCAATTCCCACGATATCTTGGAAATAGCATAATAATTACATTATTCAGCACTACAATTGCTCTAAGTGTAGGATTATTATTAGCTTATTCTCTTTCAAAATTCAAGATTATGGGTGGAACAGCACTTCTCGCATTAATGCTCACTATTCATACAGTTACACCTATTGTCTTTACACCTGCTCTCTTCATTATGTTTCAAAATCTAGGTCTACAAGATACACATCTTGGGCTCTCATTAATCTATGCAACATTTGCACTCCCTCTTACAGTCTGGATATTACGAAACTTCTTTAATAATTTTTCAAAGACTATCGAAGAGGCTGCGAAAGTAGATGGTGCATCCACTCTTGATGTTCTTTTCAGGATTACACTACCCCAATTAAGAGTTGGATTAGCAGTGGCTGCGATATTTGCGTTCACAATAGCTTGGAATGACTTTATTTTTACACTTACACTCACTCAAACTAATGCATCAACATTCGTTTTCTTGGCTGATTTCTTCGACGACCTGCTTAGAGTAGGTGTACTTACACCAGGACCACTGACATCTATGTCGATAGTTCACATGCTTCCTTCATTCATTTTTGCATTCCTAATTCAACGTTATCTACTACTCGGTTTCTCGGCTGGAACAATAAATAAGGAGGTAGATTAAGCGTTGGCTAAAGAAATTGGCAATTCAAATTTGATAAATTTTAAGCTGAGGATAGAGCAGGTTGGCTTATTTATTTCCCTAACGGGGCTAGTATCTATCCTGCAACCATTTACATTATTACTTTATACTTACGGATTTTACATACTGGTTATAGGTGCAATAACTTACTTTTTAGGAAGCATAATTCCAGAAGAGGAAAATACTGGAAAGGCTATAATTAAGGCAGTATCAATTTTAGGTTTCTCCATCTTGGTACTTCTATTGACAATATTTCTTTCACCATTATTAATAGTATAATTAACGAAGAAGTTAAAAACCATCATGGTACTCTAAACAATCACTTTGATGAAGCAAACCTATTTCTTGATAGCGTTGGTAGCTTCTTTCGCCATAATTGGATGGATACTCATTAATCCAAGTGAGGAACTTAATTATTTCTCTGAAGAAGTATCATTTTTAACCCCGGATAATAAAATGATTAGTGCCACATGGTATACACCCCTTAAGGGACAAACACCTTTCAAAACAGTAATCTTGGTTCATGAATTCAATGGAGATAGACATGATTGGGACCCCTTCATATCAGGTTTCATAGAAAGAGGATATGCAGCTCTATCTTATGATATAAGAGGATTTGGAAGCAGTCAAAATGTACCAAAATCAGGTGACTTCTATGATGTAATCATTAAAGATGTTGAAGGAGCAGTTTCTTGGTTGTTAAACAATCCTGATGTGCAATCTGATAGTATAGGTATTGTTGGGGGTCAGCTTGGTGGAACAATTGCGTATGCAGCATCAGCTTACATCGATGAAATCAAGGTGTCAATTGTAATTTCCCCTGCTGTTGAGATTGACTCCATCCTCCTAGGAAAGGGTATTTCTGGAGGTTTAGATGACCCAAATGTCCCTCCATTATTGGGTGAAGATAACTTCAAACCCCATTCTATTCTCTTCCAATTTCTAGATACACAACGAATCAATATCCAACCATTGATAGATCAGGCAGAAGAACCAAAGATGGTTAGGCTCTACAGACCAGAAAGTCCAGCAGTACGTGCTGCAGGTCTTTCCCTATTACATAGAGACCTACGAGCCTTTGGTGACCTTCTAAGATATTTAGATGAAAACTTATGATGTAAACGTTAATACTAACAGATGGCTTCACCAGATTTGTTGAATATGTGAATCTTCTTTTTGTTAATATTGAGATTTACTTTGTCACCAATCTTGATAATGGTTCCAGGTTCTACTTTGGCTCTTACGATATTTTCACCTATTTTCAGAATTACTATTATCTCTGAGCCGAGAGGTTCAGTCATAAATACCTCTGCTTCGATTGAATCTGCAGATTTCTCTTTTACTATTGCTATTTCTTCTGGCCTAACCCCTAAAATAAGTTCGCTACCATTTTTTTTCCCAATTAGTTCTTTCAAATAAGTAACATCAATCTTAACATAATCTGCATCAAGAAACACTTTACCATCCTTCTCCAAATAACTACAATTCATAAAATTTATCGCTGGGGAACCAAGAAAACTTCCCACGAATGTATTTGTAGGTTTACGATAAACCTCACTTGGAGTGCCAACCTGTTGGAGAATTCCTTTATCTAATAGACCTATCCTGTCTGACATTGTCATAGCTTCGACTTGATCATGAGTAACATAGATAGTTGTTACTCCCAATTTACGCTGCAAACTCTTGATTTCTATTCTCATTTGGGTTCTAATCTTTGGATCTAGAAAGGTCAGAGGTTCATCCATTAGGAAAACTTTAGGTTCTCTAACTATAGATCTCCCAAGAGCTACTCGTTGTTGCTCTCCTCCACTTAGCTTACCTGGTTTACGCTTCAAGACATCCTGCAATTCAAGAAGTTCTGATGCAGCCTTAACCTTAGATTCAATATCTTGCGCAGATAGTTTTCGCATCTTTAATGGAAAAGCAATGTTATCATAAACCGTCATATGATTATATAATGAGTAACTCTGAAAGACCATTGCAACATCTCTTTCTCGTGTAGGAATATCAATAATTGAAATACCATCAACCAATATGTCGCCCTTAGTGGGAGCCTCTAATCCTGCAAGAAGGCGAAGCAAAGTGGTTTTTCCGCAGCCTGAAGGACCAAGGATCGTTAGAAACTCTTTATCCTTAACATCCAGATTAACACCATCTACTGCTCGTATGTCACCATAATATTTCGTAATATTTTGAATAGAAACCGTCGCCAATTTAATTTGGCTACCTTTCTGTGATTAATTAAACTTTTTGAATAAATGGAATAATTCATTTATTCTTAATTGAAGAGTTCACATACTTTTTCACCCTTCATATTACAATTATATGAAATAGCTGGATGAATGAATATATTTTTATATATATCAAAAGAGGGGGAATTGACGAATTGAATTCCAGAACAACCGCTCTTATTGTTGTATCTATCGCTATTCTTATCACCATTTTAGGATTCACTTACTTCTCGAATGGAAACCAAGAAACCACAAGCAAAGAAATTACACTGACACTATCAGAAGTCAGTGAAGGTGAAGAAGCATGGATTCCACAAGAAATCAATGTAAAGAAAGGCGACAATGTAAAGTTGACAATAGTAAACGGGGATGATGAATTCGAGCATAGACTCTCAATTCCAGATCTTGAAATATTAACCGACCCAATACCTCCTGTTAATCAACAGATAACCATAAACATTAAGTTCGATGAGGTAGGAGAATTCTTATTCAACACTCCAGAATCATTATTAGGTTGCGAAAAGGCTCCACCAGAAGAAGTATCGAGGAGAGACCTCTCATTCAACCTAGAAAGAGAAACGGAAAAATTGATAGAGGCAAAAACTATCGATGAAGTAAAAAGTGTGGTAACTCAACTTAGCGGATTGATGATACAATATGAAGTAGTAGCACCTGATGATATTATAGAAGTAATAAAGGAATTGGAGGACGTATCAACAATGGACTCTGTCTTGGAATTATCTATAATATTAGAAGAAGCAGTAGAAGAGTTTGAAGAATCATTATCGCCTTCCTGCATCGAATCAGGAATAATAGTTGTAGGCGAGTAGAAGTCTTCTAAAAAAATCTAAGAATTCTATTACTGGAAATGTAAAGTATTGTAGTCATTCTTGCTAGCTTCTGATATTACTTGGATTAGAGCGTACAGCCATATTTTTATAATGAAAATATTCGCTAGCGAAAATCATTATATGCAGGGAGTTAATATTATCTTACTTAGGGGACCCGTATATATTCAATTTGTTCATTGACCAAATGCGGTAATGTTAAAATTGTGGAAGTCTTGCCCAGAACATCCATAAATTCCCCTGGGGGGTGTAGGATCCACATTCCTACACCACATTTTTCCCCAAGGATCGCAATAGCTAATCAATAGTTCTACACATTATTGGAATACACACTCATCTTTTCAACACTAAAGAGCCTTAAAACTCATAAAAGTCTAAGTATATTCAGAAGAATAATTCACTTTCAACAAGCGAAAGAATTATTTACACACAGTATTCATACATCCTTTAACTTTGGATAAAAAAATACAGATAATTGCAGCTGTTGTTACTATAATTATGGCTTTAAGTGTAGGATACTTCTTCTTTGGAGGCTCAAATACAGCTGTTATTGTCCGGCTGATAACAACAAATCCGCCAGTTGAAGGAGGAATAATGCTTCAAAATGAGCAGCGAAGCATGGAGCCTGATACTCTCATATTCACTGTGGGTGTACCTGTTACACTCGTTTTTGTGAATAATGATGATATAGAATCGCACCAATTCTCAATACCTGAATTGAATATTGAAACCGAGTCTATCGCTCCATTCGAATCTACCTCCATAGAGTTCACACCCACAAAAGCTGGAACATTCGTTTTCAGAGATGTACGCCCCGAGGAAACATACACCTACGTTGATTTCCGTGGGGAAACTATCAACCAGTTAGTAGATCACTCCGTTGAAAGGGGTGTAGTTATCGTAAAACCATAAAATGCAGTATTTCTATATTATGTATTCTTATGATAAAAAATAGGAAGTATTGGATAAATGGTTAAGGTTGTTCTTGATGGCGTCAGTAAACACTTCAACGGAACAACAGCTGTTGATAAATTCAACTTGGAGGTAAACAATGAAGAATTCATGTCTATACTTGGTCCTTCAGGCTGCGGAAAAACCACTTTGCTTCGATTAATAGCTGGGTTAGAACCTGTCTCAGAGGGGCGAATTCTCTTTAACGATAAGGTGGTCAATGAAGTACCTCCGAGAGATAGAAATGTGGCTATGGTCTTTCAGAGCTATGCTCTTTTCCCGCATATGACTGTTGCTGAAAACATAGGATTTCCTCTTGTTGTCCGAAAAAATCCTGAAGAGAAAACTAATGAAAGAGTCAAAGAAGTTGCAGATCTTCTACAATTGTCACATCTCTTAGAACGTAAACCAAAAGCGTTGAGTGGTGGTGAACAACAACGTGTTGCTGTAGGAAGAGCAATTGTGAGAAAACCTGATGTATTATTAATGGATGAGCCTCTATCAAATGTAGATGCAAAAACCCGAGCATATCTGCGGGCTGAGTTGAAGGAGCTCCAGCGAGATATAAAGACTACTCTTCTCTTTGTAACTCATGATCAGACTGAAGCTATGACAATGTCAAATAGAATCACACTTATGAGGCATGGAAAGTTAATCCAGATAGGTTCGCCTGAACAGATTTATGAGCATCCTAGAGATATCTGGTCTGCAAGTTTTGTAGGGAATCTGCCTATGAATCTCTTTAGTTGCAAGCTTATTGATAAGAAGGGGATTAGAGCTATCGCAGCATCATGTTTTACTCCACAATCTCCTTTGAATATTATGAAAAAATTAAAAGATCAAAAGGATGGAACTCAATTTACTCTAGGAGTTCGACCGGAAGATATTGAGATAAGTAAAACCCAAAAATCTGGGCTCTTTTGTGAAGCTAAAGTTCATCTTCTAGAGCCTACGGGCGACAGTCTTATAGTTTCGTTGAAAGTTGTTGACACAATAATAAGGGCAAAAACAAAACCTGGGTTTAAGATTGAGGTCGGTGACCAAGTGTATATCTCATTTGAATGGGATAGATCCCATATATTCTTAGGAACGAACAATTCTGAATTAATTAGCGATATGAACCCATAGTGAAGCCATGAACAAGATACCTCCTGATAACCAAGATTAATGCCACCGCCGGTAGAAAAGCCAATACTCCACCTGTATTGATATCGTCCCATTCCACTATTTTAAACCCACCAGCCTCCCCCATCCCGAACCATATTCCTTTGGTAACCGTTCCAGTATCTGGACCAGTTAAGATAGACGAAAAAAGGAATTCATTCCATGTTAGTACAAAGGCGAATATTATTGTAGCGATCAAGCCTGGTACCACCAACGGCAGAGCAATTTTTCGAAATATTTTAAATTCAGATGCTCCGTAAACAGTTGCAGCCTCCCAAATATTCTTAGGTATGTCATTAAAGAAACCACGCATCATCCAAACAACAACAGGGAGATTTATCACCCAATAAACAACCATCATACCATAATATGTATTCCAGAGATTCAACTGTCCATAAATCCAATAGAAGGGCACTATTACTGCAAAAGGCGAGATCGTTCTCAAAGCCATTAATGAAAATTGTAGCAAGCTC
Source organism: Nitrososphaerales archaeon (assembly GCA_030754585.1). Taxonomy (GTDB): domain Archaea; phylum Thermoproteota; class Nitrososphaeria; order Nitrososphaerales; family JACPRH01; genus JASMAB01. The sequence continues at coordinate 30,933 of JASMAB010000004.1, read as the reverse complement.
TTTCCTCTGAACGTGAACCGAGCAAGCGCATAAGCTGCAGGAGTGCCTATTAAGATACATGATATCACACTTGTTAGAGCAATAATGGTGCTATTAACGACCAATCTAGGAAATGCGACGAATGAAAAAGCTTCAAAATAATTGATTGTACTGGGACGGAAACCACCGCTATAGAAAGGAACTCCTCCAACCCATTGTACCCCTCTCCCTGCAAGTAATGGGCTTAAGTCAATACGGAAGCTCTCAAGTATCATGATTGCGATAGGCCAAAGTATCCAGAGTAGTATTACAATGTAAACAATGTATCGTCTACCTTTCTTCAGGGTTTGTGCAAATCCTTCACCCATTGTTTAATTCTTCTCCCAGAGACTGTTGCTAAACTTTATGAGAACTGCCGTTATTGCTAGGCTTATTCCCAACATCGTGAGTGCAATTGTTGCAATATACGAAAACGGAGTACCGTATGTTGGAAAGAGTAACAGCTTATACATGAATAGACTCAATGTGTCTATTGGTGAACCAAGACTTTCAGCTCCAATCCATCCTGACCAAGTGAATGGTATCTCAAAGGATCTGAATGCATCAATGGTTCTGATCGTGATTATAACGAAAGTAACCGGTGACCGAATTATTAGAGGAAACGTTACACGTTTAAAAATCTGAAATGAAGATGCTCCATGAATTTCTGCTGCTTCAAAGGTCTCCTTGGAAATAGATTGCAGTACGCTCAGAAATACAAGCATAAAAAGTGGTGCCCAAAGCCACGCATCAGCTACAATTATCAATGAGAAAGCAAAATTGGCATTGCGTACATCTACCATGGGAAGCCCTAGAACAAATTTCAGAACTACATTGATATCATCCCATATCGCCGCCGGTGAAAAGAAGACCCCAGCTATCAAAGGTGAAATAGCAAGAGGTAGAATTAAAACAGTTTGAAGACGCTTTCTATACTCAAAATCTCTAAAGAGAAGTACAGCAAAAGATAACCCCAAAATAAAAGCTAAGCTCACTGATCCAAAGACATAGAGTAATGTAACTCTAAGAGATATCCAGAAGTTTCCATCAGATACCATTCTCACATAATTGTCCAATCCAATGAATACAGGTTCAGAAGTTGCGGGATTGAATTCAGTTAAACTCAGATAAATAGAATAAACGATTGGGTAGCCTTCAACCAGTAAAAGTACTACTATTGTAGGAATAATAAATAGATATGGTAATCGTTTAACATTCAACCCTTCTATAACCGAAATGAATAATGCTTTTACCATATCTATAAATATTTCAATTTTATATAATAATATGGAAATGAATTCATATGTGCGAATTTAAAGTCTATTTAAAGAATGAGAATAAAGAGGAAACAGTGGCTGAAGATATAGTATACGCAAAAAACACTGGGGGTTCAGTAGTCCTAAAAACAATACTAGGTAACCAAGTAACTATTGATAATGTAGATATTATTGAAGTGGATGTGGAGGCTGAACGATTAGTGCTTCATCACACCATTCATTCTGATCATCATTAGCAATAATGAATCTAAATTTTTAAGGAGAGATATATAAAAAATGACATTCAGTATAGCGATATCAGGAAAAGGTGGTACAGGGAAAACTACGGTGTCAGCTTTGCTTGTGCATCTTTTAAAAAACTATGGAGGACAACCAATACTTGGTATTGACTCTGATCCCAATTCCAATCTGAATGAAGCTCTAGGAGTTGATGCTACAATGTCAGTTGGAAAAGCACGTGAAATGTTGCTCAAGAATAAAGATAAACTAGGACCATATCAAAGAAAAGAGGATTACTTCAACTATCTATTCCAAAGCTCCGTAGAAGAGTTCGATGGCTTCGATATTATTATTATGGGAAATGCTGAAGGTCCAGGATGCTATTGTTACGTAAACAATCTTCTTCGAAAAATGGTGGATGATCTTTCAGATAAATATCCACTAATGATATTGGACACAGAAGCTGGACTTGAACATTTTAGTAGGCGAACAACCAGGGATATCGATATACTGCTAGTTGTAACTGACCCAACTGCTAAAGGTGTATTAACTGCCAAACGAATTCAGGAACTAATCAAAACTCTCAACACAAATATTCGCAAAGCCTACCTAGTGGTAAATAGACTCCCTCCTAGATTTGTGGATAAAGTAAAGGATCTAGAAAAAACTTCGGGATTAGAATGCATTGCTGTAATCCCTGAAGATCCATTGGTTCAAGAATTCGATTTAAATGGTAAACCCATTCCAGATCTTCCTGCATCATCATTAGCATTGAAAGGCGTTACTGAACTCATAAAGAAACTCGAAATACCTGAGGTTCCCAAAGGTGAAATCTCTAGGTGAAATTAGCGGTAGTAGGCAAAGGAGGTGTAGGGAAGACTAGTATTACTGGAACGCTTGCTAGACAATTAGGCAGAGAAGGCTACAAGACATTAGCAATAGATGTAGACCCCTCAATGAATCTTGCTTACTCTCTTGGAATATCATCTAATATCGCTTCTAAAATAACACCTTTATCGGAAAACCATTCGCTTATAGCAGAACGGACAGGTGTAACCCCAGGCTCGTCAGGCGGAGTATTCAGCCTAAATCCAACCGTTAACGATATAGCTGAGAAGTATGGAATAGCCGGTCCAGATGGAATCAGGCTTCTGGTAATGGGAACTGTAAGAGCAGCTGGCGCTGGATGCATGTGCCCTACAAACTCGTTGGCTAAAGCACTTGTTAGACATCTAATGGTATCAGCAAAAGAAGCTGTAGTTATGGATATGGAAGCCGGACTTGAACATCTTGGAAGAGGTACTGTGAGAGGTGTAGACGCAATGCTTTGTGTAGTAGAACCTAGAATGCAATCCATTGATACAGCACGAAGAATTAAGGATCTCTCCAAAGAATTAGGTGTAAAGTCACTACTTATTGTAGGCAATAAGATGAAAAATAATTCAGAACATGTTTTTCTAAAAAAGGTTTCAGCTGAATTGAGAATACCTCTTCTGGCGACAATTCCCTACGATGAATCAATTGAGCAGGCAGATATGGCAAGAGTAGCGCCTATAGATTTTGCTCCTGATTCACCCGTAGTTAGTGCTATAGAATCACTAAAGAGCTCCTTAATAATGAAGTTTCCTTCAACCTAAATTACGATTAATATTCTCTTGAATAAAATTCTATAATTGAAAATACGATTGGTGCCGCAGACCAAATCAATAATCCTATGCCAAGAGGCACGAAGGACCCACCAATTCCAAAGTAATTTACCATAAAGCGTGCGGGAAGCGATGGAGATAAAATAGGATTTAATATTAGATGCATAATTGTATTAGAAATCTCAATTGGGTTTAGAAATATGAAGTAGAAATAGGCTTGTGTCTCATTCACCGTTATGAGCATATATCCTAAAAATCCACTACTATAGATTAGTGTAAAGAATAACCAAGTAAATAAAGCTAAAGAGACAGCCATCGTTCTACTTGCAGATATTACTGAAATGGCTATAGCTAGCCCTATCATAACTGATGCTGAACCAACCATAACCAATATACTGTAAATAAAATTTAAAAATCCAATACTGATTATTTCTTCTTCTCCAATTGATGGAAGCATTGCAAGCCCAAACCCAATGCCCATCATTAAAGAAATCACTAGAAGTAGCCCAAAGAATTTCCCAATAATAATTTCAAGTTTCCTAATAGGTTGGGTTAGCAGAAATGAAAGAGTATCTTGTTCCTTCTCAGTAACTATACTTAACGAGCCAACAATTAACGTAATCAATCCACCAAAAGATATAGCATGTGCTAGAAATATCCCGGTTTTTCCAGGAATATTGGAGTAAGAAAAAAATCCCAAAAGCATCAGTACTATGTACGGGATCTGCAGGATAAGTAAAAAGAAAATAACGGATAGAACCAGAAACCATCTGTTACTAATGGATTCTTTAAACTCTTTCTTAGCTATTGCTAGGATAGATGAAACCGGCAACTCATCACCACTCCTCACTTCCACCAGTAATCTTCAGAAACGCCTCTTCCATATTCGGCTCAGATATCTTAAAATTTTTAATCGCCGATCCCATTTCTCCTATAGCTTTCAAAACAGAAATCTTTCTTATGGATTCGGTTGAAACTATCACGAACTCATCTTTTACGGATACATTTTCAGCTCCAGACTTGAGAAGAAGATCTTTAACATTATCAATTGACTTAGGATTCAAATTCTTTTGAATAGTTAATGTGATGGTAGTTTTCATCTTCATTTTTCTATGTAACTCATCTGTATTCCCTATAAATAGAAGCCTTCCTTTATTCATCACCATTACTTTTTCAGCTATCTCATTTATATCACTAAGCAGATGAGTTGAAAGAAGAATAGTTTTTTTCTTCTTTGACTCTGCTTTTATCATCTCCTTAAACTCCAAAACCCTCTTTAAATCAAGATTTGCAGTTGGTTCATCAAAAAGTAGGATAGGGCTATCTGCCAACCCTGTGATTGCAAGCATTAACCTCTGGCGTAACCCTTCAGAAAGATTTTTGGCAGGTTTGTTTGCATAGTGTTCAAGTTTACTTTTTTCAATACTTTGGTTTACAGCATTCTTTGCAATCCCTTTAATGTCCGCATAAAACTTCAAATTATCTATGACAGTTAGGTTAGGGTACAACATAAACTGTTGAGGAATGTAGGTAGTCTTTCTCCTTATTTCTCTCCCTTTTTTCTTAACATCTAATCCATCCACAAGTATATTGCCATTATATCGTACTAATCCAAGTATACATTTCAGTAATGTAGATTTACCTGCACCATTAGGACCAATCAACACTACAACCTCCCCTTTCTCAATTTTAAAGTTGAGATCATAGATGACTTTGATCTTATCGTATCTCTTTGATAAATTTTCAACTTCAATCAATATAGATATATCTATCCTACATCAAACTAACAGACTATTAGTATATTAAAACCATAATGTTCTTTATAATAATTATCGAAAGCTAAATCCCACATAACTCGATATATTTATTTAATCACGTTGTATCGAGGTTAGTTGTTATTATGGCTATATCTAGACGAAATTTTCTCAAATATGCAACTGCAGCTCTTATAGGTGGATCAGCGACGACTCTATCTACCCAATATCTATTATCCACTTCTTCAAGATCCTCCGCGACAGATCCCACACCTTCCAATATGCCTGTAGTTGATGACCTTGATGCACGTTATAAACCTCCTGAATACCTTGAATTAATGGAATGGTTACAAGATGTATCAAAACCGTACAAAGGTAAAAAGTTAGTAACCGCATTTGAGTTGGAGCCTTCTCCTCTTGGGTTACAGAGAATGGACCCTGATTACTTTAAGCATACAGGGATAGATGTAGGATATGAACTTGCACCCTATACACAAAACCTCTTGAACACAACCTTGGCAATATCAACGCAGGCACCTACATATGACTTGATTAATGTAGATAACTCTCAGTTAGCCCGATTCAAAGATCACTTGATTCCTCCACAAGAATTGGCTGAACGATACCCAGAAATCACCTTTCCGAACTTAGATACAGATGACTTCTTTGATTCAGCGTGGGCATTCTCTTCCAAATACCCTCAGGATCTCATATTCCCACCATACGGAAAGCATCTTGATGGAAAGGTATTCGAATGGCCACAGGATATGCCTATGATGGTTCGTTTCTATCGAAAAGACCTTTATGAGAACGAAGGAATAACTCCTGGAAAAACCTGGGAAGAATACCGTGAAGATCTAAGAATGTTTAACGATTCATCAGCAGGTTATTTTGGGGGTGCTAGCATGGCATTCTCCCACATCTCTATAATATTTGAATACCTAAACCATCTTCATAGCTTTGGTGGAAAAATCTGGGAGATAGATGAAGATGGGATAAGATGTGTAATCAACAGTGATGAAGCTATAACAGCACTTGAAAATTATGTACAACTCAAACAATATTCTGATCCTGTATCCAGTAGCTCAACTTGGGCAGAAGTTGGATTAATGATGACTGTTGGTAGAGTAGTAAATGCAATTCAATTTGCAGATTACGCCTCAACAGTCAATAATCCAATACAATCAAAAACACCCGGAAAATGGGGTTATCTAAAAACGCCAGAAGGACCTGAAGGCTCCTTTTCCACATTCGCTGGCGCAGGGGTTGGAGTTTCTCGCTACTCCCGTAACCCTGAAGCAGCTTGGCTTTGGCTACAATGGGCTACTAGCTTGGGAACCCAGAAAATGGTTATACAGGATCCACTACATCATTCTGTACCCACCAGAATGAAAGTCTACAATGATCCAGTAATCCAACAGAAGATAGAAACTGGTAATCTAGATTATCTTAAGGTGATTAAGGATATTATGGCAGAGAGCCATGTTGCAACTCTAATATCTTTTCCAGCCTGGCCTCAAATTAGACTTATTTTAAGTAGAAGTCTTTCACAATGCTGGAGTTCAACATTAACCCCACGTGAGGCTATAAAGCAAATACAAGAAGAGATAGATAAAGTGGGACCCGTCTTCAAATTCTAGGTGAGTAAAAAAAATTGAAACACTACTTCTCAATTCTTTTTTCAATGATTTTGTTATTCTCATTATTACCAGTATTTACACTACCTGCAAGCGGTTTCAGTGGCAAATGGACAAGATCTTTTGACACCTATGATGGAAAAAGCACGTACACCCTTGTTTTAGATAGCCCTGACGAAGTGACCAGAAATACGAACTTAACCATAACTACGTCACTCCTTCTAGATCATATGGATAAATACAAACAATATTTCTTCTATTCAACAATAGAGCTAACTATAGAAACAGATACTGGTTCATCAATAAAACGAACAATATCATTTGGTGGTTACCCCATCGGAGAACAACCTGAACGATTATACCCTGGTAGCCGCTGGGGACCAAACACATTCACTATAGATCTATCAAACGAAACTATCAATATTCCTTTTGGAGGAGCAGTAGATGCTACCATTTATGCAAGGGTGAATATTGCAGAATTCGTAAATAATCCCTTTCTTGTTGAGCAACTGCCTTCCACGACATATGAATCTTTCTCAGTTACTGCAGGCACATTTAGAATTATAAATGAATCAAATTTTATGTCTGACTATTTTCCATATATTATTGGCTTGACAGTGGGCATAACGATATTCATTGGACTAGTTTTTCGTAATCAACGTAGCTCCAATTAAAAAAAATAGGTGGTATAGGTATAGTTGACATAAAACAACTCTGAAAATGTCGGTCCTACGAGTTCTTCTCTATATGCTATTGATGAATCCACTGACGATGTGAAGTGGAGTCATTTCTTCGATGGAATTGATTTAAGTGTAGGAATAACCGTCAGTGGAGATCTAATCTATCAACATACGCCCGATGGTTCTCTACATATTTTTAATGCTGAAACAGGTTCTCCAGTGTTAACCAAATCTTTCGGTAATCCCGCTATTCTTTATCCCTAGATTATGGATGCTGACGTATATGGTAATTGGTCTCTTGTTCAGATAGTTGCTGGAACGCCATTCTTATACTCATTTGTACAATATTCTGGATACTTGTTCTCATTATCTCCGGATACAAACACAATAAATAGTATAATTATTGGACTATCCACATATCCAAATAACTACAATCTTATAGCTATTTATATTGCAATACCTGACAGAAGTTTTATTAATAAGTTCAACTCTATTAATTTATAGAAGGAGTTCTTAGAATGATCCAAAAAAAGTTCTTAATTGTTGGAGTAACTATCGCAGCCCTAATAATGGGAGTAAGTATTTCAGTATTTGCACTAAATAACACAAATAGTACAACAGTGGTATCAATGTTACCAAACGCTCCTGAATACGCTTGTTCCGATGGTCAACCTGCTTCAGAGTGTGCTCAACTAAAACTTACGTGTGGTAACGGCATAATTGATCCAGGAGAAGACTGTCAGAATTGTGCTTTTGATAGTGGCTGTCCTTCAGGCCTTGTTTGTGGTAATATTAGTGGTAGCAATGACTATGTCTGTCACTATCCGGCAGGTTTATGTTTAGCTGGACCTGCAGGGTAAGATGCGATGAAAACGACTAAAAAGACGATTATTATATCTTACTCGCTTGTACTTATGCTATTAGCTCCTCAAGTAGTTTTGGCATTGGCGCCAGGAGCTCCGAATTTTGCTCTTGGCCTCACACCGCCTCTTGGTGTAGAAGTTGCAGCTGGAGGTTCTGCAACTGTCACAGTCTCTATTTATTCAGAAGAAGGTTTTGAAGGAAAGGTAGATCTAACATTAATTGATCCGCCTGCCGGTGTAACCGGTACATTTGAACCTAATCCCGTTATTGTACCTGGATTTGATGTAGGAGCATCTGTCGTAACTATTGAGGTTGCTTCAACAGTCCCTGAAGGCGAAATAGAATTAACCATAGGAGCAACAGATCCTGCAGGAGTAGTAAAAGACAAGACCAAACCCTTGAAAATAACTGTAAGTGGTGCAGCTGCCCCTGAACCTGCTCCTGCCCCTGAACCTGCTCCTGCCCCTGAACCTGCTCCAGCCCCTGCAGGCCCTGGAAACCCGGGTCCAGCACAAACGGTTACAACTACTATAACCACTATATCTACTACATCTACAACTGTAACTACAGCAACCACAGTTGAAATAACCACTACCCTAATATTAACTACCAAGACTTCAACCATTAACCAAAAAACAACGCTTGATGGATTTGATCAAGTAAACGACATGACATATCCACTTGCAACACTCGCAGTTGTTGCAGTTTTAATTAGTGTCGCAGTAATAGCATTACGTAAACCAAAGTCTTGATACGTAAATATTCATAGATATTTTTTCAATCTTGCCTTATGATACATTATTTTCTGAAATATTTAGATAATTTCATAAAGATTTTACGTTTTATATGATAAAATTGTAATTATAATATGTACTAGTAAGCAAAGTTTATAACGCATTTACTTTTTCATATGACTATCTTGGCAGACCAATTGATAAAGGTGGATCATGTTACAAAGAAATATGGACGCTTTAAAGCAGTACGTGACGCATCATTTACAGCTGATCGTGGAGAAATACACGCAGTTTTAGGTCCAAATGGTGCCGGTAAGACTACACTTTTCAGATGTATGCTCGGGCTTCTAAACTTTGAAGGATCTATTACTGTAGATGGAAATGATGTAAGGAAAGGAGGAAAATGGATAAGAGGCCAAGTCGGGTATTTACCCCAACATTCTTCACCATATGACGATATGTCTGTTGAGGCTAATCTAAAGTTCTACGCTGGTTTGAAAGGAATAAACTCTAACCGTGTCGAGGAAAGCCTAAAAGAGATTAGACTCACAAGGTTCAGAGACCGGAAAGCTGGAGCCCTCTCAGGAGGAATGAAGCAAAGGCTTATGTTAGGAATATCTCAGTTATCAGATCCGCCTATATTGATTCTTGACGAGCCTACTGCTAATCTTGATGTCCAAGGACAATTAGAGTTCAGACAACTTCTGGGAGAGATCTTGGATAAAGGGAAATGTGTCCTAGTTTCAACACACTTGCTCAGAGAGGCTCATGAGATCAGGTTGTTTAAAGGGCATGTTTTAGTTGTTAATAAAGGACGAGTAGTTCAAGCAGGAGGTGTTGAAGACTTTATGAAAGATGCTGAACTAAAAGATCATCTTTTTATTGATACAGGTGAAAATAAACCCGACGCTATGGTTAAAGTTGTGCGAGATTTGGGTTTCAAGGAGGCAGAGGTACATAAAGCACAGATAGTTGTTGAGTGTAATCATGAGGAAAAATTCACGATACTTAAGGGATTGAGCGATAAAGGATTTACACCAGAAAGCTTCAGAGTTGAAGAGCCTAGCCTTGAGAAAGCATTTATGCAAATGACTTCAGATGACCTTAAAACGACTACGGAGAAAGTAACGAAGAAGTGATTGAAATGTTACCACCAGTTATTTATATCATTAGGAAAGAATTTTCAGATTCTATTAGAAGCCGTTGGCTAATAGCATTCACCGTAATCACATTCTTTCTCGTCATAGGACTTCCATTCGTAGTGGCCTATTCCTTAGGCTTAATGGCACCCACTATACAAACACTCATTGCTGGAACTAGTGAAATTGTTTATCCATTTTTACCATTAATTGCGCTTCCAATTGGTTCCGCAGCACTAGTAGGGGAGAGAGATCGAAATACCCTTGAACTGCTTCTTTCACAACCAATATCGAAAATTAACGTGTTTGTAGGAAAATTCTTTGGAATGTTTTTCGCTGTATCTGCAGCTATCTCTATTGGAATGGGTGTGGCAGCCTTAGTAATTATGGAAGCACCTACATTGGAATATTTCTCTGTCCTTGTAATAGCATATGGATTAACGGCAGCTATGTTAGGTTTGGCCTTAATGATATCTGCTTTTAGCAAGGATAGATCAATGGCGTTGGGTATTGCGCTATTCTTTTGGTTCCTATTCGCTGTACTTATCGATATGGGATTCTTGAGTTTAGTAGTCACTGTAGCTTTTGACCCTGTCTACTTGATACCTATAGTGGCAATAAATCCTCTTGAGTTGGTAAGGCAGATAACAATATATGCGTTGTTGGTTGGTGAAGATTTCGCTGTTAACCTTGCAACATTAGGACCTCTTGGTATAGCAATGGTGAAAATTTTTGGTGCAGAAGGAATACTTCCATTCCTATATACATCAATGGCCGTATGGATACTTGCTCCAACAATAACCGCATTTGTAACATTCATTAAGAAAGATATATAGGCTACCACTTGTCGTATAAGACAAAATGTCCAAAACATCCTCAAAAAGACCGATGTTTAAAGCTGCAGGAATAGTTCTTGCTATACTTGGAGTGGGGACTATTGCTTTTGCGCTTATCTCAGAGCCCTCAAAATTTGAATTCAATATCCCTGGACAACCAGTTGAATTTTCTGAAGTAAGAGGCCAAACCAATTTCCAGAGATATGGAATGGGAGGCTTTGGTGTCGCTCTAATTTTTATTGGTTTTAGATGCTACAGATATGTACCTCCGGCAGAAAGAGAAAGAGATTATGTTTCAGAAGAAGATTTAGATTAATAAAATAGGTACCATTCAGTGCGTGTAATTTCTTTTTCAGAGAAATCTCTAAATCACTTACATAACATATTACATGAATTATTGTTATCGTCTTTTTCTTTTCCGTAAACGTTTTCGCCAACGCAAAACAAATACGCTTACAAACAGGATGCTAATACCGATTAAACCAATCCTTATTGTTTGACCTTGAATAGAAGATTCAAATATTATCTCTAAAGGACGAAAACCAGTGTTAAAATCCTGCAAGTTAAAGGATGGAAGAATTTCTTCAGAGAATCCATCACAGGTCGGTTCACCAGTATATAGTTTAGTGACCTCATTTTCCAGCATCTCTTCAGTTATACCTTGGATCCAATTATCATTATAATACCTACCTCTGAGATTATGTTCACCAACTGTATCTTTCGCAATAGTGGCAATATCTTCAATATCCTCATCTGCCAGTCCGGTTACAACTCGATTATCTCTTAACCACTCTAACTCTATTTTCATTGCTTCAAACCAATCGAAATCATCAGGGGATATCCCTAATGTAGATTCAAGATCGTGCTCTTCCTCTATGGTTATTTTAGACTCAAACTCTCTTGTCAACATATTGAAGCTAATAGGGTAACCAATTCCATCGAAGATATTAGAAAGTTCAGTCATGTTTTCATTGCTTAAACCAGTCGCATTTTCAGCTGAAATTGCAATGTAAATACCTGGAAGTGTTTCGTTAATATGAGGTACTAAAGTAACTTTCAGGTTACCTTTAGTCAAATTTGAAATCTGGGTAGGCGGTTGCTCTGGAAGCAATTGCATATACGAAATATCCAATACCCAACCTTTACCTCTTCCTCCCATCATATTTAGATCTAAAAGCCTTGTTTCCATATCATCAGTTTCAAGAACAATAAACTGTGTCCCTGTTGTAATGTTCCTCGTTGGCATCTGCAACCGAATATCTAGACCCTTCTCTTCAAATAGATCAAATGGAGTAAGAATAACGGCTAAGGACTCATTATAATGTGATCTATAAATTACTGATTCTCTTATAACAGTTACATTTTCACTTTCTCCTATTGGGTCTAAATTAAATTTAAGACTTGGTTTATTTAAAATGAATTCAGATGCATACCATCCAGTCGGACGATAACAACCAGTTAAAGCAGAAGCACTACCAATATCTAGTGTTCCAGCACCCATAATCGATACTACTAATGCAAGAATCAGTATATTGTATATTGTTTTCATATACCATAACCCAATTACTTTCAAGTAATTTATGTATATTTGTATTAATATCGAATAAAGTTTAACATATTTTTTCTTGTAGAAAATATCCTATATGCAAAACATTCAATTTTTCAATATCATTATGTAAAGTTTTAAGTCAGAAATATTATCTAGAATCCACGGAATCTCCAAATAACAGCAACTATACCTATAACTACTACTATGAGAAGTGGATATATTATCAACCGAGGATCTATGTCCGGAACTTCATCTTCTGGTTCTTCGAGAGATCTTTCCCATTCTGCATCACCAACAAATACTGCTCCAGCAAAGTCAGGGTTCGTAACCCCAGATGCAAGTTCAGAAATCTCTACTGCTAATCTTGTTGACCTAATGAATTTAACGCTGTGTGATCCCCCTTGTTCATCTTCAGTGACCAACAAAACTTGTGCCCAATATGGTTTTGTGACTTCCGGATCAATTTTTACTATCTCTCCTCCATCATGGTTTGAAACATAGAGAGTACTGCGCTGAAAATTATGTAGTAATATCCCAGGTTTTTCTCCCTGAAACTCATGCAAAACTGATACACTATGATCAATATTTGAAATACCCACTATCTTATTTTCATTTGCTAATGATACTAAAATGTCGCTACTGAAATCCCCAAAATCAGGTGGAGCTATCATTAAGCCACTTGGACCCACATTACTACCTAAGTTTGTAATGTGTTCAACTTGACCTGTTTCATCAATCGCCCAAACAGAGCCATCATCTGTGACTGCTATCAACCTATAGCTCCAGGTTTTCACAATATCAAAGGTAAGGCCAGCGATATTACTTCCTGGAGAGGGAACCACAAATTTCCTATTTGATAGACCATCTTCTGAGAGCTCAAAAATTGCATCTCCTTTATTCACATAGACGTTTCCATAAGGAAAGGTCATCCCAAGACTGACTGCTATATGAGTCTCTTCTCCACCTTTAAAAGCACCTGCAAAGAGCTCAACTGTTTTTGTTCGAGGATTCGCTAAGTTGATCCTTGCACCATCATCACCTAAACCAACTATAAATCCAGTTTCACTCCAAGCAATACTAGAAGGCTTGTCCATAGACATAAAGGAAGATGAATCTATTTGACCAAAACTTATAGCCATTAATCCTAATATGGTAACAACTAATCCCAAAGATAATATGTATGAACTTCTATGTATCAATCTATTCAGTCGTTATAGGCAATGAATAAACCATATAAACCTTTCATATCTACTATTGACACTATAATCTTATTATTGATGATGGATTTCTATAAATATTCTTAAAATATAGTTCCAGGAATATTGCTATTTAATTGAATTCTCAATATTAACCAAAGGTGCAGAAATCTATTACAAGAGTGAATATCGAGAAAACCTAAATAGGATTTTTTATTACATATCCTTACCTTTATGCCAGTTTTCAATTATTAGAAGTAGAGGTATACTGATAAGAGAAAAAAATGCCATAGCAATAAATCCATTAGTAAATCCCATATTAAGAGAATCCTGGCTCGATGCCACAAGACTGCCAATCCAAGGTCCAACCGTAAAACCTGCAAACCTAAACATACTTCCAAACCCCATTGCTAATCCACGATTAGAAACATTGGTTCCACGAGCAATATTCACAGTAGCGCTCATAAAAGCTAAGGAAAATCCAAGACCAAACAAAGCCATCATGAGCAACAACCATCCTCCATCTGAAGATAAAACAAATCCTATGGTGGACATCGCCATAATCAACAATCCCCATTCCATAAAATGGGTGATTCTTTTTGTGTTATCAATAAGACGTCCGAACGGGAGTCGTCCAAATGCACCAGTAAGAGCTTGAGTAGTAAAAAGGGCGCCTATAAAAAACTCATTAAATCCTAGAAACTTGACATAAAGAGGAGCTAATACGCCAACACCTGCTAGCAAGAGGCTGAAACAGAAAATCGATATCCAACCTGTCCAAATAACTCCACTTCGGTAAATCTTGATGGGCTTTAACGAATCTTCAATCTTTTCATTAGCATTAACATTACTATGAGCTCTTGTACCAATAACAATAACGATAGCTATCATTGGTAGTACTGCAGTCGCTAGAAATGTATCTCTATAACCCATCTGCATAATAAGTAATGCTCCCACTATTGGACCGGTTGCAAAGCCCGCCTGAATAGCAGCGTTAAATATTCCATATACTCTACCAAGTTTATCTGGGGAGGAGATATCTCCTACATAAGCAGATATTGATGCATCGAAAAGTACAGTTCCTGCACCTGCAACTGCGAAGCTTAATATTACATGTAATGGATCTGTGGCGATCGATATATACGCTAGAGAGCCTGTCCAAAAAAAGGTACCAATGATAATGGGTATACGTCTACCTATTCGATCTGAAATAAAACCTGCTGGAACGGCTAAGAGAACACCTGTCAATCCAAGAATTGAAGCTGCATAACCAACCTCAAGAATTGAAGCGCCAAGTTTTTCTTCCATAAAAACTGGAATAAATGGTCGTTGCAAGGCAAAACTGAAGAATATTAGGAAAGTAACTACACTTAGCAATACAAGGGGTTTTAATAAAATTTTATGAATATTTTCCCCCCCTTTTATCTCCATACACCGTAATCTAACTTCTATTAACAGTACTTCTATTGTGTCTCAGAAATAAATAGATAATCTACATCTCCTTTTTCCAGAATCTTAACTCTACTGCTTGCAAGATCACTGAATTTCTGGGCATCAACTCTATTTCTTATTATACTTCCAAAATGCATTGGGAAAGCGAGTTTTGGATTATTTTTTTTCAATTGCATGTGCTTCTTCATAAATCATAAAATACGTTCCACCTACAGGTATCAACATCAAGTCTACATATAACCCATCCATCTCTGGTATGAAGTCAGTATCACCAGTATGATAAAAGATCATCTCACCCACTTTGAATACAAAACCAACCCCTCCCATTTGACTAGGGTGAAACGGGACTCCATATGGACTGAATTTATTGACATTGTATGCTGGTACAGCTTTTACATTCACTCCAAATGCATCTATCCATTCGTCAGATACCCCAGTCTTCACTTCCATCAGGTCAGTATACTCCAAACATGATATACAGTCTTGAGGCACAACTATTGCGGTCGATTCTGAAGATATATTCTGAATATCATCTGGACTGAAGTGATCAAAATTCGGCTATGCTACCAGAATCAAAATCGACACATCTTCCTCCATTTATGTTGAATGGATCTGTGTAATTTACTGTATCATTTTCTATCCTGAAGCAGTCATGACCAACCCAAGATATCTTCAGGCCGGGACACTAGCCAGAAAATATCAAATACAGCAATATCTAACTAAGAGACATGTGTATTAAAAATAACCACATAACTGTTTATCATTTTAAATTTATAATTACTATTTATACTATAATGAATATCTTATGATTGTGCCGGATATGGTATCTTCAACATCACAGAATTCGTACTAAAACATATTAAAAAACTAAACCGTAAAAAGACCTAAAAAAAGAAAACGCAGATGAAATATATTTGAACACCTTAACAATCAAAGAACAACAAAATATTTTGAAAGTACTAAAACCGCCACCCGTAAAGATAGTTTTAATCGAAGTCTCTAAAATGCTGAAAGAATATTTGGGTAATCAAACTGCTCTAAATCAGATAAGTGTCAACTGGGGTAGTGATCCTTTCAAAGTTCTGATAGGCACCATATTATCACATCGAACTAAAGATGAAATGACTTCAAAAGCCGCAGAACAACTCTTTATGAGATTTAACACACCTTCAGACCTTGCAGAAGCAAATGATGAAGAAGTTCAGAGTCTTATCCGATCAACCGGATTCTATAGGGTGAAAGCTAGACGGATTAAGCAAGTATCACAATTGTTGCTCGTTAAATTTAACGGTAAGGTTCCTGAAGATATGGAAAGTCTTTTATCATTACCTTCAGTAGGTCGCAAAACAGCTAACTGTGTACTTGTCTATGGTTTTAAAAAGCCTGCCATACCTGTTGATACACATGTTCACCGCATATCAAATCGCCTAAACCTTGTCCAGACTAGAACTCCTGAAGAAACAGAAGTTAGACTGACAGAGATAATTGATAAAAAATATTGGTTGAATCTTAATGATATATTTGTACGATTCGGAAAGACTATATGTAAACCAATTGGTCCCAGATGTATAATATGTAATCTCAGAATACACTGCGCATACTACATTTTGAAAGTAAAAAAATCTCAGTAACACCAAGCTTCTAGAGGCTTCAAAGCATTCTTCTCAATGTGCTTCATCACCTCTTCAACATCCGAAGCATATAGAAACTTCTCTTCTCCACCAGGTAAATATATTCCTGACTCTTTATTAAAAATACGCTCAGTAGTATTAATACAATATTTCTGATTGGATTTGATTAATGAATGCACAATTGAAATAAAGATGAAACCACCACCCTGCAAGTCTTCATTACATCCCAATAACCTCACTCCATCATCTAATTCCATAGCCCCAATTATTTTCGTCAATTCTACGATGCTTTTTATCTGTCTCTCTTGGAATTTTTTCCGCACACCAATAGATACTAATAGGAATAACTTATCAATAACGTTTCAATATATTAGTAATATCCGAAATCTTATGAATACTTCAATTTAAAGGTTCAGTGTGGCAATAAACTGAAATTATATAATACCTTATCAGGTGAAAATGAGGAGTTTCAATCACGAGAAGATGGTGTTGTAAAAATATTTGTATGTGGCCCTACAGTTTATGACAGCACCCATTTAGGACATGCTCGAACCTACTTAGTTTATGATGTGCTAGTTAGGTATCTAAAGATGAAGGGTTTCGTAACAATCTTTATTGTAAATATAACAGATCTTGACGACAAAGTATTTGAAAAAGCTGAAATGGAAGGAATAAATTTTGAAGATTTAGCGGAAAGATACACTCAAGAATTCATCACAAGCTTAGAAAGGTTCAGGATAAATAGTATAAATGCCTTCCATAAAGCATCTAATTACCTTAATGAAATAGAATACCAGATAGATCATCTTATCAAGAATGGGCATGCATATCAAGTGGATGGAGACATTTTTTTTGACGTATCTAGTTTTCCCGACTATGGATTACTATCAAATCAAACACCATGTGAACTAATGCTTAGAAGATTAAATCCAGATCCAAAGAAGCGAGATCAGAGAGACTTTCTCCTCTGGAGAAGTGGAATTGGAAAACCCCAATATTTTAAGAGTAAGTTCGGGATTGGACAACCTGGGTGGCACATAGAAGATACCGCCATATCTCTATCTGTTTTCAGAGGAGGATATGATATTCATGGTGGAGCAGTGGATTTGATTTTTCCGCATCATGAAGCAGAAATTGCACAAGGTGAATCTTTTATTAGTCAGCATCCATTTGTGAAATACTGGATTCATACAGGGCTACTCCTCTTAGAAGGCGAAAAAATGTCAAAATCACTCGGCAATATTATTTCATTGAAAGATGCTCTTGATCAATGGGATCCTGACGTCTTAAAACTTTGCCTCCTTTCACGTCACTATCGTGAAACATTCAATTTGAGAAGGAATGATATTAAAGATTTTGAAGGACAAGTTACTCTAATCAGAAACACAGTTAAACGTTTAAGAAAAAGAGTAATTAATTCCAGAAGGGACCACAATAATTCTAATGTACAAACACGTTTCCAGAACCATATCAGTAATTTTTACGGGTCCCTAGAGAATGACCTTGATATTCCAAAAGCTCTTAACGCATTAATATTTTTGATAAGGGCGGTAGATAAAGATATGGTAGGTGTGAATCAGGATTTGCTAAATGAACTTCTGAAAATGCTTGCAATACTAGGTCTTGAGGCTTAAGGTGAATGAATATGGATTCTTTGAACAAATTAAAGCAGTTTGAAGAAAATGAAAATTCTTGGTTTTCTTTTTTTTCTGTCTTCCAAGATGTTGGATATGCACAGATATTCATAAATGAAAAACTTGCAGACGATCCACTGTATAATCATGCTACCAGTATCAATTGTGCATCTCAAGAAGCTGTTGAAGTTCTGAATAGAATAGCTTCCAAATTCAGAAGAAAAAGAATTATTCAATGTTTCTATTTATCGCCACTCACTTCTCCTAGTGATTTTAAAAGGATACTCGAAGATAACGGATTTAAGGAGTGGGATCAACTCAATATTATGGAATATGTAGGCCCAGAATCTGATTTTAATGACGATAATATTCGGGTAAGACGGGTCGGTATGGAAGCGATAAAGAAATGGATCAGAATCTTTGCGAGTTCTTTTGAGATTCCTCTTTCTCAGGTTCAGGAATATTCCGTAAGAAATAGGTTTCTTTTCCCTCGTTCTGACATTGACTTCTATATTGCATATATTGGCGGAAAAGCAGCTGGTTGTGCTGCACTATATTCCAAGAATAGTGTAGGAGGTATCTATGTTCTTGGATCTCTTAAGGAGTTTAGAAACCGAGGTATTGTGTCAAGTATTTTAAAGGCTGCTGTAACACGATCTAAAGAGCGAAATAATGATTCTCTAATTCTACAATTTCTTCAAAAAAATAACTTAGAAAGCTTTTACAGGAATAATGGGTTCAAGAAGGTATATTCAAAGACGATATACCGTCTAAAATAAACTCGTATGGGACCGCCCGGATTTGAACCGGGGACCTTTCCCGTGGTTTGTACACCAATTCGGTTATCAGCATCGCCATGGAAACATTACTATCACCATTCGAACGCTCCTAGGCCTGAGATCACTCAGTTAACCATGCTGAGCTACGGTCCCATACCGCCTCATTCTTTGAATGTTCTGTTTTAACTTTACGCTTAACTTTAATAATCAGATTGGTGAAAAAACAATTTAAATATTCTTTAAATCGATGTGAAAAATATTCTTCCAGAGATGAACAAATCTAACACTTGAAAAAATATATGAAAACAGACCTTCTTAAAAACTGGTTATGACTTTAACTACATATTAACTTTAAAGAGAAGAAGTTAGATCACTACCCATTAAGATATTGATTATTAATCGTAAGAATTTAATGCTTAGAAAAATTCAAAACCTTATAGACCATCTTTGCTAAATTCAAAATACTCTTTATTGCTTGTGGAATACGATTGAATCTGATAAGTCCTACTACCTTGACTAACTTCAATATTTTAAAAATTCGAAAGTATGGCACTACCATAATAATGGAGATCCAGTGCTCCTTGAAGAAAGATTTTGAGTGCCCAAAAGAATAAAACTTAATCATTAGATCTATAATGAATATAGGTAATATGAAAAGGGTTATTGTATCAGCTAGATATAATATGCTAGAATCAATTATTATGAATCCTAGATCAGATCCCAATAAACTAATCATGAATGCTGCAAGCCAAATAATAGTGGCGAGATCAACAAAGTGATTCCAATACCTTATAGATTCGTAACTATATGAAGTACTATCCCGAAATGGGAGACCTGAATCTTTCGCTGAACCCAAGACTACAATTAATAATTATCATCGCCAATGAAAATATTGCATTGTCAACTTCCTGGGATATAAAAGTCAAACAGTCTTAATAATCAAAAGCGAAGAAAATTTACGGTTATCTGTGTTTCCTTTCTAATGTTGGGCTCTTCGAAAAGATTATGAAAACATCTGGTCATTTTTATCTTAATCTTAAGATTAAGAGAAAAAGATAATGATATCTCTAAAAACCACTTCTTATTCTTTCAACAATATCTTTCTTGGATATTTTTATCTCTGCTCCGCTACTCAAATCTCTCAGAGTCACTTTTCCTTCTTTGTAATCAATAGGCCCAACAATCACGAAAAAAGATGCAATCCCGGAAGCATATTCAAACTGTTTTCTAAGATTTTTACCTGAAATTTCTAGAATTGTGGGTATCTCGTTATTCCTTAATAATGAAGCTATTTCGGTAGCTACACTTGCCATCTTTTCACCAACATATCCCACAAATACTTTATTATCTTCACTTCTATCCATTTTAGAATTTTGTAGAGCTAATAACATTCTATCTACACCACCCGCAACTCCAGTTGCACCACTATCCTTTCTGCCGAATATTTCGGGTAAAATATCGTAACGTCCACCACCTGCCAACGCGCCAAGATTTCGTGCCTCCGCAAATACCTCGAACACAATTCCAGTATAGTAGTCCAAACCACGCACGATTCCCATATTCAAGGTTACCCCATCTACTCCCCGTGTCTTTAGAGTATCTATCAAATATTCTAAGCTCTTGGTATTAGTTAGACCTTCTTCTTTTAAAGACCTGAGAACAAAATCAGGTTCACCTTTCAAACCACCAAAATTCATCATTTTTATCAGAGCATCTCTTTTCACTCCTTTAGAACTATATTCATCAAGTATTTCCTCTTCTGTTTTTCTTTCAAGTTTATCAATTACTCTCAACAAGGTAGTCACTTCATCATTTCTTTGAATGCCTAGTTTGGTAGATATGAACTCGTCAATAATGGTTCGGTCACCTATTTCGAATGATAACCCTCTTAATCCAAGTTTATTGCAGAGAGTTGAAGTAAAATCAATAATCTCAGCATCTGAATCTACATTTTTAGTACCAAATATCTCAACATTCCATTGATAGAACCATCTATACCTACCGTACTGTGGTTCATCATACCGCCACATACTAGAGAAGGCACCTAATTTGACAGGAAGTGGAAGTCCACGGTCTGAGGATATATATCTTGTTAGCCCAATTGTAAGATCAAATCGCAATCCTACCTCCCTACCACCTTTATCTTTGAAATGATATACTTCTTCTCTTATACCTGGCCCACTTTTAGATTCTAAAATATGAAGTTTTTCTATGGGAGAAGGCTCCATTAAC
This sequence comes from Nitrososphaerales archaeon, assembly GCA_030754585.1. Classification (GTDB taxonomy): domain Archaea; phylum Thermoproteota; class Nitrososphaeria; order Nitrososphaerales; family JACPRH01; genus JASMAB01. Next base: position 9,656 of record JASMAB010000004.1, on the reverse strand, counting down.
CTAAAGTCAAACACTTTAGCAACAGCAATGAAGGTAGACCTCACTCTCTCCAGTGCCTCATAATCATCTGGCCCCAAATCACGTAATCCACGTGGCAAAGACAGATCCATATATGAAGCATACCTACCTGATATTCTGATCTAATTCTTGACCTATTCTACCCAATTCAGCGAGTAATGCAGTGAGTTGTATTTCGGGATTGGCACCTACAATTATCCGATAGTCATACTTTGCCATAACTTCTGCAATATTTCCTTGATTCAATAATTCTTGTCTAGAAAGATATTCATTTGCATACTTCAGGAAGTCTTTTTCAGCCATACCATAAACACGAATAAGCTCGGTTAGCAATATCCAAGCATCATTAAACTTTCCTTCTAATGCCATAGTAATAACATCTTTCACTTTAGCTTTACCCGATATTCCGGCAGTCTTCTGAACATTATTTTCGTTTACAAATCCTAAAGCAGCTGCTGATTCCAGAATATTAATCGCATTTCTAAGATCTCCTGTTGTTACTTTATATATGGAAGATAATGCATCTTTTTCGAATTTAACTCCTTCTTTCTTTGATATTTCTGCAAGATAATTTACAACATCTTCTTCGCCAAGTCTTATGAATCTGAATATGGCACATCTGCTTTGAATGGGTTCAATTATTCTAGAAGAATAATTCCCAATAAGAATAAATCGAGTACCTTTGGAGTATGTCTCCATAATCCTTCTTAAAGCGGTTTGAGCGTCGTTTGTCATTTCGTCTGCCTCATCCAGTATGATTATTCTAAAGGGGATATCTTGTCGCCTATCTGTATATCTTGCAAAGGTCTTCACTCTATCTCGGATAGTGTTAATACCCCTCTCATCTGAAGCGTTCAGCTCTAATGTGAAATCTCGCCAATAATCTTTCATTATGTATCTTGTTATACATAGAGCTGTTGTTGTTTTGCCTGTTCCAGGTGGCCCTACAAATAGAAGGTGCGGCATATTTCCGGGTGACTTAAGCAAAGACTTAAGGCGCTCAACAGCTACAATCTGATTCACGATATCTCCGATTTTTAAGGGCCTATATTTCTCAGCCCACATTATAGATTCGTGTATATCTCTCTTTGACATAACTTGCACCTTGTTCAGGGTGAATCACATGCCTTATTATATTTAAAGCCACTAGAAAAAATGATGTAATTGATTAGAGTTAAGAAGGAAAACACCTACAAAACCCAATCATTAATTTACAGTGTAAAACAAGTTTGATAAAGAGTACATCATCAAATGATTTAACAACATTAAAAAAGATATGACGATAAAAACTTGTTGGACAAGAATATGTTACATCAAAGAATCAGTAAATCCACATTTATACAGGATAGAGAAATGGAATATTTACTTCATCCTGTAAAGTTAATCGTAAAACATAATCTACCCAAAATAACGATGGATTCTTTTGAAATTAAGGAATCTAAGGAAAGAGATATCATAGAACTTCCAAGATGGGCAGCTGAAGAAATTGCAGAACTTGGGTTCGCGGAAATTCAAGAAGAAAGCTTTGAAGTTGAAATGCTCAAGGCTTTGAGCAGAGAACGGATTCAAGGGTCAAATCAGATTTCTACTTTAACTGGTGATTTCTACTTAAAATTGAATCGATATCTTAGACGGTTAAAGGAAGATACTGAAAACAAGAATGTATCAAAGCAAGATTATGATGAATTATATCTTAAGGCAATGGATCTATTTAAGATCAGAACTGTAAAATTACTTCCACTAACTGTAGGAGAAGACACTCCGGAAATAATGCAGAAAGTAACGTTAGAAGAGCAAACTCTTTTCAACGAGGTGAGAAACATAGTTCAAAAATGGAAAAATACAGTATTAGAGGAAACTGAAGATGAGTGAGCTAACCCAATCTAAGCAAAGTGAGTTATTAGAGAAGTTTCTTAAGAGCTTCAAGTCCAAGCCTGGTGGACATATTTATCGAGTCAGAATCTCCCAGATAGTAGCATCTGGAAGTAAATCTCTTATTGTGGACTTTAATGATTTATTAATACATAATGTTGATTTGGCTAATAGGCTCCTTACTGAACCGGATGAAGTACTTGAGAGCTTCAAGAAAGCAACTGTCGAAACTCTTAGAACTGAAAATCCATCCTATGCCGAGAAAATAAGAAACGATCTGACTGTTAGAATAAGAAATCTTCAAGATAGGGTACCTATACGAAAAGTGGGAATAGAGCACCTAGATAAGCTGACAGAAATAACAGGAGTAGTAGTTAGAACATCAGATATTAAGCCACTGGTAGTTACAGCAGCATTCAAATGTGTCAAATGCGGTCACACAAACCAAATTCCTCAGGATAAAATGATTCTTCGACATCCAAGAAGTTGTGAAGAATGTGAAGAAGTTAGAAATTTTGAGCTAGATGAAAAGGAAACGGTTTTTATTGATTATCAAGTAATAAGAATGCAAGAACTGCCTGAAGAACTGCCTGCAGGTCAACTTCCACAATCCTATGATGTATCACTAGTAAGAGATCTTGTAAATATTACTCGTCCTGGAGATAGAGTAACACTTACAGGCATAGTTAGAGCTGAACCTGAATATTCCCAGGGGCGAGGAAAACTAAGAGTTTTTCAATCCATTATTGAGGGAAATTATCTTGAAGTAATGGGTAAAGAACCCGAAATAATACATCTCTCAAAAGAGGATGAAGCATTAATTAAGACTATTTCTAATGAACCGAATGTTTACGAACGCTTAATTGAATCTATTGCACCGGCAATTCATGGTCATGAAACTCATAAAGAAGCTATATTGCTTATGATGACAGGTGCGCCAAGGCAACAATTATTGGATGGAACAACTATTCGAGGAGACATAAACGTTCTATTAGTAGGAGATCCGGGAACAGCAAAATCTGAACTATTAAAATTTGCTTCACATCTGGCTCCAAGAGGATTATACACTTCAGGAAGAGGATCAACTGCCGCAGGATTGACAGCAGCTGTAGTTCGCGAGAAAAATGGTATGATGATGCTTGAGGCAGGAGCGGTTGTTCTTGCTGATCTTGGAATTGCGAGTATTGATGAATTTGACAAAATGCGAACTGAAGATAGATCCGCTCTTCATGAATGTATGGAACAACAGACTGTAAGCATCGCAAAGGGAGGTATTGTAGCTACTCTAAATGCTAGAACTTCAATACTTGCTGCAGCTAACCCAGCTCTTGGGAAATATGATGACTACAGAAATATTACGGATAATGTAAATCTACCAACCCCACTTCTTACACGATTTGATCTGATTTTTATTCTCAGAGATAAAGCAGATATGGCCCGTGATAGAGAATTAGCTAAGCATGTTTTAGAAATTCACAGAACAGGAAAATATGTAAAATCCCCACCAATTGAATATGAAACTCTTCGCAAGTATCTTGCATATGCACGGAATTTAGCTCCAAAACTTACTCCGGAAGCAGAAGATAAGATCATGGACTATTATCTAAGAATGAGAGGAATGAGTGATGAAAATATGATCACAGTAACTCCAAGACAACTAGAGGGGCTTATTCGTCTAGCTACAGCCAGAGCTAGAATAATGCTTCATGAGAAAGTAACTGAAGATGATGCCATTAGGGCAGTTTCCCTGATTAAACGGATGTACGAAACTGTCGGGGTTGATGTAAAAACAGGTCAAGTGGATCTAGGTGTTCTGCATGGAAAACCGCTTAGTGAACGCAATCTTCTAGAACTTGCTCTGGATATCTTTAAGAGTTTGGAAGGCCCTGAGAAGAAACCTGTTGAAGGTAACAGATTCGTAGAAGAGTTGATGGGTACTGGAAAGATGAATAACGATGAAGCAAAGAAGATGCTACAAACCCTGAATCGAAGTGGAGCAATATATGAAGTCAAGCCGGGTTCGTATAGAAAACTCTAACTGAGAATCAATAGAATATTCATCATCAATCAATGCGGATAAGGTAATAAGAAGTGAAAATATCAACGCTTCCAATACCTAGAAATTTATCTGAAATGCTTCTCAAGCAAGGATACAGTGAGCTTTACCCCACACAAGAAGAAGCCGTGAAAGGCAATGTATTAGTTGGGGAAAACATGTTATTGACTACCCCTACTGCTAGTGGAAAAACTCTAATCGCCATTCTTACTGCAGGAAAAACTATTCTTGAAAAAGGAGGGAAGATTGTTTATTTGAGCCCACTCAGAGCCTTAGCTAAAGAAAAGTATGAAGAATTCAAGATATTTAAGACTCTTGAAAAGTTAAATGGAGATAATATTCGAGTTGTATTATCATCTGGTGATTATGATTCATCAAATAAATATCTAAGAAACGGAGATATCATTATTTTAACCAATGAAAAGTTTGACTCCTTATTACGACATGGCATTCCTTGGATAGATGAAGTAAAGCTTTTCATTGCAGATGAAGTCCATCTTGTTGGAGATACTTATAGAGGCCCGACTCTTGAAACTATTCTTACCAAGATACTCAGCTTAGCTCCTGAAGCCCAAATATTGGCTTTAAGCGCAACAATAAGAAATGCTAAAGAACTGGCAAAATGGCTGGGAGCTAGACTAGTAGATACACAATGGCGACCTGTGAAACTAATTGAAGGGGTTTATCTGTATGGTGAAATATTTTATTCAGATGATACAACAAAAAAGATAGATTCAACCAATAGAGGTATTCCAATCGATATAGCTGCAGACACAGTAAAGTATGGTGGACAGTCGCTTATTTTCACCGAGACTAGAAGAAGATCTGTCAGCTTGGCCCTTAAATCAGCAGAAGTAGTTCCTAAGTATCTAACGAAAGATGATATAAAAAAGGCAAGTAATATGGCAAGGAAAATATTATTCACAGGTGAAGAGACCGAATTAAGCCGAAAACTTTCTAGAGCAGTTGAACATGGTGCCGCTTTTCATCATGCAGGATTAAATCCAAAGCACAGACAACTGATTGAGGAAGGGTTCAGAAGTGGTGTAGTAAAAATTTTAACTTCTACGTCTACTTTAGCTGCAGGTGTCAATCTTCCTGCAAGGAGGGTGGTCTTAAGTAGTCTCTTTAGGTACAATTCTGATCTTGGAGGTCAGACACATATTTCTGTTCTGGATTATAAACAGATGTGTGGCAGGGCAGGTAGACCCAAATTTGATACTGTAGGTGAAACCGTTTTACCATCACTGACTGAGGAAGAGGCTGATGATATTTATGCACGGTACGTCAAAGGAGAACCAGAACCAATATACTCTCAATTGGCAAGAAAGGGGGCGCTTCGTACACATATCTTAGCCGCAATATCTACACTTCCTGGAATGACAGATTCTGAGATGGATATGTTATTTTTTAAGACACTTTTTGCCAACCAAAATAGTAGTGATACAGTAAAAAGAAAGATGAATGCCGCCATCGATTTCTTGATAACAGAAAATCTCATTGAAATGAGAGGTAAACGTTTCTTAGCTACTGAATTCGGAAAGAGAATATCAATGCTATATATCGACCCAGTAACTGGAATAGAGTTCAGACAGGCTATTAGATATGCTGAAAGAAGTTCTTCACAAATAACAGGAATCCTCCACTTAATTGTGACTGTTCCTGATTTTACCCCCAGATTTTTTATGAGAAAAGTAGATTTGGAGAACGCCAATCTTTTCCTTGAAGATCATAAATCAGAGTTTATTATTCCTATTCCCGAGGGATCTGACTTTGAATCTTATGATGAGTTCTTACAACAATTTCGAGCACTAATGGCATTGTCCCATTGGATAGATGAAGCATCTGAAGAGATGATATTGAAGCAGTTTGGCATTGAACCAGGAGACCTCCATAGGGCAGTTGAAAATGCTGACTGGCTTTTATATTCTCTTGCTGAAGTTTGCAAGATTATTGGTAGAACGAATTTTCTAATAGAAATAGATTTGCTTCGAAGACGAATAAAATATGGTGTAAAGTCTGAGTTATTATCTCTAACGACTCTTGAAGGAATAGGCAGAGTAAGAGCACGGTCACTCTTCAACGCTGGGTTAAGAAACCTAGCTAAATTGAGAGCAACTTCTTATAATCAGATTGCATCTGTGGAAAAAATAGGACCAGCTGTTGCCCGGAAAGTTAAATCGCAGATAAGCGGTTGAAATATAAATGGTATTGATTAATGGCTTTGCAACTTTCTTAGGAAGAAAGAATATCTACCCATATCTCATAAATGCTCTTCAAGAGATGAGTCACCGTGCTTGGGCGGGCTATCTTATTGAAGGAAAAAAATTAATCAAAGCAAAAAACTCCCAAGAATTACATCAACAATCGTTATCAGCCAAGTCGATATCAGGATATTGTCTTGCAACTGATTTTTATGATAAAGAAGACACTCTGATTCATGGAACTATTTACGGGAGTAAGGGAACTCATATCGGATCAAGAATAAAACATCTAGGCCAAGAACCATCTAAGCTTGCAGAATTTCTAAGAGATGCCGATGGTGAATACACTTTTTCTTGCCTAGATAAAGATAAAATTGTTTTTGGACGGGATCCTCTTGGTGTAAAACCTCTTTTCATAGGAAGACGAGAAGGAGTTTTAGGGGTTGCCACTGATTCCAATGCTCTTAGAGCCGTGGGGATGGAGACGGAAGCTGTTTCTCCAGGTTTTGTTTACTCTACAGATTTAGCGAGGTTAGATAAATTTGTGATAAAGAGTATTGAAGGAGGAAGAGATTGGAATTCAGACGCTAATGAGGGGGCTGAGAATGTACTTCGGCTTCTAAATAAATCCATAAAAACAAGAATTAAGGGCAAGAATATTGCGATAGGATTTTCAGGGGGATTAGACAGCTCTTTGTTGGCGCATCTAGCAAGTAAGATAAGTAATATTAGGTTGATATCTGTGTTTACACCTGGTTCTATTGACGAGTATGAATCTAAAGCATCGGCAGCAAGTCTTGGTTTGGATTTGATTGAAATATGCTTAAGTAAAGAAAGGATAAAGCAGTTAGTAACTAATATTTTCACACATATTGAAAGAAAAAGTCCTATGGATTTATCTATTGGAGTAGTCGTTAATGAAATAGCATTTGCTGCCCGGAAAGAAGGATGCAACACGATTATTTTGGGTCAGCTTGCAGATGAACTTTTTGGGGGATATATGAAGTATTTAAAAACATATGAACAGAAAGGGTATGAAGAATCACAATCTATGATGATGCACGACATAAAAACAGCATATAAAGCTAATTTTCAAAGGGATGAAGCAGCTGCTTCATTCTTCACAGAATTACGATTACCATATGCCTCATTTGACCTTGCTAATTATGCAATAACATTACATCCCAGTCTTAAAATGAATATTGAAAAAAACAGTAGAAAGATTGTTCTTAGAGAAGCAGCATTAAGGGCTGGACTACCTGAAAATATTGTTTTCAAACCAAAAAAAGCAATGCAATATAGCTCTAAAATTCAGAAATACATCCAAAAAATGCGACTTTAGATTCTGTAAATCTGATAATCATTTATATCCCTCTAAGAATCAAGACAATTTGAAGGAAAAAATCTAAAGAGGATCTTCTTGGCTCAACCAACTTCAAAATATCCAATAACAAAAGTAAGTGAAGTAGAGTATAGAATTGAGTCAGATGCAAAACCAGGAATGAATGTTCCAGTTTCAATATATGCTAATGAGAATCTGCTTAAAAAAATGCTAACCGACAGAACTATAGATCAAGCAATAAACGTAGCTCACCTCCCTGGAATCATCAAACATGCGATTGTACTACCAGATGGGCATGAGGGATATGGTTTTCCTATTGGAGGAGTCGCTGCAACAGATGCAGATACTGGAGTAATCTCTCCTGGTGGCGTAGGATACGATATCAATTGTGGAGTCCGTCTACTGCAAACAAATCTTACCGAAAATGAAGTTAGGCCCAAATTAAAACAGATACTATCTGATCTATTTCAAGCAGTTCCATCAGGATTAGGCAGTAAAGGGCGGTTAAAGTTATCACCAAACCATTTAGATGATGTACTTAGAGAGGGCGTAAATTGGGCTATCGAAGCAGGATATGGAACAAAGCAGGACGCAGAATTTTGTGAAGAGAACGGCAAAATGGATAGTGCAGATCCTGACAAAGTTTCGCCTATAGCGAAGGCAAGAGGAATACCCCAACTTGGGAGCTTAGGGTCTGGAAATCACTTTCTGGAAATTCAGAAAGTCGATAAAGTATTTGACAATAAAGCTGCTGAACGCTTTGGTATAAGAGAAGAAGGGCAAATTATGATACTGATACATACTGGTTCAAGAGGTTTAGGTTACCAAGTCTGCAGTGATTACCTTAAGGTAATAGAATCAGCTTCACACAAATATAACATACATCTACCGGATAGAGAACTTGCCTGTGCACCTAATAATTCCAAGGAAGCTTTGAATTATTTTGGAGCAATGGGTGCAGCTTTAAACTATGCATGGTCGAATAGACAGATGATAACACATTGGACTAGGAAGGTTATGCAGAATATCTTCAAAATGTCTGAAAACGAAATTGGATTAAATTTAATTTATGATGTAGCACATAATATTGCTAAGGTTGAAGAACATAATATCGATGGTGAAAAACGCAAGGTTGTTGTTCATAGAAAAGGTGCAACAAGAGCTTTTCCAAGAGAAAGTAAAGATATTCCAAATGCGTATAGAGATATTGGGCAACCAGTTCTGATACCAGGATCTATGGGAACGGCTAGCTGGGTTCTTCTGGGCACACCCAAATCAATGGAGAATAGCTTCGGATCAACAGCTCATGGGGCAGGCAGGATGATGTCTCGCTCTGCAGCTATCAGAACTTATAGAGCTGAAGACGTTAAAAGGGACCTTGGAAGAAATGGAATACTAGTCAAATCTGCGAGTTGGAAAGGGATAGTAGAAGAGGCACCAGGGGCCTATAAGGATGTAGATACTGTTGCCAATGTATCAGATAAAGTAGGAATTGCCACTAAAGTAGTAAGATTGAAACCATTAGGCGTAGTTAAAGGATAATTAGATATTCAACTGATGTATCCTAGGTTTTTATTATTCTGTTTTCCAACTTCAGGATGACTATCTTGACTATTTCTTAATTGACCAAGTTTCTTGACAATCTTTTCGCTATTCTTTGCATGCTCAATGAGACGTGTCATATCGACTTCAATATCCATAATCTTGCTGAAAATGGTTAAAACAGCTTTGGATGCATTGGCATCAACTATATATCCTGAGGTCTCACCTAACAACGATAGCCCTAACATACCTCTGACTTTAGCTAAGCCAACCAATAATCCATTCATTCCTGTGATTGCCCCCTCTTTCATCAAAATTACACCATAGTTAGAAAGATCATTTGCTGCTGAGATCTCAGTAGCAGTACCATATACTTTTGGTTCCTTTACAAAGCCTCCTGTAATATACGCTGCAAGGCTGAATATTTTTTTAGTGCCAAATTCACTAGCTAATTCCAATATCTTATCGGCTACTTGGTAATCTGCCTCAGGGGTTATAGGCTGTGAATCACCGGTGTAAAGAATCAAATCATTAGAAACTTTTGATTTAAAATCATCCCCGAAGTTTGAAGATAAAAAAATAGTTGATACACCAGACTCAAAAAAAATTAGATAAGTAATTC
>JASMAB010000049.1 GCA_030754585.1 Nitrososphaerales archaeon | reverse complement strand
AGCTGGTACTCTTTCAAGTGGATCTAATGAAACTCCAATTATTCCTGTTTTCACTACATTAGAGACTAAACCTGTTGCATTTATTCTATCTTTGTATGTAACTGTAATTGCATCACCAGTTGCTCCTCGAACTTCGTTAGTTGTTGCTGGTATTCCGGCAACTATCTTAACTTTAGCCTCGAAGATTCCTGATCCTACAGCTGTTTCAGGCAATGTTACATTTTGTCCTAATACCCAGCTATCAGTAGTGATAACTGCGGTTACACTTTCAACTATGTTTGATGCTGTGTTTTGATCCATATCAGTAACAGTTACAGTGAGGAAGTCACCCACTAGTACAGTTGATGGCGATGTAGCCACTGTACCAGTTACAGCTGCAATGGTTGCAGTTGCTGTTATAATAACTCCGGCTGTTCCTGCTGCATCCTTTGAATCAACAAAGTATGCTGTTATGGTGTCTACAAGTGCAGTCTTAATAGCACCTGTGCATGCGCCTGCGGTGGCTGTTGGTGAAAGCACTATATTCCATGTAAATGTGTCATCAGTTTTTGTTGGGTTTGATATATCAGTTGTTCTACATGAATCTGTACTCGTTTGTACGAGTGATAGTTGAACGGCTGATACG
>JASMAB010000048.1 GCA_030754585.1 Nitrososphaerales archaeon | reverse complement strand
ACATATCGCATGCAGGTATATGATAAAAAAACTACAGGTATCCATTGGCAGACCCATAAAGTTGGGTCAGCACATTATCGTAAAGCTAAAGAGACTGAACAAGACAAAATGGAAGTTGCAGTGGCTCTTGGAGGAGACCCTGTAACAATTTGGTCCGGGTCTTTACCATTACCACCTGATATGGATGAGTTGTTAGTAGCAGGTGTTTTAAAAGGAGGCCCGGTTGAGCTTGTCAAATGTAAGACAGTTGATTTAGAGGTTCCTGCTAATTGCGAATTTGTTTTGGAAGGATACATGAATGTAGGGGAGCAAAGAGTTGAAGGTCCATTCGGAGACCATACAGGTTTTTATTCAGAACCATCTGAATATCCAGTATTCCACTTAACTGCAATAACTCATAAAATTAATCCAATTTATCCTGCGGTTATTGTGGGTAAGCCACCGACGGAGGACTATTTTATGGGTAAAGCTAGTTCCAAATTAATGTTGCCAGCTTTGCAATTGACAATGCCTGAAATTGTAGATGTTAATATGCCTGCTGAAGGTTTGTTTCATAATTTTGCAATCGTATCAATGAAGAAAGAGTATCCTGGCCATGTACAAAAAGTAATGTATGGACTTTGGGGATTAGGCT
>JASMAB010000047.1:332-683 GCA_030754585.1 Nitrososphaerales archaeon | reverse complement strand
AACTAAAGAGAGGCGGATTACTTCTTATACCTGTAGGAGAACGACATGTTCAGAATCTACTCAAAATTACCAAGAATGCAGATAGTAAATTGCATAACCAGAGTGTTTGTGAATGCATATTTGTTCCATTACTTGGAGAAGACGGCTACAGCTAAATAGTTAAATTCACTCATATAAACAAAACCATTTAACCTAAATAAAAGTAATTAACGATTTATTTCATATCATTATTACCAATATTAAGTCAGGAATAAATATAAAAAAAAAGGGAAGTGATCCTGTTCAGGATCATCCTTTTAACTATTCTTTTCGTGTGTAGAGTACTGCTGCACCGATTATAGCTATAACAGC
>JASMAB010000047.1:0-322 GCA_030754585.1 Nitrososphaerales archaeon | reverse complement strand
CCACGGCTACTGCCGCATATGTTATAGTGCTAGATAATCCAACTTCTTCAGTCACTTCAGAAGTAACTGTTGTAGTTGAAGCATCTGCAGTTGATGTTAGTGTAGCTGTTGAAGTTGATACTGATGTTGATACTGATGTTGATACTGATGTTGATGTGATTGTTGTTCGAGATGTTGATACAACTGTAGTTGTTACAACTTGAGCTTGAGCACGGTCCTCGAGACCTAAAGCAATTAATGTTCCTGAGTTACTTTGACCGAATGAAGAACCTGTGATGAGGAGAGCAAATATCTTCTGATGTCCATCCTCGTCCTGACCAGT
>JASMAB010000046.1 GCA_030754585.1 Nitrososphaerales archaeon | reverse complement strand
TTCATTTGATATTTGGGGAGAAACGTATGCTTACAACTTTGATGTTCTATTTAATCCAGCAGTAAAGATCGAAAGAAGGAATATTAAGCCAATTACACTAAAGGGAAAAAACAAAAGTAAATCTGTCTTATTACACGTACTCTCCTTCAAACCACCTCGACTTGAGACTCTTCAAATAGAACTTCCGCAATCAGTTCTCATTTTTGATGTGAATCAGAAGATAAAATCTTAATTTCGCCTCTAATGGTTATATATTATCTAGCCATTTAATGGGCTGAGCGGGGGTAGCCGAGTCTGGCCAAAGAGGGCGCCGAATGCCGTGGAAGCGCGGGACTTAAGATCGTCTCAACTGAGACTTAAGGTTGGGTGAAGAGATATCCCGTCTCTCAGGAGTTCGTGGGTTCGAATCCCACCCCCCGCACCAAGAAACTTTATCTGATAAATGAAATACATAATATTCATAACAATTCCTTTTTATCATAGATGATAGAATAGGTTTGTTAGACCGATAACGAAATAACTTTCGAATAATTAAGGGGGGGGAGCATGACAAATAATTATCTTCCTCAATTCCTTGTAGAAGGGGAGGTTTTGCCAGAGGTTTGGGAAAAAAGTCTGGAGATTCTTTGGAATAAAGGAATTACTTCGTTTAAGGAATCTTACAAATTTGATACTAAGAAAGACAAGAT
>JASMAB010000045.1 GCA_030754585.1 Nitrososphaerales archaeon | reverse complement strand
TTCAGGTGAAGGGTCATTTGAATGTCCAGTATGTACAAAGTTAAGTCAACGCACCTTCAAAAGAAGAGGCAGATAATCCAATAGTGTTGAATAAAAGAATAGTCTTAAGGTTGCATTAAACTAAGTTGTCTAAACATTATTTTATGAAAATGCTTTTATCATAATTTCTTACTTTCAGTAATATCTTTTTTCAATATTGGGCCGGTAGTTCAGTGGTAGAATATCCGACTTGCACTCGGAAGGTCGGGGGTTCAAATCCCCCCCGGTCCATTTACCCTATAATTTATATTCTAAAGCATTTTAGATTCAAGCAGCATTTTCTTCGCACTTGAAAAAACAGTCTACATAATCCAAGTTTAGGAACAAACGAATACAATATTTTTTGGTGATTTTCATAATGGCATTCTGAAATCTTCTTTTATTGAATTCAGAACAAGATGAGTGTTGGTTCGTTCCACGTGACGGAGAGAAAGCAGGAGCTTAGTAAAATGACTTAACTCTGTCTTACTTCTATATTTACCAATTACTAATGCATCTGATAGACCGGTAACATCATACACCGCACAAGTAGACGGTAGTTTTGCTATCTTGTTTTCTACTTGTAAAAGCTTTCCTTCCGAGACTGTTATTTCAGTAACGGCAGTTAGAGGATATCCCAATTTATCATTGTTCAATAAAACAGTATAATT
>JASMAB010000044.1 GCA_030754585.1 Nitrososphaerales archaeon | reverse complement strand
AATAACAGTAACATTTGCAGAAGCTGTAGACGAAGAACCAGTAGTAGAAGAAGAAGACGAAGTTTCAACTACAACAGTTACTATAACTGTAACGAGAACAACTACTACAGTATCAACTACAACTGCAACATCAACAACAACAAACACTGTAACAACAACATCAAGAATCACTAGAACTACAACTGCAACATCAACAACAACAAACACTCTAACAACAACAACTACTTTACCACGTGTAACAACTACCACAACAGCAGTAACCACTACTACCGCAACATCATCTGTCACTAATACTGTAACTGCAGATGCAGTTACACAAACTTCTACAGTGACACATGAAGTTACTGAAACCGAGGAAGTAGGTTCTTCAGGAACAGTAACATATGTAGCAATTGCAGTAGCGGTAATTGCCATAATTGGCGCAGCCGTACTTACGATGAAACAGCGCGGAATGTTATAAAAACATACGCGCCCCCCTTTTTATTTTACAGCCTCTATGACCAAATATGATCAATAGAGTCATCGCAGATAATTTACCAAAAAGTAAAAGTAAAACGTATTATTATCGGTTAAACATTGATTCTTGGTATTAAACGTAGAATTAAAAATATGAATTCTACTGCCGTTGCGATTCTTGTATTGTTGCTTGGTATTTTCAATATTATTGTTTCAATTCTTGCTTTGCAAACTAGGGGTTTGGTTCTTCAGTTACTTACGCATGGGATTGTTCAGTTTTTGGGATTTTCTCAACTTGTTGTAGGATGGATAATGACTGTTGTTAGTTATGGTTTATATCGGAAAGAT
>JASMAB010000043.1 GCA_030754585.1 Nitrososphaerales archaeon | reverse complement strand
GATTCAGTAAGTTTGTGCAATCCAAGTTCAACGATTCTACCTGATATCTGAGTTGAACCTGCTAAACTTGATGTGGGAGCTATTGCTACATAGAGATCTTTAGGATTTACTTTACATTTATCTGCAATAAATTGAATAACATTTACTGTGGGACTCACATCAGTTTCCAAAACAATAACTGCCACATTAGACTTGTCTTGATATGCAATTTTTTCATAGAGTTCTTTTGGTTTTCGCGCTATTGCTCTTGCTGGACCTGAACCCATCGCGAAATACTTTTCAACCGATATACTCCATCCTGCAAACTGTGAACCAAGAAGAGCTATTGCCGGAAAGTCAGTTGCTACTCCTATAGATGGAAGGACGATATCTCCTATATTTTGCATATCCAATTCAGTAGTACACAAACCTCCCATGCAAATATCAGTTAGATACTTTCCTGCAAGAAAACCACCTTTCGCTTCAACCCCCATATCAATTATTGTTGTTCCTATATTGTTTTTTTCAACATTCACTCCCAGTTCTTCCGCTTTACTGATGGCTTCTTTGAATACATTCAAACCATGTCGATTTACGCTTATGGTCATGACTCTATACTTGAATATGCTACTCTATAACCATTATCCAAAATTGTATCAGAAGGTTCCAGTGGGGGGGTAATAACTGAAAATTATGGAATATTTTTTATCAATAAAGGTGTGATGTTGATTTGGAGCACTCGATTTTTAGGCGAGAAACTCTTCGTATCCAGCTAAATGTGAATTATTTTCTTTATGAATAAATATTTTACCTTTACCCTTTTCAGCAATGTCTCCTGAAAAAGAATAG
>JASMAB010000042.1 GCA_030754585.1 Nitrososphaerales archaeon | reverse complement strand
GAAAATAGTTAGTATGAAAAGAAGAAGAATCATAAAAACCATGACTTGGAGAGTAATAGCTACATCAATAACCATCTCAGTATCATACATCATTACCGGTAGCTTAGGAATAGCCGGAACAGTAGGAGCTTTAGATGCAGCCATTAAAATGGTGGGCTATTATGCACACGAAAATATCTGGGATAGAATACAGGTTTAGAATCAGAATTAATATTTTCTAATATTATGAACACGTATTCGATACGTTCATTTAAAGGAATAATAAAAAAGAATTAAAAGAAGCTAGAATGAAGCGATTTCAGCCACGAAAAATTTCGTGGCATGAAGCCCGGTCGTCTAGTGGCCAACCTTCATTATGAAGGGCTAAGGATTCCAGGCTCTGGATCCAAATTGGAGAAGAAACCTGGGGACGCCAGTTCGAATCTGGCCCGGGCTACCAAAATCATATGTTTAGATGTATGGGAGAGTTTACAGTTATAAGCTAAATAACTAAGGGTTGGGCTAACTCAGAAATCTTTTTCTTCCAATTTGACGCCTTCACAATACCGCTTGCTACAAGAACACCAAATGCACCTAGTTTCAATGATGCAGCAACATCTTCGGGCTCAACTACTCCTGCACCACATATTACTTTCACTTTAGAGTTTACACGTTGAGCTGCTTTAACAGAGTTGGAAACTACTTCAGGCTTTGCTTTTGAAACAGCTATACCGGACCCAATGAGCTCAGGTGGTTCAATAGCAATAAAATCAGGTTGAAGAGTAGCTATGTGAGAAACCTCTTCAGATGTACCTGCACAAATAATTGAGATAAGCCCCACGTCTCTTAAACGAGGAATTATCTGATTCAATTC
>JASMAB010000041.1 GCA_030754585.1 Nitrososphaerales archaeon | reverse complement strand
GTTCCCCAAATTCCAGCTGCTAAATGAACTGGAATAGCTCCCACTACATCATCTATTTCAAATTTATTTAAAAGTTCATTGGCAAAAATTGCTATAAGTGATCCAATAATTCCAACAAATATTGCAACAACAGATGTCATAGAGTTGCATCCAGCAGTAATTGAAACTAATCCTGCTAATGGACCTAGAATGACATAGTAAGCGTCTGGTTTTTTAAACATAATAAATGAAGTTGCTAATCCAGTTAACAAACCAAATGCTGCAGCTAGAAAAGTGTTTATTAAAATTAATGGCACCACATCATCCATTGCGCCATTGCTTCCGCCATTAAATCCAAACCAACCAAACCAAAGTATTAAAGTTCCAAGAACCGCAAGAGGAAAACTAGATCCTGTAAATTTTCCTTTGTTGGCTTCTGAATATCTTCCTATTCTCGGTCCTAATATTATAACTGCAGCTAGAGCTATCCAACCACCTACTGAATGAACAATAGTACTTCCTGCAAAATCAATAAATCCTAAATCAGTCAACCAACCAGTCGTTTTTATTTGACCTGTGGCAACTAATAATTGAGAAACTGTGTCCAAATTTTTCAAATAACTTGATGACCAGGCCCAGTGACCAACAATTGGATAAATTAACCCTGTTGCAAGCACAGTTATTATTAAATATCCAATAAATTTCATTCGTTCGGCTACTGCACCTGAAATTATAGTAGCAGCTGTTGCAACGAACATTGCTTGGAATACAAAATAAGTCATGTATTCAGCTTTTTCAGTCTTAAAAAGGAATAAATCGGTTCCAAACCATCCGTTATAGCTGGTGCCAAACATTATTCCAAAACCAAATAACCAGAAAATTACGACA
>JASMAB010000040.1 GCA_030754585.1 Nitrososphaerales archaeon | reverse complement strand
GATCAATAATGCCTTTGGTTGCTGGCTTATATTGAAATAATCTGTCATGGTATGTGTAATCATAAGCCTTTCCAATCAGATGATTTTTTTTCCCAAGGATTACATCATCTGAATAATCATCAAAATCTTTTACTCTTCCCCATTCAAGATGGAAACGAGGTTCTTTCAAAGGTTGTCTAATCACCATCCTTATTGAACACTCCTTTATCCTGTCTTTCTTTGTCTCAAATTTGTAAGATTCCTTAAACGAGGTAATCCCTTTATTCCAAAGTATCTCCAAACTTTTTTCCCATACTTCGGGTAAAACCTCTCCCTCTACAAGAAATTGTGGAAGGTATCTTTTTGCCATACTATGACCTTAATTATCCGAAAGTTATTTCATTATCGGTTTATTAATCCTAATATATTGTCTCAGAAAAAATGATTATTTTCAGATATTATATATTTTATGTTCAAATAAAAAAAATTTCTTGGTGCGGGGGGTGGGATTCGAACCCACGAACTCCTGAGAGACGGGATATCTATTCGGCCAACTTTATACCTCAGTTGAGGCGATCTTAAGTCCCGCGCTTCCACGGTTACCAGTGCCCTCTTTGGCCAGACTCGGCTACCCCCGCTCAAACCTTCAAATAACTAGAGGATATATAACCATTAGAGACGGCGTTAAAATTTTATTTTTTGGTTAACATCGAATATTAGAACGGATTGTGGGAGTTCTATTCGCATGGTCTCAGGTCGGGGTGGAATAAATGAGAGGACATGCAATAAAACGGATTTACTTTTGTTTTTTTCTCTTAATGTGATTGGCTTAATTTTTTTTGTTTCAAGCTTTATTTCAGGGTTGAGTAGAACATCGAAGTTATAATAATATGTTTCCCCCCAGATGTCAAA
>JASMAB010000003.1:43830-49566 GCA_030754585.1 Nitrososphaerales archaeon | reverse complement strand
ATTGATACCTCCTTTTTTTATTAAATCAGCAAGATTTTCCACAATAATTGACACTTGCTCAGGATAATGTTTTTCGGCTAGCTCTAAAACCTCAAGTCCTCTATCGACCATCCTTGATGCAACAATGTCACGGCTGCTTTGCGGTTTCGCTTCAGGTTTCCCTGACGCAGCTATCCTCCGTTTGAGATCTAGCATCTTCTTAGCAGTTAAGAAGTCGAGATCTTTATCTGAAACCATTGACTTAAGTTCTATTGCGCAAGCTATTAACCCTTATGGATAGAAAAAAATGTTATTCGTTAGATGATATGGATAGTTGATAACATGAGTAATCAGAAACTATGGGTAGCTATTCCAGACACAGTTTTATCAGACAGTAAGAATCTTCGGGATAAAACGATTAAACTCGGATCTATAGCAAGAAGTTGTGCTATTTTCAGAGTTGACAAGATATTTTTCTATCGCGATAATACAATTACATCAGGAGAATTTGAATTAATTAGAATAATCTTGGAGTATCTAGATACTCCACAATATCTAAGAAAACAATTATACGGAATGAGAAAGGAATTACAATATGTCGGATTATTACCACCGCTTAGAACACCACACCATAAACTAGTTGAAAAAATAACTGAGATTAAGGTTGGAGGATTCAGGGAAGGAATTGTTGTCAAAAATGGTGGTCAAAACTATGTGGAAGTTGGTTTATCAAATCTAATTCCTGTTGATGGACCGGCCTCTAAAGGTTCAAGAGTCACAGTTAGATTTACTGCTCAATATCCCAATCTTCGGTGTCAAGTTACCGAACGGGACAAAGTAAAAATGTACTGGGGATATGAAGTTAAAGAGGCCGCCTCACTTAAAAACCTCTTAAAGAGTTTAAATGCTGATATTAGTATCCTTACATCACGCAAAGGAATGCCATTAGCAGATTTATGGCAAAATCTAGTAACGGATATTCAACAAGCTCGTAAAATTTTAGTGGTTTTTGGTGCACCAAGGTCTGGTGTTAATGAGATACTCCTAAAAGATAATGTAAACCCTAAAGATCTTTCAAAATATGTGTTAAATATTCTTCAAGAACAAGGGTCAGCTACAATTAGAACTGAGGAAGCATTATTGGGGACCCTGGCGATACTAAATCTTGCGAAAAACATGAATAAACAGTTTGTATTATAATCTGACAAATACTTAAAAATACCAGTTCTCTTCAAACGCGTGCCACTGATGTAGAATGGGAAAGAAACATGCACCAAGACATGGGTCACTAGCATACCTACCAAGAGGTAGAGCTAGAAGCCTAGTCTCTGTTGTTAAGACATGGCCAAAAATAGAAAGTGAAAAACCTTCACTATTAGGATCTGCAGCATTTAAAGCAGGAACAATGCATGTTTATACAGTTGATGACAGAGAGAAGACACCTAACTTTGGTAAACCTCTTTTTAACACTGCAACAGTTCTTGAATCTCCACCAGTATTCATAAGTGGTTTTAGGGCATATGAAGATAATGGAGAGGCTTTTGCTGTTTTTAATGAAGTTTATGCAAAGAATCAACCCAAAGATACATCAAGAACGAAGAAATTCAAGAATACTACTAAGAACCATCTTGAGGATATAAAGAATTCTTTGGATAAGGTAAAGCGGTTTACCGCTGTTTGTTGCATCACGCCTAGAGAGACTGGAATGTCACAAAAGAAACCTATGATATTTGAAGTTGAAGTGGGAGGAGGTAATGTGGAGTCTCAGTTTGATTATTTACAAACTATCTTAGGAAAAACTGTCAAGATTTCAGATATTTTTAAGCCTGGAATGTATATTGATACAGTTGGTGTAACTAGGGGAAAAGGCTTTGAAGGACCAGTTACAAGAATGGGAATTAAAAGGAAACAACACAAGTCCAGAAAGACAGTACGGGCTGTTGGAAGTATTGGTCCATGGAAACCCACAGCAACTATGTATACAATCCCTAGCGCAGGTCAAAGGGGATTGCATAGGCGTACTGAATTCAGTAAACGTGTAATGTCTTTGGGTACACCAGATGAAATATCTATTACTCCTAAAGGAGGCTTTAAGCATTATGGGGAAGTTAAGTCTGATTACATTATTGTTAGAGGTTCAGTTCAAGGACCACCCAAGAGATTTGTTAAATTAAGACATACAGTTCGCCCAAAAAAACGTAAAGTTCAGGCCCCAAAAATACTTGAAGTAAGTACTATAAAAGAGGGTATTGTTGAATGAACGCTGATATACAAGATTTAGATGGAAAAATAATTGGCTCAGTAGATCTTCCTAAGATTTTCTTAACATCGTTCAGACCTGATATTATACATCGAGTTTACCATGCTATTGCAACACATAACTTGCAACCTCAAGGAAGAGACATATTGGCGGGACAAAAAACTAGTGCTGAATCATGGGGGACAGGTAGAGGAGCCTCTAGAGTGGCTAGAGTAAAGGGTGGAGGAAAAAGGGGAGGTCAAGCTGCTGGAGTAGCTATGGTTGTAGGGGGTAGAACAACACATCCTCCAAGATCTGAGAAAAAAATAAGGAAAGAAGTTAATCATAAAGAACGAAGATTAGCTTTAGCATCTGCCATAGCAGCTACAGCTGAGAAACATATAGTTTCCTTAAGGGGGCATAAGATTCCTGATGAAAGGAATCTTCCCATTATAGTTAATGATGATATCCAAAAGATAAGTAAAACAAGTAAACTTTTAGAATTTTTTCTATCTATAAATCTAGGTGATGATATTGAAAGAGTGTATCGTAGCAGGAAGATTAGATCTGGCACATCACGAATGCGTGGAAGAACTGTTAGAACAGGGAAAGGTCCGTTAATTGTAGTATCGGAAGACAATGGGGTAGGTAAGGCAGCTAGTAATATTCCGGGTATCGATTGTGTATTAGCTAAAAACTTAACCGTTACAGATCTTGCACCTGGTTCTCAAGCAGGAAGGCTAGTGGTCTGGAGCAAATCTTCAATTGGTAATCTTCCAAAACCGTTGTTGGAGGTAAGTAATTTAATTGAGACCTGAAGAAGCTTTGCAAGTAATTTTGCGACCATATGTTACTGAGAGGACATTTGATCTTATTGAGAGACAGAATAAGATTGTATTCTTGGTTAAAAATGGAGCTAGGAAAAGGAAGATAAGGGATGCAGTTGAAATGCTATATGATGTAGACGTTGCCTCGGTAAATACTGCGAATACCTTGTCAGGTAAGAAGGCTTATGTGCGTTTAAGTGAGAAGTCATCTGCAACTGATTTGGCATCAAAACTCGGGTTGGTATAATAATGGGTAAACGGATTATTGCACAGCGCAGAGGCCGTGGAGGAAGGCAATACAGAGCACTTAAGAAGGGAAAATTAGCACCTGCAAGATATCCTGAAGTTTCCAGCAAACTTGTTAGGGGAGAAGTTCATGATATTCTACATGAAATTGGTAGAGCTGCACCTCTTGCAAAAGTAAAGTTTGAGAAAAATAAATTTTCATATATTCCTGCTATTACAGGGTTAAAAGTGGGGGCTATGATTGAGTTAGGTAAAGGATCTCAATTAAAAGAAGGAAATGTATTACCATTATCAGAGATCCTTGAAGGATCAATTATTTGCAACATAGAGTTGAACCAAGGGGATGGGGGAAAACTTGTAAAAGCTCCTGGAGGGTCAGCTACACTTTTTTCACATACTCCCTCAGGTGCACTGGTAAGGTTCTCTTCAGGGAAAGCAGCCATAATAAACAGTAATAGCAGAGCATCCATAGGTAGAATAGCTGGATGGGGAAGATCTGAGAAGCCATTTCTAAAAGCTGGTAACAAACATCACCTAATGAGGTCAAAGAATAAAACATATCCAAAACCGAGAGGTGTCGCTATGGCTTCTGTAAACCACCCCTTTGGAGGAGGAAGGCACCAACACCCCGGCAAACCTACGACAACAAGTAGAAACGCCCCACCGGGTAGAAAAGTTGGGCTAGTTGCAGCTAAGAAGACGGGGACTAAGCGGTTAGCCAGAGCAAAGATAGAGGTGAAACGTTAAAGATGGTACAGGAGTTCAAGTATAGAGGATATAATATTGATCAGTTGAATGCAATGTCTATCGAGCAATTTCTACAGCTCCTACCTTCAAGGCAGAGACGGTCGCTAAACCGGAATATCTCTGAAGAAAAAAGGAAACTTCTGGCAGAATTGAGACAGGAGAAAGAAAAAAGTTCTGATAAGCCTATTTGTACACATACTCGAGACATGATTATTTTACCATACTTTGTGGGGCTCACAATTCGTGTACATAATGGAAAGGAGTTCATAGCCCTAGAAATAGAGCCCCAAATGGTAGGTCATTATTTAGGTGAGTATATTATAACTAACAAAAAAGTTGTACATGGTACTCCAGGAATTGGGGCATCGCGTTCAAGCTTATATGTTCCGCTGAAATAGGCAAATAATGAAGTGGAGGATCATTTTTTATCAAATATCTTGAAAAGCTTTAAATTATCAACTGAAACCCGTCAAACATACATATCAAAATAAAGGATAAAAGGAGATTAGTACAAATTGCCACAATTTGCATATAGCTTTACCGGCTATTCTCAGCCGCATGTCAGAGCCAGCGGAAGGGAGATGGATATTAGCCCAAAGACTGCTAGAGAGATTTGTACATCTATTAAAGGTAAGATGATGCCACAAGCTAGAGAATATCTTGAAGATGTAATAGATAACAAGCAGCCAGTACCCTTTAGACGATACAAGAAAAAAGTTGGGCATAGAAGCGGGTTAATAGGGTTTCATGTAGGCCGTTACCCTGAGAAAGCTGCAGAAAAAATACTTGAGATCATAGACAATCTTGAAAATAATGGTGATTTCAAAGGAATGGATACTGAACGAATGAAGATAATCCATGCATCAGCTATTAAGGGGAGAAAAGTGAAGAGCTATAAACCTAGAGCATTTGGTAGATCATCTCCTAGTCACAATACTTTGGTACATATAGAACTCGCAGCGACAGAGGTTTAGTAAGATAGATGTCAGCTATTAAAAAAGTAATTAAGAACTTTGCAAGAAATGCAGAGTTGGACGAGTATTTAAAGAATGAAATTGGAGACGCAGGCTATGGAGGAGTTGAAATTTTAAAGTCACCTATTGGAACTAAAATTACTCTATTTGTATCTAGACCAGGTATAGTGATTGGAAGACGTGGTATTGGGATACGGAGCCTAACTGAAAATATTGAATCAAAGTTTAAACTTCAGAATCCTCAAATTTCTGTCCTTGAAATAGAAACACCTGAGTTGATTCCTCAGGTTATGTGTAATCGAATTGCGCATAATGTACGCCGAGGAACTGCATTCAGAAGAGCATCACTTTGGGCATTAAATTCAATAATGAACGCGGGTGCGTTAGGAGCAGAAATATCTGTAGCAGGAAAACTCAGAAGTGAGAGGGCGCATCATGAGAAACATCGAGCAGGCATAGTCCTTAAGAGTGGAGAAACAGCTAAACGCGTTGTAAGGGAGGCGACAAGCGATGTTCTTCTAAAAATGGGTCTATACGGAATTAAGGTAAAGATAGCGATAAAGGATGCAATACCTCCTGAAGTTGAAATTAAAGAAGACATTCAAAAAGAAACTGATGCAAAACCAATAGAGAAAACGATATCATCTCCTGAAGTTGAAATTAAAGAAGACATTCAAAAAGAAACTGATGCAAAACCAATAGAGAAAACGATATCATCTCCTGA
>JASMAB010000003.1:0-43732 GCA_030754585.1 Nitrososphaerales archaeon | reverse complement strand
GAAGTTGAAATTAAAGAAGACATTCAAAAAGAAACTGATGTAGAATCAGTAATAATAGAGTCAACAAAATCTAAAACCAATGCTGACAAAAAAATAGAAGTTAAACCAAGGAAGTCTAATGTAAGGAAGGGAAAAAGAACTAAAAAATCAGGCCCCAAGATCAAATTAGATAAGAAAATCGTTAGAAGAAAAGTAGAGTTAAAAGAGAAGGAGACCAAGGATGAAAAATCTAAAAAATAGTGAATTGATGAAGTTGAAGCCGAAGGCTCTCGACGAGAAGTTAATTGATCTTAGGAAAGAAATGGCTGAACTAGTTAGTTCGGCTGGTCGAGGAACTCTTAAGAAAGAATCTGGAAGCCTAAAGTCTATTAAACGTAACATTGCAAGGGTTCTAACTGTTATTAATGAAAGAAAGGCAAAAGAGGATTTTGAGTAAGATGTTTTCTGAAATGTCTGTCGTAAATATTATGTTTCATGAGCTTATTGGATTAAAAATAACGGTTGTCAAGAGTTCAGAAGATACTTTGAACGGTCTTTCTGGAGAAATTGTGGATGAAACAAAATATACTTTGAAAATCAAGACCAATAAAGGATTAAAGATAATTCCAAAATCGATCGTCACGATAAGTATTGAATTAACCAATGGGAAATTTATCACGGTTGATGGAAAAAGGATTTCAGATAGGCCAGAAGATAGAATAGGGAAAATGAGGCGAAAGCATTGAAGAACATTGGGATAGATGTAAAACCACCAAAGAAGACCTGTAATGATGACCTTTGCCCCTTCCACGGGTCAACTAAGATAAGGGGAAGAATTGTAAAAGGAAAAATCGCATCAGCAACAACAGGGGGTAACGCTGTAATTGAGAGACAGTACTTTCAATATGGTAAAAAATATATGCGGTATGAGAAGCGGCGCAGTAAATTACATGCACATCTTCCATTATGCATTGAGGTGGCAAAAGGGGATATGGTTGTATTAGCTGAATGTAGACCACTAAACAAGACTGCTTCATTTGTGGTAATAGAAAGGACAAGTGAATAATATGTCCGGTAAATCGCGGGCGGTCTCAGCAAAAGGAGTTGAAGAATTTAAGAATTATATTACACGTGCTATTCCAGTACAAGCCGTCATCACTTGTGCAGATAATTCAGGTGCTAAGACATTAATGGTGATTCAAGTATCGAAGTTTAAAGGGAGGAAAGGGCGAATACCAGCCGCCTCTGTTGGAGATCACGTTACCGTTGTTGTAAAGAAAGGGCCTCCGGATTTAAGACGCCAGACTTTTGGAGCCGTAATAGTTAGGCAAAAGTATCCAGTTCGTAGAATAGCAGGTAACCGAATAAGTTTTGAGGATAATGCTGCTGTTATTATGACCCCTGAAGGAGAGATGAAGGGGACAGACATCAAAGGACCTGTAGCATCTGAAGCTGCAGAGCAGTGGCCTAGGATTGCAAATTTGTCATCAATGATAGTATAGGAGAACCAATAAGATATGACACATCCAAGTAAAGAAAGAAAACGTATGTATGACGCACCAAAGCATGTAAAATCATCAATGGTTGGTGCATCTCTTTCGACTGATCTTCGTGAGAAGTATAAAGTTAGATCCATTAGAATTCGTAAGAGTGATAGTGTTAAGGTTCTTCGTGGGGAATATAAAGGAGTAGAAGGAAAAATAACTAAGGTCTTTGTGGAGGATGGAAAAATAAATGTGGATGGGGTAACGCATGAAAAGATAGCTGGAGGAACTGTACCAATTAAAATTCATGCTTCAAATGTCATAGTGACCAGTTTAAATATGGATGATAGTTGGCGAAGAAAGAAACTAGAAAAGAAAAGGAGTTAAATGATAAAAATGGGGAGAAAAGGAGAAGATAAACAAACGAAGAGATCTAAGGCGCCTAGCTTCTGGGTTATTAAAAGGAAAGAAAAACGATTTACAGTCACTGCATCTCCAGGACCCCACGGTATAGAGGAAAGTTATCCGCTCACAGTCTTGATTCGGGATGTTTTAAAGATAGTAAATACTTTTCGTGAAGCATCAAACATAATAAGAGATGGAAAAATAATGGTTGATGGAGTCGTAAGAAAAGATCCAAACTTTCCTGTAGGTCTTATGGATGTTTTGCAGATACCATTATTGGAGAAAAGCTACAGGATGGTACCAATAAAGGGATCTGTTTTGGCACCAATAAGAATACCGGATTCTGAAAATAATCAAAAGCTCTGTAAAGTTCAAAGAAAAGCAACAGTACATAAGGATAAAATTCAATATGGTTTTCATGATGGAAGATCTATCTTAGCAGAGAGTGAAACGGATCTAAGTCCCGGTGATGTGTGCCTTTTAGAAATTCCCTCTCAGAATATCAAAAGAGTGGTTGTGTTAAAAAAGGGCGTTCTTGCTCTTGTGGTGAAAGGTAAACGTGTAGGTAAAATAGGGCAAATCAAAGAGATAAGACCTGGAACAATCACTCGTCGCAAAATGGTCGATTTAGAAATTGAAGGAGTTATAGCCGAACTACCAGCTGACATGATAATTGCTGTAGGCGATGATAAGCCATGGATAACATTAGTAGGAGACGAATAAGTTTTGAGTACTAAATTATCTGAATTAAAAATTAGAAAGCAATCAAGAAATGAATCTAAAGAAAAAAAAGGAGTTAAACCTATCATGAAAAAGGTAATTGAAAAGAAACTTTCTAAGGCAAAAAAAACGAATAAAGAGAATCCAATGCGAATTATTAAGATTGCTAAAGTAGTCTTGAATATTGGAGTGGGGCAATCTGGAGAAATTATTGAGCGTGCCAAGAGTTTACTTCAAGATCTTACAGGGTGTAACCCAAGCTCCAGAAATGCTGAAAAGACAGTTAAAGAATTTGGTATACATAAGGGAGAACCTATTGGTGTTACCGTCACCTTAAGAGGAAAAAACGCATTCGATGTATTAAAACGTCTTCTGGAAGCAAAAAATAATCAGGTAAACAAGAGCTCTTTTGACAGAACAGGAAACTACTCTTTTGGAATCAGAGAACATATAGAAATACCTGGTGTAAAGTATGATCCTACAATTGGAATATTTGGGATGGATATATCAGTAGTTCTAGAAAGACCAGGAACTAGAGTGATGAAGAGAAAAAGAGCCAGTTCAAGAGTTGGAAGCAACCACAAAGTCACTCCAGATGATGCTATTAATTATTTTAAGACGAACTTAAAAATAGGAGTTTCATAGAAATGGTAAAAGATAGACATGGAAAACCAAGAAAGTATGGTAAGGGTTCAAGAATCTGTACAAGATGTGGAAATTATTCAACAGTAATTCAGAAGTATAATCTTATGCTTTGTAGACAGTGCTTTAGGGAAGTTGCTTCTAGGATAGGGTTCGTTAAATATAGCTAGGTGCAAAATGAATGCCAGCAAATCAAGTATTACCCAATCTTTTTTCAACGATATACAACAATGAAATTAGGAACAAGAAGGAGTGCCTAATTATACCAACATCTAAGCTTGCAAGTGAAGTTCTTAGGACAATGCAGAAACACAAGTATATAGGCGAATTTGAATTTATTGATGATGGTTTATTTGGAAAGCTACGAGTACAGCTCCTTGGCAGAATAAACAAATGTGGCGTAATTTCGCCAAGATTTGCAGTTAGAAAGGATGGATTCAGCAATTGGGAGAGACGGCGTCTACCTGCTGTTGGCGTAGGCATACTGATAGTTTCAACTCCTGCAGGAGTTATGTCTCACACGGAAGCTCTAAGTACTGATATGGGAGGGAGGTTACTTGGTTATGTCTACTGAAATAAAAAAAGAGGAGCAGATGCAACTAATTTTTGAAGTACCTGAAGGAATAGAAGTGAGATTTAGTGATAATATTCTTTATTTAAAAGGTCCTTTAGGAGAAATTAAGCGTGATTTCAGTAAGATTAGATCCAATATATCTCTGGTAGGTAAAATCATCACAATAACTCCTTTCAGCTCGAGAAAAAGAAATAGGTCTATTACTAATACATCTAGATCATTAATCAGAAATATGATAAATGGTGTAACTAAAGGATTTACATACAAATTGAAAGTAGCCTATGCACATTTCCCGATCACTGTAAAGATTAAGGGAAAAGAAGTTCATGTAGAGAATTTTTATGGTGAGAGAGCACCAAGAATTTCCAAGATAGTTGGAGATTGTAAATTAGAGGTTCAGGAAGATGATGTAATCGTTAGAGGAATTTCACTAGATGATGTTGGACAGACCGCTGCTAATATTGAACAAGCAACTACTGTTAAGAGGAAAGATCAAAGAGTATTTTTGGATGGAGTGTACATATATGAGAAAAGCAGAGACTAGTTCTAAATCCAAGCAAGAGTCTACCGCAAAACCATTATCCAAATCTAAGGCCAAAAAGCCTAAAATCATAAATGGGAATGGAAAAGCTCCTAAAACTGAAAAGAAAGTAACAAAGGTAGGAAATAAAGATAAAAAGAAACCTTTTGGATCTACATTGATAACAGAAGAGGCAAAGGAGTTACTAAAGCTTCGAACCAAAGTTCGTCAGAATAGACCAAAGTTTCTGCGCCAAGAAAGTTGGCGGTACTCTAGGGTAGGAGATTCTTGGAGAAAACCCAAAGGTACAGACAGTAGAATGCGTCTGAGAAAGAGGGGTTGGCCAAATCTGGTAAAAATAGGCTATCGCGGGCCAATTAAAGCTAGGGGATTACACCCATCAGGGTTCAATGATATTCTAGTTTTCACTAAGGAAGATCTTGAAAGATTGAATCCTGAGACTGATGCAGTTAGACTATCTTCTGGCCTTGGTGCAAGAAAAAGAAGTGAAATAGTTGATCGAGCGAATGAACTTGGTCTAAAAATCTTGAATCGTTGTGGCTTAAGGGTATTATCATCAAAAGAGTAAATTGGAGGAACCAGAATATGAATTTATCAGTAAAAAAGAGAATGGCTGCAGATGTTCTAAAGGTTGGTAAAAAAAGAGTGAAGTTTGATCCCGAATCCACTGACGATATCTTCGATGCTATCACAAGAGAATCTATCCGTGGATTGGCCAGTAGCGGAGTAATCTCCGTGAAACCTAAGAAGGGTATTTCACGTGGTCGTGCTCGAAAAATGAGAATCAAGATTAAGAAGAGAGGTGTAGGTGCCGGTTCCAAGGAAGGCGCAAAAGGTGCTAGGCGTGGAAAGAAGTCCATTTGGATTAATAAGGTTAGATCTCTCAGAGGACGACTAAAGGTTCGGAGAGACAGAGGCGAGATAAGTGGGAAAATCTTTAATGAAATGTACCGACAGATAAAAGGTGGGCATATAAGGTCATTAAAACACTTAGAGAGCATTCTTAAGCAATATAAAAAGTGAATTGATGGCGATGGTTAAAACTAAACATATCTATATTCTCAGAAGGAGAAGAGAAGGAAAAACAGATTATAAAAAAAGGAAAACAGTACTTATGAGTAAAACCACATTCATATCACCTAGAATAACCAGTAAAAATATTAGTGTTCAGATTTTAAAAGCGACCCCACAAGGAGATCGTGTACTTACTTCAGCTTACGTTCACGAACTCTATAAACTAGGCTGGAATGGTTCTGGCACTAGTCTGCCTGCAGCATATTTAACCGGGCTAACAGTGGGATTAAAAGCCTCAAATCTTGGTATTAAGAAGTGTGTGACATATATTGGATTGAGACGATATATACATGGCTCACGGATTTCAGCAGTATTGAAGGGAGTCATAGATAGTGGTTTGGAGATTTCAGAAGATACCAAAACTATGCCATCTAAAGAGCGAATTAGTGGGCAGCATATTTCGATGTATGCCCAGTCTCTTTTGAAGATTGACAAAGAGAAGTACAAACGAATGTTCTCAAAAAGAATAGAACACGGATTCAAGCCAGAAGAATATCCAAAACATTTTGAGGATGTAAAAAAGAAGATTCTAGAGAAATATGGTGCAAAAAAGATTTGATGCGTAAATCCAAAAATGAAGAAGATCCTTTGAAATTATGGAACCCCAAGACAAAGCTTGGACTTCTTGTATCTTCAGGTAAAGTTACCTCAATGAATGAAATTTTTGAGAATGGTTGGAAGATCAAGGAAGCAGAGATTGTGCAAACCTTACTTCCTGAGATAAAAAGTGAGGTTGTAGATGCAGGAATAGTTCAAAAACAGACTGACGCTGGCGAGATGACTAGATTTGTATCTATTGTGGCAGTTGGTGATGGAGATGGGTGGTTTGGCATTGGGCGTGGAAAAGCTTCTCAAATGAGAACTGCAATTGAGAAGGGTACAAATAATGCTCTACTAAACTTAATCCCCATAAAGATTGGTTGTGGAAGTTGGGAGTGTAAGTGTGGGAGGGCGCACTCCACACCATTCAAAGTAAGGGGGAAGGGAGGAAGCGTAAGGGTTGAGTTAATTCCAGGTCCTCGAGGACTCGGTTTAGTTGCTGGTGAAACAATAAAAAATCTCCTTACACTAGCAGGTATAGAAGACGCGTGGACTAGAACATTTGGTTCTACAAGTACATCTTCGTCAGTTGCATATGCGGTATACGATGCATTAAAGAAGGTTCATGGGCTAAGCATAATTGAGGAGTGATATTAAATTAGTGAAGAGTTTATTGATTGTTAATA
The DNA here is from genome assembly GCA_030754585.1 of Nitrososphaerales archaeon. Classification (GTDB taxonomy): domain Archaea; phylum Thermoproteota; class Nitrososphaeria; order Nitrososphaerales; family JACPRH01; genus JASMAB01. The sequence goes on along the minus strand of JASMAB010000003.1, from coordinate 37,087 downwards.
TGCGTGGTATGGTCAGTACATCTACACAAGTTAAAGACACATTGAAAAGCCTAAATTTGGAGAAGAAATTTCGTGCTACTATAGTACCAGAGACTTCATCATATAAAGGAATGCTCCAAAAAGCAAAAGATCAAGTTTCGTGGTGTGTGGCGACAACTCCGATTATAAAGAAGTTGCTGGAAAAGAGAGGAAGAAAAGATGGGTGGAAACCTCTTCAACAAGAAGATCTAAGTAAGTTAGGATATGAGAATCTGGATAATCTTGTCAAAGATATATCACAGTCAAAAGTAATCCTCCAGAAACTTAAAGGAGTAAAACCGTCTTTTGCTCTATCGCCTCCAAGAGGGGGGTTTAAGAGATCAATACGGAGAAACTATAATCAAGGTGGTATTTTGGGGGCAAATCCAGATCTACCCAAGATAGTTGAGAGGATGCTCTAGTTCCAATATGTTTAGACCGAAATGACTTAATACAAGAATCATACGCGAGAATAAAAGGGATAAAACATGCCTACTAGACTAAGAAAAATTCGAAAACAACGTGGAACAAGATTTCATGGATGGGGACAAGTAGGACAACATAGGTCCACAGGTATGAAAGGTGGTTCTGGAAAAGCAGGTTTACTCAAGCATAAATGGACTTGGACAGTTAAGTATGATCCTAATCATTTTGGAGCGAAGGGATTTACGCCTCCTAATCAGAAGATCACGAAACAGTGGATAAATATTGGTCAACTTGACGATTTTGCAGCAAGTCAAGCAAATGGCAAAGGTAAGTTACACGTCATTGATCTCGATAAGATGGGTTATGATAAGCTGTTAGGTCAAGGTCAAGTGAAAGGATCATTTAAGATAATAGTATCAGAGTGTTCTGGTAATGCAAAGACCAAGATAGAAGAAGCAGGCGGAAGTATAGAGTCAAGGTAGAGTACTAAATGAGCGCTTTCAGAAGATTGGTTAAAAGTATTGCAACAATCCTACCTGAAGTGCCTAAACCAACTAGAAAGCCCTCTTTTAAAGAGAAACTCATGTGGGTAGGTATAGTACTCATAGTTTACTTGACAATGGCACAGATTCCTCTATATGGTGTTGCGACTGGAGGTCAAGATCCTTTAGCGTTTAGCCGTGTGATATTCGCTTCACAACGTGGGACCCTTATGGAATTAGGTATCGGACCTATAGTTACAGCAGGACTTATTCTTCAGTTGTTGAAGGGTTCCGAGATAATAAAGCTTGATTTCAAGAAACCGGAGGACAGGGCATTATTCTCGTCGGCTACCAAGATTTTGACACTTATCGTAATCTTAGTTGAGGCATCAGCATTCATTTTTAGTGGGATATATGGTCAGAATTTGACTTTGCAGACTATGACCATTATTTTAACCCAATTATTTATTGTCGGTATTATTGTTATTCTACTTGATGAGCTTATTCAGAAGGGATGGGGTTTAGGAAGTGGAGTAAGTCTATTTATTATGGCTGGTGTTGCACAGCAGGTCTTGTGGAATCTATTCAGCATCATTCCAACCGGAGAAGGACCATTGGGAATCATTCCATTCATTATAGACTCAGCTATTCGTGGGACCTGGGATCTTGTTCTATTTAGACCTAATAATCTGCCTAGTTTATTCGGGCTAATGATAACAATAGTGGTTATCATCATAATCATATATGTTGAGGGAATAAGGATTGAGATACCGATAACTTCAACAAAATATCGAGGATTCCAAGGTACATACCCCATAAAACTGCTATATGTATCAAACATACCTGTCATACTCGTTTCAGCATTAACTGCAAATTTTATGTTCTGGGCACAAATGACGTGGAGTAGATTTAATTCTGATAATAGTAATTCTATTCTCAATTTCTTTGCTACTTACAATACCACGGATACTGCAGGAGGCCCTACTGGCGGTTTAATGTACTATATTTCTTCGCCAGGAACTATAGGTACTACCATGCAAGATCCTCTTCGGGCTATTGGATACATACTTTTCTTTGTAGTTCTGTCGATATTGTTTGCCAGAATATGGGTTGAGATAGGAGGTCTTTCTCCGAAGGATGTAGCTAAAAATCTTCTTGGTGCCGATGTACAAGTACGAGGATTCAGACGTTCTGGTGCATCTGTTCAAGCCATTCTTTCGCGATATATACCTGTAATCACGATCTTAGGAGGTGCATTTATTGGAATCCTTGCATCTGTATCTGATATTTTAGGTACATTTGGGTCAGGTATTGGCCTACTTTTAATGACTAGTATCACTCTGCAGTACTACCAGACATTAATGAAGGAGCAACTTGAAACACAAGCACCAGCTTTAGCTAGTTTGTTAGGTAAATCGTAGAGAAGCAAACTTTTTAGATACATCATTCAACCTTCACGGTATCCAAATAGGTGTTGTTGAACAATGGATTCCAAGAAGGTGGTTATTGTAGGTATACCTGGAGTTGGAAAGACTACAATTGTGGATAAAGTCACGAAGATATTACATAAAAAAGGTGTAGGCACTAAATATATTGTTTTTGGTTCCGTTATGATGAAAGAAGCTGAAAAAATAGGTGTGAAAGATAGAGATGATATGCGAAAGTTACCAGTTACTCAGCAAAGAAAATTGCAGGTAGCTGCTTCTATTAAGATATCGAAAATGAAGACAGAAGTTCTGCTAGTTGATACCCATCTTTTTATTAAAACACATAATGGTTTCTGGCCTGGTGTTCCATATGATGTTGCGACCACACTTTCACCTACACATATTTTTTTAGTTGTAGCTAAACCTGAAGAGATTATCAAGCGTCGACTTAAAGATATGTCCAGAAGTCGTGACCCTATTACAGAAAGTGAAGTTCTAGAAGAATTGGAGATAGCTAAAAATATGTTGAGTTGTCTGGCTGTAATGACAGGTGCAACAATAATGCATATTCAAAATACAGAAGGAAAGGCAGATAAAGCTGCATTAATTGCTGCAACAGCATTAGGGGTGAATTAGTTGTTTGAACCGTTTGTACCTGCGTTCTTAATTCAGCCACCTATTGCTACATTAATTATTGCGGGTCTTGCTATGTTTGTTAATCTTGCCTCATCATTAGTAAGAAAGCGGTTTACCGATATTGAGAAAACTAAACGTATCCAGAAGGAAGTAAGGGAATTCAACACAGATCTTCGAAAAGCAATGATGAGTAAAGATAAGGAAAAGGAAACCAAGCTCAAGAAGAAACAAAAAAAGATGAATGAGATGCAGATGAAGATGATGACACAAAATTTAAAGACCTCTATGTATTTTATGCTCCCTTTCTTCGGCGTTTGGTGGATATTAATAGGGGCCTTTGGGTACGAGACCATTATGGCATATTCACCTATTGCAGTTCCACTATTAACTCCGCCTCCCAGCCTTGGTATAAGTTATAGTGTAGAACTCAACTTCTTCTGGTGGTACTTCTTATCATCAATATCTTTTAATGGAATTATTTCTAAAATAACCGGTACTGGAATGACCGACTAGAATACCAGAGAAAAATAGACTTGAAGTCCTTCATAATTTCAGGCATGGCGGCCTCAGGAAAAACTACGGTAGCTATTAAAGTCGCTGAAAAATATGGTATGAATTACCTCTGTGGAGGAGACATTTTGAAGGAAATGGCTATCTCAAAAGGCTACCAACCATCAGGTGATGATTGGTGGGACACCGAGAACGGAATGAAATTTCTAGAAGATCGTAAGAAGTCTAACCAGTTTGATCTGGAGGTGGACAAAATACTGGTAAATTCAATTGGAGAAGGGGGAGTAGTTGTAACCAGCTATACTGCACCATGGCTTTCAACAAATGGTGTAAAAATATGGTTGAAAGCATCACCTAATAGTAGGTCTAAAAGATTGGCTTCCCGTGACAAAATTGCATATAAAGAAGCAGAGAAGATAGTGAAGAAGCGAGACTCTGAAAATATCGATTTCTATAGAAAAATGTATGGCTTCAAAATTGATGAGGACTTATCAGTCTTTCATCTAGTCTTAGATACAAACAGCCTTTCAAAGAATCAAGTGATTGAAATTGTCCTCAAATCATCTCAATATTTCATCTAAATCATCCTCAATAAAAGAGGAGCTACTGATAATTGATTATGAGGAAACTAGTGAAGAATATGGAATATACCCTGAAAAAAGAACATTGGATAATATCTTAGATTATGGATTCATACCGCTTGACAAACCTGCTGGGCCTACAAGCCATGAAGTTGTGGCCTGGGTTAGAAAGATGCTTAAGGAGGATAAGGCAGGACATAGTGGTACACTCGACCCAGCTGTTACAGGCCTACTTCCAATTGGTCTTGGGCAAGCTACTAAAGCATTATCTGTATTATTATTGGGGCCCAAAGAATATGTTGGATTAGCTAGGATTCATAGTGATGTAGACAAAATAAAATTGGAGCAAGTATTCGAGAAATTCAGAGGAGAAATATTTCAACGACCACCACAAAAATCTGCTGTGAAGAGGCAAACTAGACGAAGATGGATATATGAATTAGATATCCTTGAGAATAAGAGGCAACTCATCCTCTTTAGGGTTCTTTGTCAAGCTGGGACATACATACGTAAGCTCGTATACGATATTGGTGAAGTTCTAGGCCCAGGAGCAACGATGATAGAGCTAAGAAGAACTAAGGTAAGCAATCTAAAAGAAGCGGATGGATTAGTTAGAATGCATGATTTGTATGATGCAGTATATGAGTGGAAGGAAAACAAGTCTGAAGATAAATTAATTAGCCTAATTCAACCAGTTGAAAAAATGGTGTCATCATTAAAAAAGATAGTCATCCGAGACTCTGCAGTATCTGCTATTTGCCACGGAGCTCAGCTGGCAGTCCCAGGTGTTCTCCAAGTATCACCAGACTTACGTAAAGGTGACACTATTGCCTTGTATACATTAAAGATGGAGATAGTTGCAATAGGAGAGGCAATAATGTCTGCAATTGAAATTGAAGAATGCAAAAAAGGATTAGTGGCTAAAACCAGAAGAGTAATAATGATGCAGGACACTTACCCCAGACTCTGGAAGATCAAGAAAACATCAGATGCCGGGGTCGCCTAGCTTGGTAGGGCGCAGATCCTTTTAGAGCTTAAGCCTGGAAACAAAGCTGGTGAGCCTGTGACCGTAATGGTCTCGTGGGTTCAAATCCCACCCCCGGCGCCAAATTTCAAAAAAGGTAACAGAAAAGAATTTGAATTATAGACCCAATCTAGATTTCTTGTTGATTTACCATTTTTTTTGATAAAATGGTGCGGTCGCCGGGATTTGAACCCGGGTTGCTAACTTGGCAAGCTAGTGTCTTAACCAGACTGGACGACGACCGCTCAGGTTGTACTGATGAACTCTTCGAGTTAAATGTTTGTAAAATTGTTCAGATGCGGTCGCCGGGATTTGAACCCGGGTTACCAGCTTGGGAAGCTGATGTCCTAGACCAGACTGGACGACGACCGCCTTCCTTGTTTTATAATGAATGACGGTTAAAAAGACACTGTCATTGAATCTATATCAGTGTTTCAACTAATACAAAAAATATTGCACCTAGTATTGTTGCAATTACTACTTTGTAGTTGAACCGTCTGTGTGCTTCACCTAGAAGATCTGCAGCTCCTATATAGATGAAATCTCCAGCAACAAATGCAATAATTATCACATAGAGGTCTGAAGGGACAAATGTTGAGAGTAGTGCTCCGATCGGATAAGCTGCACCAGCGAAGGCTAATATTGTCAATATTCTTCTGTTATTATATCCTGCTTTCAACATTAAAACAGTAGATGCCATCCCTTGAGGAATTTCATGAACGACAACAGCTAATGTGATTATCAATCCAAATGCGGGATCTGTTAAGTAAGCTATGGCAATACCTACACCATCAATTAAATTATCTGACGCCATTCCTGCTACTGCTGTCCAACCCATTGTGTGAGATTCACACTCCTCTTCACCACAGGTATGTAACATTATGATTTTCTCAACAAGATAAAATGTGAAAAACCCTAGAACAACAAAGATAGCATTATTTTGTAAATCACTTGCTGGAAGAAGCTCCAGAAATGCAGCTGAAACAACTATTCCTGAAGCTAATGCTACAGCATACCTTTTACTTATTTCCCTAAACCTTGGATGTAAGGCAAGTGCTCCGCTTAAGATATCCGCAGTGGCAGCTAGAAGCGCAAACAGGATGTACAACAAATCTCCATAACCTAACAATCAGCTGATTTAAGAGTAATTAAGTGTGCTCGGTTATATCGTGTTTTACCAAATTTCACTATATGATATCTTTTATATAGCCGATAATTAAACTCAATAGTATCAAAGTGAGATTTTTTTATGGCAGATTGGCATAGCTGGGTTGGAGAAGTTCTAGATGTGGATCTCACATCTGAAAAAATTACTAGAGTTCCTTCTGATAAATACTTTCCAAATTTTCTAGGAGGACGAGGCTTAGAAGCAAAAGTGATATGGGATGATGTACCTGAAGGAACAAAAGCTTTTGACCCAGAAAACAGGTTAATATTTGCTCCTAGTGCATTGACTGGTACAAATTCTCCCATGAATGGAAGATGGAATATTGGTGCACTTTCTCCTTCTCATCCTTATGAGTATCCTTCATCATCTGCTATAGGTGGGCATTGGGGTGCAGAGCTTAAGTTTGCCGGATATGATGGTGTTATCGTTCATGGAAAAGCAAGTCGACCAGTATACCTATTGATACGTGATGAATCCGTAGAAATAAGAAATGCAAGTAATTATTGGGGCTTAAATGCCATAGGGGGGCAGAAGAAGTTGGCTGCAGATATTGCGGCAGAAGGTTCTTTTCCAGATATGGGCGAAAAACCTGAAACAGGAAGATATGATGCTATAAATATTAGATCTGTGATAATAGGTCCTGCTGGAGAAAATAGTAGTAGAATAGCTTGTATCATGCATGATTCAGGTGACTGTGCAGGTCAAGGAGGATTCGGCGGTGTTATGGGCTCCAAGAATCTGAAAGCAATTTCGGTAAGGGGTACAGGTGCAGTAAAAGCAGCGGATCCGCAAAGAATGATGGAAACTGTATACAAAATACGTAAAATGCTTCGGTATAAAGCGTTTCCAGTTATCCCTCCATTTGGTGGGCCAGGTGGAATATATGGTGGTAATCCATCAATATTAACTGGGTTTGTTAAGCGAACAGATTCTTGCTTTGGTTGTCAAGTTGCCTGTAGAGGATTTTTTGATGTGCCAGGCAGTCCTCCTGGACAAGCTCAGTGTGTTCAGCTTCAGATGTATAATAACTGGGAAGGTATAGGGCCTGTTGCACCTCCCCATCCTGACTTCGCTGGTAGGGAACAAGGCGAAACTGCCTGGTACGGAGTAAGGTTGGCGGATGAGTTAGCCATTAATTCTTTTGAATTGATGGGTATTCTTTCTTGGCTTTGGGCTTGCTGGAAGGAGAAAATCTTTGGATCAACTCAGGCAGAATTTGAGGCGAATACTGGAATTCCCAAAATTGAAGATATGGGGAGTAAAGAGTTTGCTGATAAGCTCTTTGGGATGATAGCTTATCGTGAAGGAGAGTTTGGGGAGCTTTTGGCTGAAGGAACGCATAGAGCAGCACAAAAACTTAAAGAGAAATTTGGTAATAGAGTATGGGAACTCTATGAAGAAAGATTTGTGGCACATGGACAGAGACAGCATTGGTTTTACATAGGAAACCCCAAGGGTCCAGCTGATCCGACAGGCTTTCCAAATCCTATTGGGCAGTTGATGTGGGCTATGGGTTCGAGAGATCCATATTCCAATGCCAGTTTCACTCGGGTGCCTTTCGGTTCAACAGAACTTTCAGAACATATTTACGGTACAGCAGAGGCAGCAAACCCCTTCAATTATGATGGCAAAGCGCAAGCTGCATCAATTTCATATAATCGTGGATGCATGAATGATTCAATAGGTTTCTGCGATTGGTTCTTCCCAATTCTAAAGGTAGACCCATTTTTTGCGGAAGATGATGAAGGAGATGAACATAAGGTCAGTGATCTAACTATCGAAGCTCAGGTATTTTCAGCTGCCACTGGAATAGAAAAAACAATTGATGATCTTATGAAGGATGCATCTCGGATTGTAAATCTTGAAAGAGCGATTATGGTCAGGATGGGTAGACGACGCGAAAATGATACATTCAACGAATATTATTTTAATCATCCGGATAAACGAGGAAACCCTATCGACAGAACAGCTTGGGAGAAAGTGAAAGATGACTTTTATGCATATGTAGGTTGGGATCCCAAGACAGGTATACCTACTAGAGCTAAATTAGAAGAATTGGATCTTAAAGATGTTGCAGATACTCTAGATGTATAATCTCTTTTTCAATAAAATTCATTAAATTAACTACTTGATGATATTGATTTATTTGCTGTAATAATATAATTAGTTAATTACTGAATTTATTTTTTTTCTGGTAATCCCTTTACAACACTCATTGGGTTTACGCAACAATTATTTATCACCCAAAGGTATATCCCACGATTTATGGTTCTTGGTTAGAACTTAATAAGCTAAGGAATTCATATTTCAAGATAGCTTTGAAAATGGAGATAAGAAAAGTAGAGCCACCAGATGTTCATGAAGAATATGCTGAAGTTAACGTCTTAGGCGGTGTAAGTAATTTGATACATATGCATAAAGGAAATGGTTGGAAGATACCTATCACTTATTCGGTTCTTGTTCCCACCCAAAATCGACGTGGTGTTCATATGAGTAGGTTAGTATCTGCTATTCAGAGGAATAGCGAAAATGAACGAATAGAATATTCGATGAAAGACATTTGTAAAGATGTGAACAGAACACAACCGGGTTGTAGAATCATTTGTGAAATCCAGTATTCATATCAAGATCAATTTATTCCCATAACTATCAAGATGCGCGAGAAAGGAAGTATTCAATACATCTTTAGACGCACAGGAATAACTGCCTGCCCATGCAGTAAAGTGATGGTAGGGATAGGGCATATGCAAAGAGCTGAATTAACATTAAAAATGGTAAGCCGAAAAATCCAGGACTTTGATAATGTTGCAAAGAAAATGGGTGCATGCTTCTCTACTATCCCAAAAGCACATCTCAAGCGTGAAGATGAGGGAGAAAAGATTCAAGAGGCACAATCTAAACCTAAATTTGCGGAGGATGTTGTTAGAGAATGTTTGACGAGTTTCTCGATTGCTATCTCAATAGAAGTTAGATCTTTTGAGTCTATTCACCTCCATGATGCAACAGCTTATTGGAGTAGACAAGAAAATGATGACCTATAACCTATTTTTATATCCGTATTAACATATTTTTTCTGGGGTTTTTATTTAACTACAACAGTGTTTTTTTTGTCTATATCACGGTGAATACTGCTCTATTGCCTTCTCGATCAAATACCGAAATATCATTTTTACTCATATAAGGAAACCCAATTATTAACATAACTCTCCCAAAATAATTGTTAAGGTCCTCTAAAGAAGGTCTTAGTACTCCGTTAGGATGAGAATGAGCTGTTCCAAGTATTGATGGGTCTATTGGTAGCATATGAATTGGGAACGATGTGAATGTTTCACTATGAACAGGGAGTGGTGGAATCATCAGGGCATTAATCTGGATCTCATCCTTCAATTTCTTCCCTCTTACTAGAAGTATAGCTTCTCTAGGATGAAAGTTACGACAGTAGCTTAGCAATCCATCTACAACATCTTGCTTGATAATCACACGTTTTGACAAGGTATGAACAACAGAACTCGTCTAAATAAGAACTAATCTGAAGGGTTACACTATTTCAAAAAAGTTTTCCAATATTTTTTTCCCATGAGAAAAATCTTTAGAATAATATTCAGGGTGAAATTGGACGCCAAAAACATTATGATTTTTATGTTTGAATGCTTCAACTTGATACGCTGAACCTTTGGCCAATAGCTCAAAGTCCTGCATAACTTTGACTACCACTCGTTTATTTGACATATATACCTTTATTCTATCAGGTAGATCCCGAAATATATTATCATGATTTAAAATATTTATTTCCTGGTATCCTTCAAATTTTCTGTTAAACCGTGCTACTCTTCCACCAAATGCAAAACCAAGTAATTGATGCCCAAAACATATTCCAAGAATTGGTTTTCTAATCTTCCTTATCCAAGAAGCTACTTTAGAATAGGTTTCAATTACTTCAGGCCAATTTAGTGGTGCTTCTCCACCGCTCAAAACTACTGCATTAAACTTTTCTACGTTAAAGCCCTCTGCATTTGAAACATGAAGAACTTTGGGGCTATCATCTGTTATTCTAGAAATTTCTTGTTGTAATCTAATAATTTTAGAGGGTTTTGTAAGATAATTGTTGACAAGCAGTGTTTTCAAAATTTCCTCAAGTCAAATAACCGAGTTTTTGAAATCCTTTATATGGATACTGTAGCAATTAATCAATTATGATGTTTATTAAATTAAGGTGCATTCAAATTCTCTAAAAGACAGTTTTTTTTAGATATAGGAGATGAAGAGATCCCCATAGAAGGATACGAACATAAGAGCGTGGCCACTAAATATTTTATGAAAAGGAGACGAAGCTTACTAGTAACTAAAGATAAACAGAAGGTGGAACAACTATTCAAAGGATTGCCCAGAAAAGTAATAGTGAAAGGTAAGCAGGTAAGTAAAACATTTAAGGTTAATTGGGAAAGAGTTGGAACAACTGAGTTTGAAGGTGCAAGATTCACATTTACTTTAGAACAAATCTGATTAAGGGTTTTTCATAAACCTAACAAACTCTTCTTTCGTTCTAGGTCTTAAGACATAGTTATGTTTCCTCTCAAATCCTATGGAAGAAAATGGTTTAAGACCATAATCATGTCCAGGATAGACCTCAACATTATCACTTATATTTAATATCTTATCAAAAAAGCTGTGATAAAGATCTTCTGCATTTCCACCTGGAAGATCTATTCTTCCACATTCTCCGACGAAGAGTGTGTCTCCTGTGATAAGTTTGTTATCTACTAATAAACAAATGCTTCCTGGTGAATGACCCGGTGTATGTAACACTTTGATATTCGTTTCTCCAATACTGATAATTTCTTCATCTTTGACTACCAAGTCTTTTTTTATTTTTGCATCCTTATGTGCTACTATCTTAGCTCCAGTTTTTTCTGAAAGATCTATATTTCCAGAAATATGGTCAGGATGTTCATGAGTATCTATCAAGTATTTTATCGTTAGTTTCATCTGAAATGCTTTATTGAGAATCTTTTCTGTATCGAAACCAGGATCAATTATCACTCCCAAATGAGTTTTATCATCACCAATTATGTAGCTAAAATTTTCCATATGCCCAACCTTTACTTGTGCGAAAATCAATTCATAACTCCTTCCTCGGCTTCTGGAGGTACCCCAATTGATTTTAAAATAATTTTCCCAGTAATATCTTTGCGTTTCAAAAGCCCTATCTTAAGCCTATGAAATGTTATGGTTTCGTTCGCAATTACTGATATATTGTTCACTTCTCCTGTCAAAGGGTCTAATCCAGAAGGAACATCTACAGATAAAACATATGCTTTAGAATCGTTTATCAGACTTATAGCATTTGAATGCAATTTCCGAGGTAAACCTTTGATTCCAGTGCCAAATATAGCATCTATAATTATATCTGCTTCCAATATGATGGATTTCATTTTTTTTTCGAAGTCAAAGTCATCTATTGTTAGAAATTTTATAGTCTTATCCATATTCTTGATTCCGTTCCAATTAATAGTTGATTCTTTAGTCTTCATTTTGCTTCCAAGTAAAATCACTGATATCTCTTTACTATCACCAGCCAGATGTCTTGCAGCCACAAAACCATCCCCTCCATTATTCCCAGTTCCAGCAACTACAACCACTTTTCTACAATTCAATTCCTTTGCATGATTAATGATGTGACCTGCTAATGCACTCCCAGCATTCTCCATAAGTAAAATACGTGGAAAACCTAGCTTTTCACTGTTGGCGTCTATCATGTCCATCTGTTCAGGGGTTATGGGCTGCATTATTCTCAATTGTTAAGAAGTAGTAAATATCCTTATTCCTAGCGAAGTTAAAAATAAATTGCTATGGAAAATCAGAGATTAATTTAATAGCACCTACATTCATTTGATGGATCATATTTTTACCAAATTATATTTAATTTGGAATTGATAATAATCTCCAAAAGGATTTAATCATTTCCTGGGGAGGTAACTTGGTTCTAATCTTCATTTTTACTCTTAATGGATCAATTGGTGATTGAATCAGCCGATTACTAAAGATACTTTGCTTATCAATCCTTAGATATAATGAACCATGCTTGTCGATGTGATTCGATATTTCTGAAAGTAATATTTTTTTCTCTTTTTCTAATAAAAGATTCAATATCTTACTTCCAAACTTGTCCGCAATTTCTCCTTTTAGATGTATCCTAAAAGATGTAATCGGGTTTCCAAAGTGTCCTTCCAGCATCGTTTTTTCAAACGTCTTTAAAGGGATCATAAATACTTCAGAAACTCTCTTCGTAAATCCTTCTTCATCTTCGGTGGCTTGAATAAAGAATTTAATTTCAGCAGAAGAAAGGATAGATTTCTTCAATTCTTGATATTAGGATCTAAACTTTATTATAATTATTTCGAATGGTTATTAAGAAACCCTAGTAAAAACCGGTTGCAGGTTTTGGAGGATATGAATATGGTTGTACATCAAGAATATTCTGATAAAGTAAAGAGCATTCTAATACAGGAATTGAAAAATAATATGTTTATAACATCTGAATCTAGATTGAGATCAGCAGACTGGAGCATAGTCTTGAAGAAGGCTTTTAGATCTGATTTTATCTTAAAACCTATCAATAAGAAGGTTGTTGAAATGGATCTACTGAAGGAAGTTATGCAATTACTATCTAAGAGAAGGTTTGAAGAGGTTAGGCGGGTAGAGGTCAAGCAGAAAACCTCTCTAAAAAACTGGTTTTCATTGTATTCAGTAATACTGAGAGATAAAGAAGAAATTTTTGGCTTTGCCGCTATCATATTTATACCTAAGATTTGTCGTCATATTGAATTGAGTCGTGGAGTAATATATGCATGTAGGCATCATATTGCAAGCGAAGAAGACACTATGTTCGAAAAAGCAACATTCGAAAACTTTCAACAGGAGGTAAGACCCCAAATTGAAATTCTTGGAAACCTTTACAGGAGAACCAGAAGGCTCTAAACTGGGCATTACATGTCTTGGTATTGAGTCTACTGCTCACACCTTCGGGGTCTCCATAATCTCAATCGGAGGAAACACTAAGCCTGAAATTCTCTCTGATGTGCGCCGAGTTTACCAACCTGAAAAAGGGAAAGGAATACATCCAAGGGAAGCATCTAGGCATCATGCTAAAATTGCTGCCTCTACCGTAACAGAGGCACTCAAAAAAGCTAAAACACCTATGGAAGACATACATATAGTATCTTTCTCACAGGGACCTGGACTTGGTCCTTGCCTTCGAGTAGGTGCAGTAGTAGCGAGGTCAATCAGTGCTTATTATCATCTACCTCTAATCCCAGTGAATCATGCGGTAGCCCACATCGAGCTTGCAGCGATGCTCACTGGGGTTTCAGATCCTCTAGTTCTTCTAGTATCCGGTGGGCATACAGTCATTACCTCCTTCTCTTCTGGACGTTGGAGAGTTTTCGGTGAAACTCTAGACATAACTATTGGCCAATTGATTGATCAGTTTGGACGCGCAGCCGGTTTTAGTTCTCCTTTCGGTATAGCATTTGAAGAGTATGCCAAAAAATCTCAAAATTTTATTGATCTTCCTTACACAATAAAAGGGAATGATGTATCTTTCTCAGGTCTTCTTACAACTTCAAAGCGTCTTTTCCGTGATGATAAGAAACTTGAAGATATATGTTTCTCGATTCAAGAGACTGGTTTTGCCATGTTGGCCGAGTCAGTTGAAAGAGCCTTAGCATTTGTAGAAAAAGATGAATTATTACTTGTTGGTGGGGTGGCTGCGAATAATAGGCTCCAAAATATGCTTCAAGGCGTATGTAAGATTCATAAATCAAATTTTTTTTCAATTCCTAAAGTATTTAGCGGTGATTGTGGTGCCCAAATATCTTGGAACGGTATTCAAGCATTCAAGGCTGGTGTTTCAGTGGGAATATCTGATAGTTCAGTTAAACCATCTTGGCGATTGGATGAGGTAGATGTTAAGTGGAGAAGCAACTGAAGAAGGGAGCTGAAGCATCGCTTTATCAGACTAAATGGTTCGGAGAGGAAGCTATCCGTAAGATCAGGATACTCAAAACCTTTAGGCAATCAGTTCTTGACCTCAAGCTAAGGCAATCAAGAACTCGACGTGAAGCCTTATTCCTTAAAGAAGCTAGGCGTGTAGGTGTAAACACTCCCCTTGTCTATTTTGTGGATGTAAATAAAGCGGAGATAATTATGCAATTTATACCCGGAAGACGTTTGAAAGAGATTATAGATGTTTATGAAGAAAACTTTTCATTGGAATGGTGCAAAGAAGCAGGGCGGTATATAGCACGACTTCACAGCGCCGAAATAATTCATGGTGACCTTACTACTTCCAATTTTATTATATCCGATAATAGACTTATTCTAATAGACTTTGGATTATCATTCTACTCCCAGAGGCTAGAGGATAAAGCTATTGATATTCATCTTTTGAATATGGTGGTAAAGAGTGCCCATAATATTTACGCTGAAAAGATTATACATGCTGTACTAATGGGTTATCAGGAGATTGCAGGTGAATCGAGTTCTCATAGTCTACTTGAAAGAATGAAGATCGTGGAGCTAAGAGGAAGGTATAAACGAGACGAATAATGAAAGGAAAATAAAGTTTGTGACTGGAAATCCAAACAAGTTTCAAGAGGCTAAGTTAATTCTTTCTGAATATAACCTAAAACTCAAAATGGTGAAAGCAAAGATGATTGAGATTCAGAACGATGAAATTGAAATAATAGCAAACACATCCGTTAAAGAAGCTCAAACCAGAGTTAGTGGGCCTATTATTGTAGAAGATGCGGGGCTTTTTATTAAGGAATTAAATGGTTTCCCAGGTCCTTATTCAGCCTATATACATAAAACTCTCGGTTGCAAGTGGATTTTGAAGCTTCTCGATGATCTTGAGGACAGAACTGCAGAATTTAAATCAGTAGTGGCTCACACCAAAGATGCTACAACACCTACAGTTAAGATCTTTCTAGGGGTTGTAAAGGGAGAGATATCGAGAGAGATGCGTGGGGATCTAGGATTTGGCTTTGACCCCATCTTTATTCCAAAACAATTGGATAGGACTTTCGCGGAGATTAGATTAGAGGAAAAGTGCAAGTACTCACATAGAGCAATAGCTTTAAAGGAGTTTGCATCTTGGTATAATATTAACTGATAGTATCAGCGTAATCTTTATGTTGTAATTATAATTGAAGTGTGCCAGAGAAGAATATGGGTCGAATGTATTCTCATAGTAAAGGTAAATCGCATTCAATAAGACCTACTTCCAAGTGTTCTCCATCCTGGGTTATGTACAGCCAAGATAAAGTTGAAGCGTTGATAGTAAAGATGGCTAAAGATGAGATCCCTCCTAGCTTAATTGGCATTAAGCTCAGAGATGAGTATGGCATTCCTCTCTTAAAAACCTTCATTGGTAAATCTATAACTGAAGTATTAAAAGAACACAATTTGGAAAAAGATATTCCTGAAGATCTTGAGTTATTAGTGAAGCGGGCCAGAGGGATTCAGTCACACTTAAAGAGAAATACTGGTGATAGAAAGAATGTAAGATCCCTTGAGTTGGTAGAAGCCAAGATTCATCGTCTCTCAAAGCGTTACAAGAAGCTAGGTCTTATGCCACCTGACTGGAAATATGTATCCAAGGTAGCACAGCTTGCTTAGTAGCGAATAAATGCATGAGCCAACTAAAAGAGTTCGAAAAAAGAGCGGAAGTTATAGGTAAATGTATTCTTAGTCTTATTGATGAAAAAAAGACTATTCTAATAATTGGGCATCTAGACGCTGATGGTATAACTTCTGCCAGTGTAATGGGTAAAACAATCCAACGAAAGAAAGGTAACTACATAATTCGCATTTACAGTGAAATGAACTCTAAGATACTAATGGAAATTAAAAAAGGAGAATACGACTTCCATATTTTCTGCGAATTAGGTGCAGGATTAGCCACGGAGATTGAAGATATTTTTAAAGACAAATGGATAATCTTGGACCACCACCAAATTCCATCAAAGGAACAGAATATGAAACAGGTCTTTAATATTTGGCAATTCAACTACGATGGAAGCAAAGAAATATCTGCTGCTGGTATGGCCTACTTTGTTGCAAAAAAAATCGACGTGAATAACACCGATATTTCTTGGTTACCTGTAGTTGCTATGATTGCCGATAGGCAGGATCAAGGTGAAAGACGATCAGTCTTAAGTCTAAATAGAATGATACTCGATGATGCTGTAAAAGAAGGACTAGTAAATGTGAGAAGAGATATTTTGCTTTACGGTCGAGAAACAAAACCAGTTTATATGGCTCTAGCATCCATGAATACCCCATTTATACCTGGTCTAAGTGGTAATAGAGATGCCTGCTTAGCAACACTCGCATCCACGGGTTTAGAAATGAAACAAAATGGTCGATGGCGAACTCTGGCAGACTTAGACGAAGATGAGAAAAAGAAGGTGATAGAATCTATCATCCCACATCTTACGCAAGTTGAAACTTCAAATGAAGATGTAGACTCTCTAATAGGAGATGTTTATACGCTTGAAAAGGAAGATGAGCATTCTTCTCTAAGAGATGTACGAGAGTTCGGAACACTCCTCAATGCCTGCGGAAGGATGAAACACGCCGGTGTAGGTGTTTCGATATGTCTAGGTGATAGAAATGAGTCACTTATTGAAAGTGAACAGATTCTTAAAGAATATAGGAAGACCCTGAGCCAATTGATTCAGATGGTTCTCGAAGACGATACCAGAATAATAGAGAAAAACGCATTCAACATGGTGATAGGTGACGGAATAGTGGATGAAGAAATGCTTGGGTCCCTCGCATCTGTATTAAGTGGTATCCCAAGATTCGAACTAAAAATACTATTAGTACGTACAACAACAGTTGGCCATTACAAGTTTTCTCTAAGACGTCCTCCACAAGCAGGTGTCTCAATTAATTTAGGTATAACAGTAAAAGAAATAGCAGATCAGTATGGGGGTAACGGTGGAGGTCACGAAGCTGCCGCTGGTTGTAAAATTCCAACAGCTCGACTAAAAGTTTTCCTGCGGACACTTAATAAGAGGCTACAGAATAATAATGAAAATAATGGTTGATCTTTCAATGAGTTTTCAGGATGAACATCTCCTTGATTCAGTCTATAGATCTCTGGAGCCAGATAATATCGGCTTTCCAGATGGTATAGATTTTAAAATGAATAGATTAAATAAAATCCTTTCCTTTAGACTCGTATCAAAAAACGAGATACTATCTCTATTATCAACCCTTGACGATCTGATAGAATCAATTCAAATTACCTGTAATACCTTGAATAGTTTAAAGGATAGATAGATTATGCTTGATATGGATCTTGTTAGAAATAATCCAAAAAAAGTTCAACAAATGCTTGAGAAGAGACATTTAGAATATCCTTTTTCTGAACTTATAAGATTTGATAAAGAACGTAGAGCCCTCGTCACAAAGATTCAGGAGCTGAAACATCAGAGAAATGTCATATCCAATGAGATAGCGAGGATGAGGACAGAGAATACGAATACCTCTAAGAAAATATATGAAACAAAAGAGATATCGCGACAAATCACTTCAGGTGATGAAAGAATTAGAGAGTTGGATAAACATCTTCATAAACTAGTGGGTGGCCTTCCTAATATTCCTGATGAAACAGTTCCAGATGGAATTGGAGAAGAAGACAATGTTGAGATTATTCAAAACAGCAAACCCCCAACACTTAGCTTCAAGCCCCTTGACCATATAGATCTAGCTCAGAATTTGGGATTGGTGGATCTGGAACGTGCAAGCAAAGTGTCTGGTGCCCGCTTTTATTTCCTAAAAGGTGTTTTAGTCAGATTAAATCATGCTTTGATCAACTATGCTCTAGACTTTCTAGATAGTAAAGGATGGATTCTTATTCAACCACCGTATATGTTAAAGAAAGATGCAATCAGCGGTTCAATAATATTGTCTGATTTTGAAGACGTAATCTATAAGATAGATGATGAAGATCTATACCTAATTGGAACTTCAGAGCACGCAATTGCCTCAATGTATATGAATGAAATACTACGGGGTGGAGAATTACCTCTTCGCTATGCAGGTGTGAGCCCTTGTTTCAGAAAAGAGGCGGGTGCCCACGGTAGAGATACAAAAGGAATATTTAGGGTTCACCAGTTTGAGAAAGTTGAGCAATTTGTATTCTCAAGACCTGAAAACTCTCAAAATGAGCTTGAATTCATGATACGAAATGCTGAAGACTTTTTTAATGCTCTACAAATACCATATAGAATCGTTTCTCTCTGTGGGGGAGAGTTGGGAAAAGTCGCATCAAAAACATATGATCTTGAAGCTTGGTTCCCTGGTCAGGAGAAGTATAGAGAAGTAGTATCATGCAGTAACTGTACTGATTATCAGGCGCGAGGCTTGTTAGTGAAATTCAGAGATAAGCCACACGAGACATCAAAATTTGTCCACACCTTGAATAGCACATTGGTAGCAACTGAACGTACACTTATCGCCATAATGGAAAATCACCAGACGAAAGATGGATCAATAAAAATTCCAAAGGTGCTTAAGCCATATGTAGGTAATCTTGAAGTTATCGAAGCCCCATAGATTATCACCAATCTACAGAACAATGTTTTTTTTATAGAAAATGAAATATTTATCTAATCGGGTTAGAATAATATTATATCAAATAGTAGAAATAAAATATATTGATATTATATAATTAAATATCAACGGATAACTTATATCCTAATCCTAGATGAGCTTAGTGCTCAAGTATGGCTAGAGGAAGAAAAAGGCAGAAAATAAAGGATAAGTGGCGGATAAAGAAGTGGCTTATCGTAAAGGCACCTTTACCCTTCGGTGGGGATTCTGTCGCCTATATTCCTATTACAAGCGAGGCCAAAGCGATTGGAAGAGTGGTTGGAACTACACTTTTTGATATCTTAAAGCAGGATCCTCAACATTACTCGATTAAACTCTACTTCCAGATCGAATCTATAGAAGGCGATATTGCTCATACAATAGCGAAAGGTCATGAGTATTCACGTGAATATCTTAGAAGTATGGTACGCCGTGGGTCTTCCAGTATACGATTAATAAAGAATTTCACTACTCGAGATCAAGCTATTGTACAAGCACAAATTGTTGTTTTTACTCTGGGACGACTTAACACTTCTAGAAAACATGCAATCCGAAAAGTTACGGATGAAGTTACAGAACAGAAGGCTACTGAACTTACCTATAATCAATTCGCACAGGAAGCTGTATTAGGAAAAATCGCTTCAGATATCTATAATGCTGCCAAAAAGATATCCAGATTACGACACGTAGGAGTGAGTAAGACCAAGCTCATTAAAAAGCCATCGATTGAAGTTGAAGATATGGTGACCTTAAAACCTCAGCCCGAAGAAACCGAAGAGGTGGATGTTCCTGTTACGCCAATATCTTCAAATTAAGTTAACTCAAGCATCTTATCTATTGATCTTCTTGCCTTTACCGCGATATTTTTAGGCACTTTTACTTGATAAATCATCTCCTTAAGAGATTTATATACAGTATCTAGTGTAGTTTGCTTCATATACTCACAAACCGCATCTGGATTAACTGGCAGAAAAGTCTTGCGAGGATTATCCCTCTTCATTTTGTAAAGTATGCCCACCTCAGTAGCTATTATGAATCTACTAGCACTCGATTCTTTAGCACGCCTTATCATACCTTCAGTCGAAAGGATATGTGTATCCTTAGACGATATGTCTCCGTTGGCTAAGTAATACATGCTTGGAGTCAAACATCCGCATTCAGGATGGATTAGGAATTCTGCTTCTGGATGTTGACCTCTCAGATTGTTCACTACGTTTGGCCGTATACTTGCGTGAACATGACACTCTCCAGGCCAAAGTTGGAGTTTTCGTCCGGTAATTGTTTGAAGATATGTACCTAAGAAAATATCAGGCAGAAAAAGGATTTCTTTATTGGATGGAATTGCGTTTATGACTTTTAAAGCATTTGTTGAAGTGCAGCAATAGTCGCTTTCCGCTTTAATTTCTGCAGTGGTGTTAATATATGAAACCACAATTGCATTTGGGTGCTTCATTTTCCATGTCTTAAGCTGATCTATGTTTATTGTATCTGCTAAGGAGCAACCTGCTGCAGGATCCGGTACTAGTACTGTCTTCTCTGGAGATAATATGGCAGCTGTCTCGGCCATAAAATTTACTCCACAAAATACTATTGTTTCTGCCTCTGTTTCAGCTGCCTTTTGGGAGAGCTTTAACGAGTCTCCAGTAAAATCAGCTATATCTTGTATTTCACCTAGTTGATAATTATGGGCTAAAATAATAGCTTTCCGTGTCTCCTTCAATCTCTGTATATCTTCTATAAGATGATCTATTTGCTTTATCTCGAGTCTCTCCAACCTTTGTTTCACTTTATATCAGACCTTGGACATTAATATACAATATTTTACTTGCAAAAGGTTAATTCAATTCCAAAACTTAGGCAAAAACTGCCAACGATATTCATATTAATCTTCTAGGTTCCTACTTTCATACCTCCTGAAATATTCGATCTTAATGTTTCGATTGCAGAGAGAACTGCTAAATAACTCGTTTTTGGATTTGATGGGTGTTTATAATTCTCTAATTGAATCTTCATCTTTCCGAACTTTCCTTTAATCTCTATCTCATGGATATTCATGGTTATAGTAGGGTCAACGATGACCCTGACAACAGTATTCTGTCCACCTATCCCAGCTAGGCTCAAGGCTGCTGAAACATTGGTGTTAGATGGAAAAAGCTTGACAGCGTCATTGGCACATCCTTGAAAAATAATCTTAGGTTCCTTTAAGTCATCGAAGTCTTTCACTATTCCCTGGAAATCAGGTGAGGCCTTTAATGATTCTGGATTCTTACGTATAGTTGAAACAACTCTTTCTAATCCCTCAAGTTTTGCGGCCTTTACAACATCTAACCCACCTATTGCACCCGAGGGTACTTGTACTTGTCTCCCATGCTTTTTAGCTGCTTCTTTTATTCTCTTCAAGAATTCTTTATCAAGCAGAGCACCTGTGCTCATAATCAGGATGTCCTTTCCTGATGTGATCACTCTTTCGGAATAACTAATAACAGCCTGTTGAGAAGCTGCCTCTACTATTATGTCTGCACCACCATTTCTTAGAAACACTTCGAACTCGTAATATTTTTTAGGTTTATGATTCAGTTTTTGGACAAGAGTCTCAATTCGATCATCAAATAAGTCAAATAATGCTACTAGCTCAACATTATTTACAACACCCGAATCGATAGCTTCTGCTAATGTAGTTCCGATTGCTCCGCATCCAATAATTCCAACTTTTATCATGTAATGTATCTCCTTCGTTCAGATTATCTCAAGATCAAAATCGATGTTCTTCGCTGAATGGGTTATCCAGCCCAAAGATATTGCATCAACACCCGTCTCACTGTATGCCTTAACATTCTCTAATCTGATTCCTCCTGAAACTTCGAGAAATATTCCATTTCTAACTTGTCTTTCTTTTAATATCTTAATTACTTTTGAAACTTCTTGTGGGGACATATTATCCAGTAGAACAATATCTGCTCCAGCTTCAGCAGCTTCCAAAGCCTCTTCTGCCGACGAAGCTTCTACCTCTATTTTCTTCGTGAAACTAACATTCTTTCTTGCCAATTGTACAGCTTTTGTAACAGAACTAGTAATCTTAAGGTGATTGTCCTTAATGAGAACGGCATCATCAAGTCGTAATCGATGTGGATCACCCCCTCCAGACTTGACAGCTTTCTTATCAAAGATTCTAAAACCTGGTTGAGTTTTACGAGTTGCTGCAACCCTTATCTTCTGGTTGGCCCTTCTGGCCTCTTTAACCATCTTATTTGTCTCAGTGGCAACTCCAGACATTCGACCTAAAATATTGAGTGAAGTTCTTTCAGCCTTCAAAATTGACCTTGCTTTACCACTTACCTTAATGATAACAGTATCTTCTTCAACAGAATCACCCTCCATAATCAAACCTTGGGCTGAGCATTTTAGGAGATTGAATGCTAAGATAGCTTCCTCAACTCCTGATATCACGGCTTTCTCATTGCAGATTATCTTGGCCTTTACATGTCTTTCAGCATCAATAATTGAGTTAGTTGTAATATCTCCTGAACCCAAATCTTCACGGAGGAACTCCAATATTTTTAGGCTCAATCTCGATTCTACTATTTCTTTCTGAGATTCTATCAATTCTCTTACATTCTATTCATTTAGCGGTAAGATAAGGTTTTAGTAATAAGCAGAAAAAATACATACAAGTAGTCTTTAGGTAAAAACTGCTGAGGAATTTATTTGATTAATATCTTGATAATGACTCCAAGAAGATCTGAAAGAGCTCTGCACAATATTTTCGAGATTCTTAGTGATATCAATATTAAATTCAAAACTATTGACGAAATTTCTGACTCTGATGCAAAATGGGGGGACTTTGTACTTATATTGGGTAATGATAATGATATACTAAAGACTTTTCATAAGATCTTTAAACTGAATATACCTATTCTTGGTGTAAATGAAAATGATGACGGAAAGTTCCTCACAGAACTTGGATTATCTAAACTTAGACAAGTAATCCAACAAATCTCCAAAGGAAAATTCGAAGTGGAAGAATCTAAAACTCTAACCGTAAAGACAGACAGCATAGAATGTCCACCAGCTGTCAATGAAGTCGCAATCTTTCCACATCGATCCGCCACCCTTCTGGAATATACTCTAAAGGTGGATGATGAAGAGATATGGACTGACAGTAGCGATGGATTGATTATTGCTACTCCCACTGGCTCAACTGCATATGCTATGTCAACTGGTGGACCAATGATATTGCCACAGGCCAGTGTCTTTACTGTAGTTTCTGTTAATTCTTTGGATGTGACACGTAGACCCTTAATTATACCAGATGATTCTAAAGTAATGGTGGATAACATAGTCAGCAGACTTCAGTGCGAAGTAATAATCGATGGTATCTATCGCTCAAAGATAGGTAAAATGGTTGAAATATCTAAGTCAATAAACCCTGTGCGTCTTATTAGGTTGACTAAGACTTCACATACCACTAATAAGATGGCAAAGAAAATCATTCTTGCTCGTGATCTTCTTGCCATGCCACCAAGTGCAAAACTGATGCTAAAGACCTTGGAATATGAGGGGCCATTGAGCCGCCGAGATATATTGAAGAAGACAATGCTTCCTGATAGAACAGTCAGTCTGGCGCTATCAAGCCTTCTTGATAGGGGTTTAGTTAAAAGGAGATCTTCTCTCAGAGATGGACGTGAGAAAATGTATTCCACAGTGTAGATGAAAAAGCTTATACCATATACATTAACTCATTTGTTCTTAAATAGTTTTTGTGATATCATTGTGAATCGTATAATAACTCATATTATCCTAATAATTTCGGTATTATCTATATGCATAGTTTTCGCTGGATACTATGGAAATATAATTAAAATAGGAACATATGAGAATAACTATCCTAATTGGTGGCGTTTGTCAGCAAATTATACGTTAACGGGTAATGTGGAATCAATGAGTATTGATCAGGATACCGTTTCAAATGATACAATAACAGTAACTGTAACAAATCCTGGGGATCTCTATTTATATATTAGATCCATATACATTAATGAAAAACATCATAATGTCTATTCTGGCAACTCATATGTCTTTGATGCGAATGGATATTTCTATTATAACCGGAGAGTGCCTTCAGGTGGATTCGGTGTCATTAGATTGAATACAGAATTAGCAGATCTTACCCCTAAAGATGATGTTTATGATGTAACGGTTGTTACTAATAGAGGTGACCTAGAGAAATCTTTCTTGATAGAAACTTCAACTTTTCAAAGTCCATCAATCTTAAATTCTCTGACTCCGTATCTTATCCCCATTCTATTGGTATCTTATGCTAGCATATACTATTATCGAAGGTTCCAGATACCAAATTAAAGAGTAATTTAACCTCTACTATATCTAGAAACTATTTTTATAACATCAGAATCTTTTAAAATATAATCCGCGCCCAATTGAAGTCCTGTTTTTACATCAAATGCATGCAAAAATGTTTCTCCAAGGTCACTATGAATAATGAATGCCAAATCTTTGGCTGTAGATCCTTTCTGTACTATATAGGCATCTGGGAGGATGTTACCTTTCTTGTCAGATAACTTATTCTCATCTTCAACAGGATAAACTACTATTCCATCTAAGAGGTCGAGGTAAGCTGAATTTATTGTAGTTTGTACGCCTGTAGAACCCCAAATATCCAAGACATTTTTTTTAACCATTTCCAAAGCTTTGACCTGAGCGATGGTGGGGTTACTAGTATTCAACATTTTGAATGTTGATCCTCCTGCCAAATAGTCTATCATCTTAATTTCTGCTGCTTTCCTAAGTAGGAGCTCTGCTTCGGCAGCACAGGGAACAAATAATCGGCCTGTTGCTTTGATATGCTCAATATTTTCTTTCGCAAATGGGTTATCTATCTTATTAGCTGCGATTATGGATGGTTTTGATAATTCTCGAAGAGATATACAGAAATTCATTATATCATCTTCACTCCAACTCGTTGGTTTGTCTATTGTTAGATTTTTCTTTTCTGCAGCAGTGAGGATATGCTTCTCTGTTATAGCAAGTCCACTCAACCTTTCCGAGATCATCTCAGCTGTTTTTCCAGTGTTTGATTCAGAATTATTGGATATTCGTCGCCAATCTTTCAATAATAACTGCCTTAACCATAGATCAAATTCTTTTTCAACAAAATCTATGTCAGTAATCGGGTTGTCAATCACTTCTTCTGTCGTTACGCCTTCTTCATCCGTTAAACCGGATGCATCAACTACATGTATTAAAGCGTCGACCTGTCTTATATCATCTAAAAATTTGTTTCCCAGCCCTCTTCCTTCAGCTGCGCCTCTTACAAGACCTGCTATATCTACAAGCTTAATGGGAATCAGACGTGTACCATTTATGCATCGGGAATTTACGGGGTTATCTTCTACATTTAGAGTTCTACATATACAATGGGTGGATACATATGCCACTCCAAAGTTTGGCTCAATTGTAGTGAAAGGGTAGCTTGCCATTGGGACGTTGAGCAAAGTAGCTGCATTGAAGAAGGTTGATTTTCCTACATTAGGTTTCCCTATTACCCCCAGTATCATGCATATCGTTGGACACATGCTAAGCATATAAAGCGAGCTGACTCTCTTAATGGATTAATCTAAGGGTAGGTAATTGGAAAAAAATCCTTTAGGGAATAACTTTTTGATTTTTTTAGCAATGTAAATTGAAGATAATCAGCTAATCTATAGAGCGTTGTCGGAAGTATTATAGGGATAATGATGTCGTGCGATTATGGGGCGAGAACATAGTTGTCTAAAACAAAGATTCTAGTTTGTGATAGCATCTCTGAAAAGGCGGTGAATCTGCTGAAAGATACCGGATTTGAAGTATCCTATTTACCATCCATAACCCCAGAGGATCTACTCTTAACAATCCCTAATTACGATGTTGTAATAATAAGAAGTAGGACTGAGATAACCCAGGAATTAATTTCTGCAGGAAAAAAGTTGAAGATTATCGGACGAGCGGGTGTGGGATTAGATAATATAGATCTTAAGGCTGCTGAAGAGGCAGATGTTGAAGTGTACAATACGCCAGATTCTGTAACCAACTCCGTGGCTGAGCTAATCCTTGGTATGATGCTGAGTCTATCCAGGGGTATTTGTATAGGAAATTCGAGTTTGAAAGAAGGCAATTGGATGAAAAGTCACCTTAAAGGCTTTGAGTTAAAAGATAAAGTATTAGGAGTAATTGGATTAGGACGAATAGGAACACGTCTTTCTGAGCTCGTGCAAGCAATAGGTATGAATATTCTATTCTATGATATTGTTGAGGCCCCAAAAGAAACAATTGAGAAATTAAACCTAAAATATGCTGAAATTGATGACATTCTTACTAAATCTGATTATATCACATTGAATATTCCATTAACTCAAGAGACCAAACACTTCATATCTGGAGAAAAGATATCTAAGATGAAGAAAACTGCATACCTCATCAATGCTTCAAGGGGAGCAGTTGTGGATGAGAAAGCGTTACTGGATGCGTTGAAGAATGATCGCATTAAGGGTGCTGCTCTTGATGTATTTGAGAATGAGCCTCCAGGGCGAAATAAACTTGTAGTTATGTCTAATGTGGTGTGCACTCCACACATTGGTGCACAGACAGTGGAGGCACAGGAAGCAGCAGCTATTGAGGTGTCCAAAAGGATTATTGAGTTCTTTAGGTTTGTTGGATAATGTTTAAGAAGAGTTCAAAATCATACTGGTAGTCTAAAGAATGTACCGCGCAATAGAGAAAACTTGGCAAAATATGATCAAGAACAAAAGTAATGAACTAAAGTCAAAAGGTATAGCTCTAAGAAGACGACATACTATTGAACGACTTGAAAGACCCACTCGTCTTGATAGGGCCAGACGAATGGGATATAAGGCAAAACAAGGTTTCATCATTGTTAGAATTAAAGTTGGCCGAGGAGGTATGAGGAGAAGTAAACCCAGTGGAGGAAGGAGACCTAAACACGCGGGGATATTGAGAATGAAGGCTAATGTCAATATGCGTCAAACTTCTGAGAATAGAGTTGCCAAAAAGTTTCCCAACTTGAAGGTTCTCAATTCATATTTCTTATATAAAGATGGCAAGCACGCTTGGTACGAGGTTATTCTGATAGATCCAAGTCATCCATCTGTAAAGAGTGATGGGGTTGTTGGGATAATTGCAAAAAATGCCTAGAAGCCAACAGCAATCGGATTAGATGGCTTAATCAATTCACGAAGAAGAATGGTTGCATACGAACCTTTTTGAAGTGCGAATTGAAGGGAAATGAAAGATTTATCTCTTGAATAGGTCAAGATTTTCAAATCATTAACCAGTAGATGAGGTGTTCTAAAACCTCCCTCCATGCTTAGTTCAGACATCTGATTATTATAGAATAGTTTCTGCGATATTCCTTCTTCATCAAGTATGTTTTGAGTAATCTTATCAAATCTGCCGATACCCGCTCTAAAGGCGTACCCTACAAGTTGGACCATTGGAAGGATTTTCTTTGTATTATATGATATCACTCTGCTTTTTGCTCTTCTAATATCTAATATATTTCCATCTTCATTAACTGCTCCATAAATATCTCCAATATCGACTTCTCCTAAATTGAGACCCCTATTAACAGCTATTGACATAACTCTATTGAAGATATATGATTGATAGGCGTTTACGAAGAACCTCCTAATAGTAATTGGAACTGCTCTTAGGGCTACAATCCAATTATTAGGATGGTCAATAAGAGACTTTAAGACTAGTCTCTCAATATCTTGTTTTTGATTAAGTTTCTTTATTAGCGAAGGATAATTACCTGGATCCTCGATATCTTCTTTTGACAATGAAGTCTTCTTGTCATCTACCTCAATGTGCCCAAGGATAAATGTAACTGCCTCTTTGAATTGTTTTTTCACTATTGCTCTTCCAATTAGATGATTATTGGGTTTATTAGATCCAAATCTTTGATGTCCGTAGAAATTTGGTATACGATAATCGTTGATAAAACATTTCAACTCCGAAATGGATTTTTTTACTTGTTCAAAATTGGTTTCTATGTTTGATATTCTTATTGTAAATCTATTTCCTACTAAGTTTTTTCTTGTTAGGCGTTTTCTATAATATCCAAAGAGGTCCAGTGATATCTGTGATGATACTTGAATCGTTCGCGGTATCTCTTTTTTCAGCATCTTAGGGCTTATGTATTGTATTGTTTGAGCTTGTTTGTCCTTAAGTCCAAGGTAGTGCGCGTTCCATCCTAGGCGATCACGAATCTGTCGCATAGCATGAATTGTGTCAATCCCTTCTTTAACAAGTCTAAGAATAGGATATTCATTATCGGGTGTCGGTTTCTCTGATATGTTTGAATGGATCTCGGAGCTTATTAATTCTTCCACTTTGAAATCTTCATATCTATCTTTTATTCTGCCCCCGATGCCTTTGAAATCAGTAGAGTAACTTTCGATACCTATCTTTGAATCATAGCAATATTGACTTATTTCAGTTTTCATCAAAACCATTTCTCTAGGTTTTCTGATCTTTCATTCTCAACTTTCTTAAGCTTATCAAGCGCTCTATTTACTCTGTCTTCAGAAAAGGCTCGTTCACCACATAGAAATACATTAATCTTTTCCCGGTCAGGCCGACTCCATATAAGCTTCTTCTTTGGCTTTGTGATTGCGGGTTTGAGAAATATTTTTCGAATTGCAGGATAATCTATCTTCTGTAATTCTTTCCTAATGTTATCTATCTTCTCAAGACAACCGTATTTCTGTATATACTTTAGGGCCGTAATAGGACCAATTCGTCTAAACCCGTCAGGATTAAAATCTGTTCCCACCAATATTCCAATATCGACAAGTTGCTCATATGTTACCCCAAGATGCCCTAGGGTCTTCTCTAAATTTATCTCTTCAGGGGCAATGTCCATATAAACTCTTTTTCCTGGTAACTTCCTCTTTCCAGTTACCGTTACGTTCCTAACTAGTCTCTTAGCGCCAAAGAGGAGAGCATCATAGTCTTGGCTAACAACATCTGTTGCTATATTGATTTTAGTTAAGTATGATGCAGTTGCTTCTCCTTCTGAAGATGCTTCAATCCAAGGTATTCCTAGCAGTTCTAACATTCGTTTCGTATCATCTATCATGTATTCTTTCAGGTGAGATGTAGATTGGGCGTATTTTCTAGCTTCTGCTAAATCACCTTTGGATATCGATTCATTATATAATTTAACTGCCTCTTGCTTGACTTTTCGTCTTCTCTCTATTTCAATAGTCTTTAGTGACGGAGGTTTACCATCTAGGATATAGATCGGTTTAATATCTAATTCCAGTAAGTTTATGTTTCTATAGAACAAACCACTCAGATGGCTGGTTACTCTTCCTTCTTCATCCATTAAATAATTACCACTTTCACCTCTAATGATGGATAAAAACTGATAGAGTGCATTGTATGTATCCACAGCTATTGTTCGACCTGAAAGCTGCTGGAGATTTATTTTTAATGGATTAATAATATCTCTTAGATTAACTCCCAACTATATGTTCTCCATATTTTTTAATAGAAAGAGTTACTTTTAACTTTGAAGCCTTAACTCTTAGAAAATAGGTAGTCATAGATAATGAATAGGGATTGGAGATGTCTAAGGTGCGGATATATACACATATCTGATATTGAAGGAAAGTTTCCCGCTAAATGCCCTGTCTGCAAATCCACGCGTTTAATGAGAATGCCCCAAAGACAAAAAAAATGAAAGTAAATATATTCTCTCTATTGACGAAATATACAGTTTATTGACTAGGAACTCCATAATTCAAGTTTTGTAATGAGAAAAGATGCGCAATAATCTTAGAGAATCTGGTGTTATTCACATTTTTTGCCTCTAAAGAGAATGGACCAATAATAAAAATCCTCACTAAGAATGAAGATGAAGAGTATCTATTACTGATTAAAAATCAGTCCTTTGGTTTAGCTATTATAAACCACTTCGTAGTCATTATCTCTCCAGATTTACCCACTTATCCCCATGTAGGAGTTAATAGCTCATAGTTAAAAAAGTTAATAGAGATTTTCAATGAAGACCGTTAACTGTAAACATTCTTTGTTCTTGTTGGCAAGTGATTGTACATCTTTTCATAAATCGATTCATACCACGATATAATATCGGCATTAATTGAAGGCTTAACATTTCTGAAGGCAAAATCAAAATCTTGATTCATTATAATTAATTTTTTTGCAGTTCTATTCAATGCGGATATTGCGGTTTCTCTACAAAGCGATTCAAGATCAGCACTAGAATAGCCATCTGATTTATGGGCAATATCAGACAATAATATATTATTTGCAAGAGGCATTTTTTTTGTGATTACTCTAAGAATAGCTTCTCTGCTTTGTTCGTCAGGTGGGGCTACAAATATGGTGAGATCTATTCTTCCTGGACGTATGAGAGACAAGTCGAGCAAATCCGGTCTATTTGTAGCAGCTACCACAAAAATATCTCCAGCATTGTATATACTATCAATCTCTGTCAGAAGTTGACTGAGAACTCTTTCTCCTACCCCATCATCTTCGGTTCCATTAGATCTGAATTTACTAATGGAATCAATTTCATCAAAAAAAACTATACAAGGTGCTGAGGCCTTTGCCTTTCTAAATACCTCACGAATTGCCTTCTCAGACTCGCCAACCCATTTGGATAAAACCTCTGGGCCGCGAACAGTGATGAAGTTGGCTCCACTCTCTGTGGCGATAGATCGTGCCAAAAGCGTCTTCCCACATCCTGATGGACCATATAATAAAACACCTCTTGCAGGTTTGACTCCAGCTTTTCTAAACAATTCTGGATTCTTAATCGACCTAATCACATTATCATTAAGCTTCTTCTTTAAATCATCCAAACCCCCTATGTCACTCCAACTAACTGAAGGGGTCTCAACATAAAACTCCCTCAAGGCTGTAGGAACGATGTCTTTAACGGCTTCAAGGAAATCTTCTGAGGTAACATTGAGTTTATCTAATACTTCTGGTGCAATAATTTCATTTTCGATGTCAATATCTGGGATATATCGTCTTAATGCTTTTAGAGCTGATTCTCTGCAGAGAGCTCTAAGGTCAGCTCCAGTATATCCGTGTACAAGTTTGGCCATTTCTTTAAGTGATACCTCCTTTGAAAGTGGCATACCTCTAGTATGTATTCTAAGAATTTCGAGTCTAGATTCAATGTTCGGTACACCTATTTCAGCTTCTCTATCAAATCTACCAGGCCTTCTTAAGGCAGGGTCAACTCCCTCAGGCCTATTAGTGGCCCCCATAACCACTACATCACCTCTATCTGATAGTCCGTCCATCAATGCCAAAATCTGAGCCACAACTCTCTTTTCTACATCTCCAAATACATCTTCACGTTTTGGTGCAACCGCATCTATCTCATCGATAAAAATTATGCTTGGTGCGTTCTCACTTGCTTCTTTGAATATCTCACGTAGCTTTGATTCAGTTTCACCATAATACTTATTCATGATCTCCGGACCATTAACTGAGAAAAATCTGGCCTCACATTCATTTGCCAAAGCTTTCGCCAGAAGAGTCTTGCCACACCCTGGAGGACCGTGAAGCAATATTCCGCTTGGAGCTTCTATGCCCAACCTCTGGAAGATTTCTGGGTGGCGTAGAGGCAGTTCAACGATTTCGCGAAGTCTACCTATCTCGTCTTTCAACCCACCAATTTCATCATAAGTTATTGTAGATGATACCTTCCTTTCAGCTATGGGTTCAGCGAGAATTATTATACGTGAATTCTGCTCTACTTTCACAATACCTTTTGGTTTTACCTGGGATATGTTGAATATAATTGGATTACCCAGAACGACTACCGAGATATCATCTTTTTCAGTTATGGGAAAATCTTTTATGCGATTTTTTACAAAATCTGAAAAATCTTTGTCAACCGTTAGTCTTGCTCCTACAGGTGCAAGGGTCACACTGCGGGCTGACTTTGCATTTTCCTTATTTACTGAAATAAAATCATTTAATCTGATACCTGCATTCTTTCGAGTTTGCCCGTCAATCCTCAGAATTCCCTGCTTTTGATCAACGGGATCCAACGGCCAAGCAGTAGCAGCGCTAGACCCTTTACCCTTAAGTTCAACAACGTCTCCAGCTATTATCTTAAGAGAATTCATAGTATCAATATCTAACCTTGCCCTACCTTTACCTATATCTCTCTGTTTAGCTTCAGCCACCTTCAATTGAATCTTAGATACCCGCTTCTCTCTAACCATTGAGATGCCTCCGTCTCTAAGTTTAGTGATGAATAAGTGGTATAAATTTTATTCTACATGCACCTGATTACTTAATGTTAGTTGAACTCCGACTTATGCCGATTACATCAACTTGACTTACTATATCTGAAGCTTTAATAGCCTCCTCTAAAGCATCAATCGCACCATCTTTCTCTTCTAACTGAATATCTAAAATCGATGCTATCAAACCAAAAGCTATAGGTTCTTCGCTCTGGTTCTTTATGGCCACGTTATCTGGTAATTTACTCTTAATAGATTCAACGATATCATCACTCTTTATTCCAGCATCAGTAGGAAGTATTTTTAATCTCGCTGTAACAAACAACAAAAATAATGGCACCTAAGGTCCTTCAAAACCACAGTTTATACACCTATATTTCCGTGAAAATTTTCGGCACTTTTCACATCGCCATACCAAAATATCTCCACATTCTGGACAATTGAATCTCGACGCTTTATCCCCTGGCATTATAGGCCTATTACAAGATGAGCACACCGGTAATTGTGCACTTTGATGCTTTTCAGACATATCTTTTCACTTTGACCCTAATAATCATATATTAAAACAGTTTGTTCCACATCTATTCTTTCTTCGAAAATACCGTATTAATCTAACGCTACCTAATGTTTATTTTACTACAAAGAAAGTTGTCATTAACACCCTAAAGGGATGTTTATGAATAATGTTAATATTATCTATTTGTATAGATATAAATCAGTTATTTTGACAGTCGAAGTAATGACCTTAGACTTTCTAACTTATCGACCCCCGCTATACTTGCTATTTGGATTATGTTTTTCAAACCAAGGGTCTTAAGCAGAGCTATCGAGTGATAATCAAAGTCACTCTCTGAAGATATTTTTGTAAGAATATTTGAGGATGATACCGCTGTAAATATCTTATCAATATTATCATTATCAAGCCTCTCAAGAATCCTTCTTACTTGTAACAACAACCCAAATTCTTTACCAAAAAGATTTCTCCAAGCCCGTTCATACTCTTTTATTCTAAATGAATCTCCTGAGGATAAGCTCTCTCCTAAATATTTTCCAGCAAGCATTCCTCCCACACCACCACTGTATATTCCTCCTCCTGTGGTCGGTTTGGCCTGACCAGCAGCATCACCAACAGAAACAATACGTCCAGATAAAAAATTATCTATAGGCCCACCAACAACTATTTGTGCTGCTGTTTTTTTAACAACTGTACCTTCTTTAGACGCTATAAATTCATCAAGAATCTTGAACTGGTTAACACCATTTCCTGCTACACCTATTTTTGCAGAGTCACTACTGATTGGTATGACCCAAATGAAATAACCAGGAGATTTCATCTGGTTAAAATATATTTCAACTCTATCACGGTCAAACCAATTCCCAATTACTTCAAACTTAGCTGCCTGAAGAATCTTATTTTTATCCGGCAAAGATAAACATCCAGCAGCATTTACTACCCATTTTGCTGTTTGAATATTTGATTTAGACTCAACGCGTACTTTTCCATCCTTTTCAATCTTGTTAGTTACCCTATTCCCCACTTTAATATCAACCCCACTTCTACTAGCTATCTTAGCCAATTCACGATCAAACTGACTTCTATTCAGTACTAACACCCTCTGTCTACTTGCATCTAATTCAATTGTTAATCCACTAGGAGAATAAAGGATAGCTCGCTTGATAATGTTCTGAATAACACGGTTTGTTGGTGCAATGCCTATTGTTTCTAGACATTTCATGCTAACAAGACCGTCACATCTTTCAGGAATACCTATCTCCAAATCTTCCTCTAGAATCTGGACAGTAAAACCTGCCTCCGCTATCCCCTTGGCTGCCAAGAGCCCAGAAACACTTCCACCAATTGTAATTACATCCCAGTCAGATTTCAGAATATTCGCCTCTTTTGACAAAGCTTATTCGTAGCTATATTTTAAAGGATATCCAACTTTGACACAAAAATTTAAGCAGGTTATAGTTATTAGATCTGATTTAAAGATGGGGAAAGGAAAATTATCAGCTCAAGTAGCACATGCAGCCGTCTTGGCGACAGAAAAAGCGAGAAAAACAAGAAAAAGGGTCTACAGGGAATGGACTTCAACAGGACAGGCCAAGATTGTTGTGAAAGTCAATAGTCTTGATGCTCTCTTAGATATTCATCTAATTGCTGAGAGAGAAGGATTGATTACATCAATAATTGAAGATAGAGGGTTGACGCAACTCAAATCTGGAACAATAAGCTGTATTGGTATTGGCCCTGATTACTCGTCAAAAATAGATCGAATCACAAGCTCCCTGAAACTCCTCTAATTGTTACGAGAATATGAGGATCTTTTTTGAAATTCTAGTGATAGAGTTGGTAGAAGCAGAGATATTGAATGCAAGTTTAACTGTTATAGGAGGTGGACCAGGTGGTTATTCTGCAGCTTTGAGAGGTATTCAGCTTGGTTTAGATGTGATTCTTATAGAGAAAGAGAAGTTGGGAGGAAATTGTTTGAATATTGGGTGTATCCCAAGCAAATTACTTCTTCATACCACTGGTATTCTGCAACATGTGCACAATGCTGTCAAAACAGGTACTCTAATCGGTAATGTTCAATTAGATTGGAACTGTCTCCTAACTCAAAAGAATGTCTTGATAAATGACATGATTACAGAATTAGAGAAACTTTTACTGAGAAATGGTGTTAAAGTAGTTCATGGGCATGGACGATTATCTTCAGTAGGGATTGTTGAAGTGGATAGAAAAAAAGGACCACTAGAAATTAATTCTAATGCAATAATAATTGCCACTGGTTCTAGGCCATCTATTCCATTGATTCATGGAGCAATGCACGCCGTTACCACCACAAATCTCCCTGACCTTAGTAGAGTACCGGCCAGTATGGTGATAATTGGGGGAGGACCCGAAGGAGTTGAATTTGCAACTATTTTTCATGATATGGGTATTGATGTAACAGTGCTTGAGGAAACGGACCATCTCCTCCCAATTGAGGATGAAGATGTCAGCCGGGTTCTTGAAAAGGTTCTCCGCGAAAGTGGTGTAAACGTTTTTGTGAAAACAAAAGTTTCTGGAATATCAGAAAGTGATGGTGTAAAAACTGTTTCAATTCAGCAAAATGAAGTTAAAAATAAACTAAAAGCAAATGTAGTAGTTTTGGCTATGGGACGGAAATCTAATATTGAAAATATTGGGCTTGAGGCCCTTTCTGTGGCTACAAAAAATGGTTTAATCCAAGTCGATAGACATATGGCTACAAACATTAAAGGAATATTTGCAGTCGGAGATGTTACAGGTGGTGGATTGGCACATGTGGCATCAAATCAAGGTACTGTGGCCGCTGAGAATGCTTTTGGACTTGGCTCTGTATACGAGGGACTTACAATTCCAAGATGCCTCTATTCTCGCCCTCAAGTTGCTGCTGTCGGTTTGAATGAGAAAACTGCGAAGAGCAAGGGATTCGATGTAAAGATAGGAAAATCAAAAATGAATAAGAATGTTAAAGCGTTACTAATTGGTGAAACTCAAGGTTTCACTAAAATAATTGTTGAATCAATATCAAGAAAAATCTTAGGTGTAAATATTGTTGGAGAGCATGCTTCAGAAATTATTTCAGAAGCTTCACTAGCAATACGTTTAGGTGCAACAGTAGATGATATTGCTGGCACAGTTCATCCATACCCTACTTTCTCAGAAGCATTAACAGAGGCTGCTCAAGATGCTGAAATAAATTAAAATAAATTATTCTTGTAATATCGTCTTCTGATTTGTAATATATCAGTAAGATCTGCCATAAGAGAAGTTAGGATTTATTATACATCCGAATTAGAAAGTACTACTTGTAATATTATAAAATTCCTTAAAATATAAATGGGCAAAGCTTATAACTACAAATATAGTTTCGGGACCTGCGCATCAGTTTGGCGGCGTCCATATCAAGTGAATGGGCACAGCCCGAGCTGTGAAATATGGACCTCCAGATACGCAAACAAGAATGGAGATTCAATAAAGTTGAATCTGACATAAGCTAATAACCCCATAAAAATCTAACCGTACTCTCGACTCCGGTTGATCCTGCCGGACCCGACTGCTATCGAAGTGGGACTAAGCCATGTTAGTCGAACGTCTTTCAACTATGTGATTGGCGTGGCGTACGGCTCAGTAACACGTTGTTAACCTACCCTGAAGACGTGGATAACCCCGGGAAACTGGGATTAAACCACGATAGATCAAGATACCTGGAATGGATCTTGTTCCAAAGGAAAGATGAGCATGTTCATCTGTTTGCCTCAGGATGGGACTGCGTCCGATCAGGTTGTTGGTGGAGTAATAGCCCACCAAGCCTGTAACCGGTACGGGCTTTGAGAGAAGGAGCCCGGAGATGGACACTGAGAAAAGAGTCCAGGTCCTACGGGGCGCAGCAGGCGCGAAACCTTCGCAATGCACAAAAGTGTGACGAGGCTACTTCGAGTGCCATCCGCTGAGGATGGCTTTTGTCAGGTGTAAAAAGCCTGGAGAATAAGGGGAGGGCAAGTCTGGTGTCAGCCGCCGCGGTAATACCAGCTCCCCGAGTGGTCGGGACGATTATTGGGCCTAAAGCATCCGTAGCCTGCTCTGTAGGTCTTCTGTTAAATTCAACGGCTTAACCGTTGAGCTGCAGGAGATACCGCAGGGCTAGGAGGCGGAAGAGGTAGACGGTACTCCATGGGTAGGGGTAAAATCCTCTGATCCATGGAAGACCACCAGTGGCGAAGGCGGTCTACCAGAACGCGCTCGACGGTGAGGGATGAAAGCTGGGGGAGCGAACCGGATTAGATACCCGGGTAGTCCCAGCTGTAAACGATGCGAGC
>JASMAB010000039.1 GCA_030754585.1 Nitrososphaerales archaeon | reverse complement strand
GGAGGTAAAGGTTCAGAAGCCCACAAAGCAGGTGTAGTAGGCGACACAGTAGGGGATCCATTGAAAGATTGTGCAGGGCCATCACTTCACGTACTCGTTAAGCTCATCAACACAGTCTCACTTACCTTCGCAATGATGTTCGTACTCTACGGAGTACAACTATTTGGATAACTACTAATACTGAATTCTATTCATTACAGAGAACTATTTTAAAACTTTGAAGATATCCTCAATTCAAAGAGACAGGTAAATATTTCCGTACCGTATTACTTTCCTTGATTTCTGCTACTTTCTTTTGCTTTTCTTTACTTTCCACACTTTCCACAAATCAAGAACATAAAATTGGCTTTATCATTTGCTTGTTAATTGATTACCTTTCTGAACAAATACAGTGTAGCACCTAAGGTTAAAACTGCGATTAAACCTATCACTGCATAAGCTGAGATTATGGTGTTCCATTCATATCCGGTTAACATCAATGCTCTTACTGCGTTTACGGTATAGCTTATTGGATTAAAGTTTGATACGTTCTGTATCCATTCTGGCATGAAGGCGAATGGAGTTAATGCTGTACTCATAAACAGAAGTGGAAATGTTAAAAAGGCACCTATCCCGAAAACT
This sequence comes from Nitrososphaerales archaeon, assembly GCA_030754585.1. Classification (GTDB taxonomy): domain Archaea; phylum Thermoproteota; class Nitrososphaeria; order Nitrososphaerales; family JACPRH01; genus JASMAB01. The sequence goes on along the minus strand of JASMAB010000039.1, from coordinate 643 downwards.
GACTCGGAATTTTTTGTTCTTAATCCAATAGCTAGAGAGATTCCAGACCAAGCAAGACCAAAGAATGCAATAGTTGCCAATATCAAAATGAGACCACCAATTCCAGTAACTGCAGAAGTACCAAGTAGATATGCCAATCCAAGAATTATCAATGATTGGATAGTTACCCTGAATGCGTCGCTTGTCAATCTCCCCAGTAATATTGCTGACCGGCTAACTGGTGTTACAAGCATTTTATGAAGATATCCAGAATCGATATCATCTACAATTGAGGTCCCAGATTGCAAAGCACTAGAGAATGCATTTTGAAGAAGTATACCTGGTGTTGCGAATGCAAGATAACTTTCAGCTGGAAAATCGGGTATACTTGCGAATTTTGAGAACAATTGTGTGAAGAGTAGGAGGAAAATTATGGGTTGAAAGAGTGAGAAAAAGAGTAAAATAGGATTTCTAATAAGTTTCTTTAAAGATCTCACAAAGAGATATCTGGTATCGTGTATCAGAGTCATTGTTTACCTTCGCCTCCTACTAAACATTCCACCTTTAGGATGCTGGACAAGTTCTTCGGGTCGTATTCTTCTTCCAGTATGTTTTAGGAAAATATCGTCAAGAGTTGGAGATGAAAAACTTACGGAATTGAGTT
>JASMAB010000038.1 GCA_030754585.1 Nitrososphaerales archaeon | reverse complement strand
CTATTCTTTTTCAGGAGACATTGCTGAAAAGGGTAAAGGTAAAATATTTATTCATAAAGAAAATAATTCACATTTAGTTAAATACGAAGAATTTCTCCCCTAAAAATTAGATATACCGAATGAGCATCACACCTTTATTGATAAAAAAAGTGTTTCATGATTTTCAGTCATTACCTCCACTGGAACCTTCCGATATAATCAAGAAAAGAAAACCCCCTAAGAGACTTATCTTCGGTTTTTTGGGTACAATAATCATCATTTTAGCAACAATATCAATAGTTCTTTTAAGCACATCAGAGCCAGAACCGGTAACAGCTCCAATATCGGTAACAAATGTAACATTCATTGCGTCTACACATAAATGCGAAACTCATTTCATCTTAACAAATTCTGGAGACATAGATGGCTTTGCTGAAGTCGAAATGTTTGGATGGGCGAAAATTGAAGTTGATGATGGATTTGTAGAAGGAGAAGGGCGCGTCCCGTTGGATAAAGACATATTTTTTGTGGGAGCAAACACCACAGAAGAAAAAAACCTACAATCAGAACGCGTACCAAAATTTTTATGTTTATCCCCAAAAGTAGTTGTTGAAATCATAAAAATCGAATGAAACGTTACCATTAAAATGAAGATTAGTTTTAGTTAAATAAATATCAAACATACCAATTTTTCTTACCTATTTTTTCATAATAATATTCGGGTATAATTTGGATAATGGTTATAGCGTAGCAGATTCAAACATAATGTCATGGTTATAAGCGTAAATCAGCATGGTTTGAATGTATTCAAAGAAGCCATTAGTAAAGCAGATGAACTGGGAATAAATGTTGAAAAAAATAATATTGGGACAACAATAATCGATATGGGAGTTGAAGCGAAAGGTGGTTTTCTTGCAGGAAAGTATCTAACGGATATTTGCATGGGAGGTTTATGCAATTCTGAATTGGATATGCAAAATATAGGAGATATCGTTCTTCCATCTATTGGAGTAGCAACTGACTATCCGGCAATAGCTCTTCTTGGTTCGCAGTTTGCAGGGTGGAGTATATCGGTTGAAAAGTATTTTGCGATGGGTTCAGGTCCAGCTAGAGCAATCGCACGAAAACCAAAAGAACTTTATGAAAAGATAGCATATCAAGACAAATCTGATGTGGCAGTTATTGTTTTGGAAACTGATGTGAGTCCTACAGTAAATGTTATTCAATTTATTGCAGATAAATGTAAAGTAGATCCTAAGGACCTCTATGTAGCAATAGCCCCCACATCAAGTTTAGCAGGTTCAACTCAGATATCAGGTAGAATCGTTGAACTTGGATTGCATAAACTTACTGAATC
>JASMAB010000037.1 GCA_030754585.1 Nitrososphaerales archaeon | reverse complement strand
CTCTTGAGAAACTCTCAAATTTCTAAACCTGGATTAATATTAAAATCATAATGGATTATGGATACCTAAGGTTAGATAAAAATTATTTGCTCAAACTATCCGTATAGATACGGTATAACCTATTCCCAGATATATGCGGGGGGCATTATGCTAAACTATCAGAATACATTAAACGAGTCCCCTTTATTATGAAAATGCCCTTTTAAAAGGGCTAGTCCCAGTGGACCCATAGATTATTTTTTTTGATATCTTGGCACACATTTGCTAATTATTGTTCTTATTTTACGTTACATATCTTTATTATTGTAATTTTGGGAACTATCATATCTTTTTACTCTTGTTTGATTTTGAAATTTGGCACCACCACGCATACCACCTTTGTGTGTCGTTGGTAATTTGAGTTTATTATCATTGCAAGTTTTTTCGTGTTTATCCCACTTTCTTTTCAACACTGTTTGTTTGCACGAACTACAAAATACTATTTTCTTTTCAAGCAAATGCTATCATCTCCTCTTTATTCTCTGCTTTTCCAATGTTTGTCATGATGTGTCTTTTAATAGAATGTAGTTTAAGTTTTTCAATATTACAAAAATCTTTCAATTTATCTTGCGTTTCTACTTAGCTTGCCCTCTGCGTAGCATTCTTTCCTATGTTTTCTAAAGACTAAAGTATCGTAAATAGTTTTTCCACATCTTTTACATATATTTCTATCAGGCATCTCTACATCACCCTCTATTTAATGCTTAAAATACATAACAAAATAAGACCTGTGTTAATGCATCTCTGAGTAATTCGCCTACTTCACTTTCTAATTCTCTTCGTGTGTTCTCAATATCTATCGGTGCCGCGAATCTTATTCTGCACATCTTGGATGCAGTACACTTCTTGGAGGTCATCCTGGCCCATCTGCAATACAAATATTCTGGTCTGAACATCTTTCTCCATCATAACCAACTTATAGTTTGCTGCGGCTATTTGTACCAATCTAAGCTATCTGTAACGTATGTCAAGAGCGAGTCGAAGAACTTCTTCGCTTCACCCGTCATCTTCACCTGTGCCATTAGTTCTTGGGCCTTTTCAGCATGAAACCTTGACCGCTCCTTCGCAGCGTCAAGTGCTCCACAGGTCGTTATGCCTCGCCGGATGGCTTCTAGCTCTTCGCCAGATATTCGCCGTTTAGACCCTATGCTTCTGAGCAGTTTCAACGCTTTATCGTCAGCCATCTTCAAAGTGTAAACGATGTGCAAAGGCTTTTTCCCCCTCAGAATGTCCCCCGCAGGCTCTCTGCCATACTGCTCCTTGGATGTGAAGGTGTCAATAATATCGTCCTGAATGTCGAAGGCGTAACCTATATTCTCAGCAGCCTCAGATAGGATAGGTATATCCTCTTCAGGCGCATTTCCAAGCATAGCACCTATGAGAATCGTAGTCTTGAATAGGGATGCCGCCCTCTTTGAAGCCATGGTGTACCACTCTTTAACATCTGACTCTTTGTACTCGAACAGTAGGTCGAGTATCTGAGACTCATTTACCCGCAAGAAATCTTCATTCAATAGATCCACCGCTCTCGCTACTTTACTTCTTTCGAAGCCTGATGAGAAGAATTTCTGAACAGCCAAGGTATAAGATATATCCCCCGTGAAGACCGC
>JASMAB010000036.1 GCA_030754585.1 Nitrososphaerales archaeon | reverse complement strand
TCTTTATGGATGGTTCTACAGATGATGTTAGAATAGCAGGAACAGAATTGGTGACTGAGTGGGGTTTAAAAGACCGAATAATCTATAATTCGATTACACCTGATTTCAAACAGTTAGAACTGGAGAAGATAAGAGAGGCCAAGATTGAAAGTTGTTTACTGTTAGCTTATGCTTCAACGGTTTTTACTGCCGCAGGACGAATCAGCACTATCAAAGAACTTCTTCCAAAACTTGAAGAATATGGAGTGACCAAAACTCTAATCGATAGTTGCGTAATAGATGTCCCAAGTCTAGGAAGTGCAAGTAGAACTATTTTAGAAATTAAAAATGAGTTGGGGTTACCTGCTGGAAATGGTTCGCATAATGCAATTTCAACTTGGAGAGGACTTGAAAAGAAGTTTGGTCAAGAAGCAAGAAGACCAAGTATTGCCACAGCGGCGGCTGTAACTGCTGCTGTAGGAGGAGATTTCTGTTTATATGGTCCACTTCATACTGCACCATATGTATTCCCTGCAGTAGCTATGGTAAACGCTGCGCAAGAACAACTAGGGTTAGAAGAAGGTAAAAAGCCAGATAGAACACTACCACTTTTTCGAATTGGTTAAGAAACCTCAAGCCTAAAGAAAAAATGGTTTACAAAAAAAGAGATAGGTTCTGCTTTTGCAAGGACCTGTAGACTATTCCATTTATTGGTTTACTGGGATTATTATTTTGCTGTAAGACCACTTATTTGTGCTCTATGTATTGTTAGATCCATTTTTTTGATCAACCATTAATTTCTCCTTTGAATAATAATAAAAACTCCAATTGAGACAAGAATTATAAATGCAGCAACGATAATAGCGGTTTCTCCACTTATAAATTGTAATCCAGAGGCCGTAGTAACTGCCACAGTATTAGGGACTGTAGTTGTAACCACTTGTCCTGAAAGAGATTTAGGCTGTACAGGCTCTGATGAAACAGCATACTTCAAATCATATTTCATGTTATCATAGTAGCTTATGTGCAGTCTATTCGAAGAATCCACAGCAATAGAAGACAAAACACCGACATCTCCATCTGAATCTACAGTCTCAATAATCCATACACCATCAGACAAAACAGCATACTTCAAATCAAAATTCGTGCCATCATAGTAGCTTATATGAGGATTACCAGAAGCATCCACAGCAATAGAAGAAAAATCGCCAACATTTCCATCTGAATCTACAGTCTCAATAATCCAGGTGCCACTTGACTTAACAGCATACTTCAAATCAGAATTCGAGTTATCATAGTAGCTTATGTGCAGTCTATTCGAAGAATCCACAGCGAGAGAAGACAAAGCGCCAACATTTCCATCTGAATCTACAGTCTCAATAATCCATACACCATTAGACAAAACAGCATACTTCAAATCAAAATTCGTGCCATCTAAATAACTTATGTGAGGATCACCTGAAGAATCCACAGCAATAGAAGAAAAATCGCCAACATTTCCATCTGAATCTACAGTCTCAATAATCCATACACCATCAGACAAAACAGCATACTTCAAACCACCATTCGAGACATCATAGTAGCTTATGTGAGGATTACCAGAAGCATCCACAGCAATAGAAGACAAACCACCAACAGCGGTATCTGAATCTACAGTCTCAATAATCCATACACCATCAGACAAAACAGCATACTTCAAATCAAAATTCGTGCCATCAAAGTAGCTTATATGAGGATTACCAGAAGCATCCACAGCAATAGAAGACAAAGCGCCAGCATCTCCATCTGGATCTACAGTTGTAATTGCCCATATGTTACTGGACTTAACAGCATACTTCAAATCCTTATTCATGTTATCATAGTAGCTTATGTGAGGATTACCAGAAGCATCCACAGCAATAGAAGAAAAAGCGCCAACATCTCCACCTGAATCTAGAGTTCCAATATTCCAAGTGACCCCATACGAGACTTGAGCAATTGCTACAATCAAAAGAATTACAAATGACAATAATAAAGAAATCTTATGGAGTTTCTTTATCAATAATTAACCCCCTTTTTGAATTCATACTAATACCTACTGGAAAGTAAACATCTGTCAATACAATATATTGGTAATGTAAATGTTTCTTACAGATTTTATATATAGATTACAACCTAAAAATAAAAGTGCATAATTACTTCAAAAAACATTTTCTTTTTATGAACCGAAGACAATAAATCTGTAGATGAATTTGAGTCAGGTATAGGTCAATTTGGTATCTGAAACAGGAAGGAACAGGAAGAATGATTCAACGAGTATAACATTTCTACCGGAAGGTAAACATCTTGATATCAAAAGTGGGTCCACTGTTCTTGATGCAACAAGAAAGATGGGAATAGACATTCAAGCTCCATGTGGAGATTTAGGGTTATGTGGAAGATGCAAAATAGTTCTAGGGAAAGGAAAAAACCTCGCAGAACTACCAACTGAAACAGAGAAAAAAATTCTCTCAACAAAAGAACTCGATGACGGCTACAGGTTAGCTTGTCAATGCAAGGTTTCTGAAAAAGGACTTTTGAGCGTTATTGTACCTCCTGAAAGTAAGATAAGTCAGCAACGAATAGTGATCCAAGGAATAATGCCTCAATTCCAAAT
>JASMAB010000035.1 GCA_030754585.1 Nitrososphaerales archaeon | reverse complement strand
ATGAAGCGGACTGTTAATAGTATAGCAAGTTATGAATTCGAAGAGGACGGTATAACTGAACGAATGACTATAAGTGCCGGAGCAGCTGAGTTTCCTTCTGATGGAGACAACTTAAGAGATCTTATTGTAGCTGCTGACGAAGCGATGTATGAAGTAAAACGAAAAGGTGGTAATGACGTTGGACTGCCTGATAAAAGTTCTACCTGATTCGTTTTGCTCTACGCCGCATAATTCTTTCGATTTCTTTAATTTTTTTTGGTATTCCATTTGATAACCACATTGGGCCATCTTCTGTCATCAATACGACATCTTCTATTCTTATGCCGATTCCACGGTAGCGTACATCTGCAGTTGTATCATCTTCTGCTATGTAAATACCTGGTTCAATAGTAAAAACAGAACCTATTTTTATAGGAGCGTGGTGTCCTCCAACATCGTGAACATCGAGTCCAAGCCAATGTCCAATACCGTGGATGAAGTACTGACCAAATCCTCTTTCTGTTAGATATTCTTTACCAATCAAATGAATATCCTTTATTGTCATGCCCACTTGAACTGAATCAAAAACTGTTTGTTGAGCATCGAAAACATAAGAGTATAATTCTGCTTGTGATTCACTAAACCGACCGTTGACAGGTATAGTCCGAGAAATATCGGCTGTATACATATTATATTCTGCTCCAATATCCATGAGGAGAAGATCACCATCCTTCATTGTGCGATTGTTCTTAGTATAGTGTAGAATAGTGCTATTAGGACCCGATCCAACTATAGAAGGAAAACCTGGGCGTTCACATCCGGCATCCCGGTAAATAAACTCGATAGCAGCTTCGATATTATTTTCCTTAAGTCCAGGCTTAGTTAACATCATGGCCTCCTCCAAAGCCTTACCGGTAACATCGATAGCCTTTTGAAGATACTTTACTTCTTCATCAGATTTAACGTGCCTCATTGCATGAATGAAGTCGCCGACATTTTTTTGTTCAATGTTTGTTAGATCATAATTTTCAAGAATGTCGGTAACAATGGTAGGTACACCAAAGCGGTTTGAAGTAGTGATGTTGGTGTAAAGTGTATCAATGTATGGTAATAGATTTTCCAGACGAACTTCGAAAGAATCTACTGGTTCAGACGAATTAAAACCCAATTCACGTTTTACTCCTTCAACTCCCAATCGTCTTCCAGTCCACACTTCTATTTTAGGATTTCTAGGAAGTACGAAGAGAATTTCTTTATCTACATTGTTTGTACTATGTAATTCTCTAGATATCATCATTAATATCCCACCTGGTTCGTCGTGACCAGTCAAATACCAATAATCATTATCTGGACGAAAATCGAATCCAACATCTCCATTTCTCATATGGATACTGGACGTAAACAATATAATTGCAGAACGACCATGAAGCTGTTGGCGAACAGTCTCCCTCCTTTGGTGGAATACCTCAGAACTTTGAGGTAAAAGGGAACTAATTAGTAAAATCAGGCTTAAAAATGTGATTTTCATAAATCTTTTCTCCGGAAGTTATGCTGAACGGGTGAAAATACGTAAATTCCCTTGTCATATCACAGGGCTAAAGACAATTTTTTCGACGAGAAATAATGAGAACCCAAACAGATAAACCTGTAATACATCTATTTATAACAACTTTTTTACTCCTGTCAGGTTGTATTGTAAATCAACCTGTTGCATCTAAACCGACAGTTGAAATCGTTGAAGAAGAGACGATTCCTGAAATAAACAGTCGTGCATTGGATCATTTTATGAATGGTGAATTTTTTTTAATGCAGCGTCAGTATGCACGGGCAGTATTAGAATTTCAGGATGCACTTCAATACGATCCTGGTGCTCTGGATATCCTTACTTCTCTTGCCACAGCTTATCTCCATCTGGGTAAATCAGAAAATGCTGAAGCAGTTTTGCTAGAAGCTTTGTCCTCAGATCCTTTTCACGAAGATGTGAGGATTCTGTTGGGGCAGTTATATCTCATGAAAAACGATTTGGCTAAAGCAGAAGAGCATTATTGGATGCTTCAATCAACCTATCCAGAAAAAGTTGAATACAGTTACATGATGGCTGATTTATCACTTCGAAAAGGAGATAAACCATCGGCATTGGAGCAGTTCAAAGCTATCTATGAAAAGGATAACTCAGACTTATCCGCTTTGGTAAAAACAGCTGAATTAGCAGGCGAGATGGGTGATTTAAATTACGCTTTCGAAGCTTATCAGATATTAGTAGGGCAAGATCCTAGAAATCTAGGGTATTGGCAAAGCTATAGTGAACTGGCTGTAATCCTTAGAAAATATGAACAAGCGATTAATGGCCTTGAGAATGTTGTTTTTCTCTCATCAAATAGTAATCCAGATATATTGAGTATGCTTGCAGTTTTGTGTTATGAAAAAGGTGAATATCAAAAAGCAGATTCAATTTTGACTGATCTCTATTTACAAGGTCAAAGGGATTCTCAACTGTTTTATTATCTAGGTCTTTCGAAGCTACAGAAAGAGGACTATCAAGCGATGGAAGCATTTTCTCATGAGTTTAAGGAATCATATCCAGAGGAAATGGCTGCTTATACAAACTTGGCACTATCGTACATTAATCAAGACAAACCGTTGGATGCGATTGGAATTCTCCTTCAGGCAAGAAAGCTATTCCCTGATGACTTCTCTGTGAATTATCTATTAGGAAGCAGCTATAGCATGGAAAAAAATTATTTGCTCGCTAAGAATAGTTTGCAGACTGCATTAAATATTTCTCCTGATTCACGAGCAACAAAACATCTGTTGGCAACAGTTCTTAATCATTTAGAAGAATGGGAATATTTGGATGAACTTTATGTTGAACTCTTAGCCGGAAATGCTGATGATAGTCAAGCACTAAATAATTATGGCTATGCTTTGGCAGAAAGGGGAATTAGATTGGAGCAAGCACTCGACATGGCGAAACGTGCTAACGAGTTGGAACCTGACAACGCTGCCTATTTAGATACGATCGGATGGATTTATTTCAGAATGAGATCTCTAGAAAAAGCCAAATACTACATTAGTCGTTCACTTGAGCTCGAAAGTGACAGTGAAGTCGTTCGTGAACATATGGATGAGATTCTGAAAGAATTAGATATTGAAAAGCTTCCAAATACTGTAAAAAATTAGGGAAGTAAAAG
>JASMAB010000034.1 GCA_030754585.1 Nitrososphaerales archaeon | reverse complement strand
ATTCTCTCTAAATTCCCTAACTCAGCCTTCACTGCTGCCAAACCATTAATTATACATAATCTTGCTGCTTCATATCCTTCTTGTTGATTCAGTTCTCTACCTAGTTTTCCCTTTAAAGAAATCTTTCCATTTTTTTTAGGAAGCATCCCTGAAACAAATAGTATATTACCACTTCTTACAGCTTGAAGATATGTTCCTAATGGTTCAGGAGGTTTTGGTAAGAAGATCCCTTTTTTCCTTAATTGATCTTCATACAAGATAACTTCTCAATAATAATGTATCTAAAAAGGATTTAACTCTTATTAAAAAAGATAGAATTGGTGTATTAGTTACTAATTCATAATTACAATAACTATTCAATACACACAAAAACATTCCATCTTCTTACATTAATTCCACTATAACATAGTTAGGTCTGGTCTGAGTTATCTTAATAGTTTAGCATATATTTCATCAATCAAACTTAGATGCGGTGTAATTGCAAGTAACCAATAATGTTAAAGAAGGAGACCATATTATCATTTTTCTTAATAAACGAAAGAATTGGCTTGTTAAGGCTGAACAAGGTAAAAGTTTTCATACTCATAGAGGTTTATTAAATTTTGATTCTATTGTTGGGCTTGAATATGGGTCCTCAATCTCTACAAGCCTTAATGAAAATATGTGGATATTAAAACCAACTATATACGATATTATTTTAAAAAGCCGCAGATTAACACAGATAGTATATCCTAAAGATTTAGGTACTATTGCTGCATGGACCGGATTATCACCAGGTAAAATTGTAGTGGAATCTGGAACAGGAAGTGGTGCTCTTACAATGTTTGCAGCGAGTCTAGTTCGTCCAACTGGTCATGTCTACTCTTTTGAAATAAGACCTGAATTTATGAAGATAGCAGAAAAAAATATAGCTCTCGCTGGTCTTCAAGACACAATTACCCTAAAATTGACTGATGCGAAAAAAGGACTTGATATAACTGGAGCAGATATTGCATTAATTGATGTAGGCGATCCTTGGACTTTAGTGCAGCCTATGTGGGATGCACTTAAAGGAGGCGGTATTGTTGCAGCAATTTCACCTACAATGAATCAGGTAGAGAAATTATCTAATGAGCTTTTAGATTGTAATTTTGTTGATATAGAGACTTTAGAGATTATCCTAAGAAATATTGAAGCTAGGTCTGGTAAAACCAGACCTGCAATGAGGATGATTGGACATACAGCCTATCTGACTTTTGCACATAAAGCTCTTAAAACCGACAAAGATTAAAGCCGCTGTTTCTACAGCTTTTGCTGACATCGATTTGCAGAAGGCAGAAACCACTGAAAATATTTCTTTTATCCTTTACCTAGTTCCACTTATTTCAAGTACCATATATGCTATATCTCTTTGGACATCTGAAGGATTATCTTCAACCCTCCCTGAAACAGTATATTTATCTGTAACTAAAGATCCATATCTATTTCTTATTAGTTTCTTAGCGATATGTTGTGCAGTATTAATAGAGGTTTTTGGATCTTCAAAAGAATCTAGATTGAGTAGAATTGAAACAAATTCAAAACAAATTCAGATTCTTGCAGTTATTAGCTTCAGTGCTGCCGTATTATCAGTCTGGAGTACAATAGGTTACTCTTTTGACATCTCAAGAACCCTTCAGATTCTTCTTGCTGGAAGGTATGCACTTATCTTTCCTTTAATGCTATTCATTCTTGCTTTTCTGCTAAATACTTCACTTAAATTTAATCTACTATCTTTCAATAATTTAATGAAAAATGCCTCTTTTATTCTGATGATTGCTTCACCACTAATATTCTATGGATTATGGCGTATTCACGTACCTTGGGAGGGAATAATCTCTATAACCCTAATTATACTAATTATTGGTGTTGCCCTCATCCTATACAAAGGTCTAGATCAAACAAGTTAATGTTGCTTTGCTTAAATAAAACATCTATACTCTTCAATACTTGATATTTCAATATGTCTCTTGAAGATATTACTAACAATATTCAGGTCTGTACTAAGTGTTCACTTTCTAAGAGCCGTACACTTGCTGTACCAGGAGACGGTCCTGTTGATGCTGAGCTGATGTTTGTTGGAGAAGGTCCAGGTGCCAAGGAAGACACTCAAGGAAAGCCGTTTGTTGGCTCTGCAGGCACATATCTTAATACACTCTTAGGTCTGATAGGAATAAAGAGAGAAGAGGTCTTTATAGTTAATATTGTGAAATGTAGACCTCCAGGAAATCGAGCTCCTTCATGGGATGAACGTAATGCTTGTTTACCTCATCTCCAGAAGCAAATACAATGTATCAATCCTCATCTAATATGTACACTTGGTAATACTGCCCTTGAGACACTAACTGGAGAGAAATCCATCTCTAGGATTCATGGAAGTCTTTTGAGGAAAGAAAATAATCAGTTCTTTCCTATGTATCATCCTGCTGCAGCCCTTCATAATCCTGCATTAAGAGTAATTTTAGAGTCAGACATGCATAAACTAAAAAACACTTTGGATAAATTTGAAAGTCCTTCATATTTCTCTGAAATTAATAATACCACATTGGACCCATTTCTACATTAATATTGTAATTAACCGAAATTATATATTAAGCATTAAGATAGGTTAGGCTATGCCAACGATAAAAGAAGCTCAGATCATGGTAAGGGATTTAGAGAAAGAAAAAGGTTTTAGCAATTCAATATCAGACAAGATAATCTGGATGGCTGAAGAATTAGGTGAGTTATGTCATGCGTACAAGCATAATGATAATGAAAAGATGGCTGAAGAGGCAGTTGATGTCTTCTTTTTTGTAGCCTCAATTCTAGAAAAGTTGGATGTTGATGGTGATAAAATATTTAAAGAAAAACTTAGACAAAATATGGAACGGATTGCTGTAGCGAATGGACAGGAACAGCATTTCGACTCCAAATAAATTTAAGATCCATTCTCAAGTGTCCAAGGAAACCATTTACCTAATACCCTAGCCCAATCTAATTTAATTATCGTATAGATAGTAATTATCGCTAAGACGAAGAAAATCATTGTTATTAATATTGCTCCGTTAGTATCAGAAACGTCAGTAATAAAGAAAGATATGTAGTCTAAAGAAAGCCTTACTCCCCAAGCAATAGACATCGTAAATATGATCTTACCTGCAAGCGTGAACAAAATAAATTTCATTCGTCCATATCTTGCAAGTCCAAGTGGAATGTAGATAAGATCATCTGGTATAGGAGTTATTGCTGCCAGGAAAGCTGCGATACCTCCATATTTAGACACAAGTCGCATAAAGGGCCTGAGTCTATTTTCAGCACTTTTACTCATCAATTTGCTTCCTGTATAACTTAGTTGAAAAATCATCACTTTGGCTGTGGTAGCTCCAATAGCACTGACTATTCCTATTATAGTAGGATCAAAATTCGAACTGGTACTGGCTATGACAACTAAAAAGAAGTAAGGCATTGGCACAAAGAGGAGTAAACTACCAAGAAAACTGGCGCCAAATAAACCAAGATATCCGTAAGTATTCATAATTGCAGGGTCAGTAAGCCAATACAACAAATCTTCGAATAAAGAGGTAATCATCCTACTACATCTAGGTCTAAAGTTTGAGAAATAAAAGCTTCTTTAGATGATTTGCTTTGCTAATATGATTTCGCGAAGTAGACAACTTTCTTTCCTTCTTTCTTGCAATATATACAAGGTCCAAAAACATCTTCATTTCTAAATGGAATAACTCGAATATCGGCTCCTGTCTCTTCTTTTATCTCATTTTCACATTTACTTTCAAGACACCAGTTAGCTCTTAAAAAACCACCTTTATTTTTGATTGCCTTCTTAAACTCTACAAAATCCTCTACTTTTGTTATAAACTCATTTTGCAGTTGTTTAGCATTGTCAAAAAGATTATTCTGGATTTCTTCTAATAATATTGAGACCTTATCAACTGCAATATTTTCATTTACGGATATTTTTTCCTCTTTATCGCGTCTTGCTAATGTTATTTCTTCTTTTCTAATATCCCTTGGTCCAATTTCAACCCTGAGAGGAACACCTTTCATTTCCCAATCATGAAACTTCCACCCTGGTGTATAATGTTCTCTATCATCGACATATACTTTAATATTATTCTGCTTTAATTTAATAACAAATTCTTTCACTTTTTTTCTAACAGGAATTATATCCTGTTCCTTGTAATGAATTGGAATTATCACAACTTGTATTGATGCTATTCTAGGTGGTAGTACTAGACCTTTATCGTCTCCATGCATCATTATTATTGCTCCTATGAGTCTCCATGATACTCCCCAACTTGTTTGCCAAACG
>JASMAB010000033.1:513-4975 GCA_030754585.1 Nitrososphaerales archaeon | reverse complement strand
AGTAGGTAGCAGTCAACTCCAGATGCTTCTATATCATTTGCAACTGTAAAATATGTTAATGCAAAGTTAGTTGTAATTAGGACTGGGGATGCATCATTTGGTGAACCTATAGATTTTATGGCTGCGTCTACCGAGACAGGTTTTCTAGGGTCTGTGTATATACTCTGCCTTAGTGTGATTACTGGCATCATAGCCCATATGTCCATAGTTTGCATCACCATTACATCTACATATCTGTTAAGAAGAAGAGATGCAATAATTGATTCACGATATGACATTGTAACTGGGTCAGGATTCTCAGTTGCCCAAACAACTGCTGGAACACAAAATATTGGGTATCCCAATCCTTTTACTTTCTTTAATCCTGATCGTCTTAGCATAACAAGGTTGTTGACTGTGTCTTTTAGTAAACCACCGTCTGTGAGTGTGCCAGGATCAAGAACAATATCTTTCAAACCCATAGATTCAAGAGCTATAGATATGGAGGCAAGAGTATCTAAATCATTATTGGAGGAAACAACTACTGGACAGTCGTGTTTTTTTGCCAGTTCACCAACCTCTTTCCAGTTATCTTTAGTTGCAGCATATATGAGTGGGCGTTTCTTTGCAACTCCTTCAATATCTAAAGCTGCTTTAAGTGCATTTGAATCTAATGAGCAAAGTATTAATGGTAACTTAGTGTTCTCTGAGGCAAGTTTTACGGTTGAAGCAAACCGTTCTGGGTCTCCAGAGGCTGCTCTTACTGCGATCATATCTAGCTTTAGAGTTTGGCCTATCTTGCTTACTTCGAAGTTTTCGATATCTTTACACCGTTGCTTAATCTCTTCAGCGTTTAGATTATCGCTCAGATCTATAGCTATAGCAGTTTGATTATAGTATGTGAGTTGATGTCGGTAATGAACCTCCTCACCACCAATCTTCACAACTTTATCACCTACACCTATTTTCATTTCTAGAATTGGAGGAGCAACTAGATTCATTAGATCCACCATTTTTTTCTTATATTTAGAATCACGCGTCATGGGTTTACAAGCTTCAGGAGGCTTGCTTCTGTCAAGTAGTTTAGCAGCAAATGCCATACAATTTGCTTCACCACATTCTCCACAGTTTGTTTGAGGTAGAAGCTTGTATATTCCAAGAAGACTAGCTTTTTCTGTCATTCAGAACACCTAGCCTAAAGCAGTAACCCAATCCTCTACTGGTTGACCCTTAGTTGATTTATTGAGTATATCATCTATCAGATTCTTAACCACCCTGACATTTGCTGGATGACTAGTCATGAAAATGTCTCCTCCAGATAAGAGAATAGTAAGGGTGGTAATTGTTTCCCATAATGGTCCTCTATACTCCCGTGGACCCCATTCTTCATTTTTCATCCAGGCTTCTCTGGCACCCCAAGCATTACTTGTGGGAGCGAGAATAGGCATCTGAAGATCTTCATCACCTAAAAGTCCTGCTTGTTTAATTCTTTCCATTAAGCTGATAGTGTAATCGATACCATATCCTAATGCAGCAGTTGTAGGATCAATCAGAATACTTTCTTTGGGGAGACCCTCTGTTATCAGCATCTTATTGAGTTTCTTCTGGTTATTGATATCCATAGGAGTAAAAGCTATTACGATGTGCCCATACTTTTTAGCAACCTCAGCGATCTTCTTATAATCGTTATCTGTTTTAGCTGAATTTAGTATAACACGTTCACCTTCAGCAACTTCAGCTGCGGCTTCAAGAACTAATGGATCTTTTTCCATATTTCCTGAGCCGCCTATAATTAATGGTACATCGACTGCTTGAAGAACATTTTCTACAACCTTTGCAGCTTCACTTGGTGATACATCATCCAATAATGGGTCTGTACTTATCAGATTCAGAGAAACGACATCGGCACCGAATTTAACAACTTTTTTTGCCCATTCAGCTGGATCATCCATTACTTCTTCGTAGTGAATTTTTACCATCTTTGCAAGTTTAAGAGGAACATCGAAGATGTCTATTGCAAAAACTGGTTTATGTGGGACCTCTTTTTCAAAGCTGTAAAATGGCATAGTACTCATACCACCGGCTTTTACTACCTTCCCTCTAGACCCTCCTTCAGATTTTGTGGCTCCTATTGTTACTTCCGAAATTTTGCCTGGATATGTCTCTATTGGTATTTCGAACTTTGATTCAACTAGCTGCTGAACTTTAGCATCTTGGATCATTTGAGATTGAGTGTGAATACTTTTTGTAATAGTGGAAACTATAGGTTGTATTACCAATGCTAACTCATCTGCCTTGATTTCTACGTTACTAATTTCTGCTTCTTCAATATCTTCTGCCAGTTTCCATAGGTCTTTGATAAGATCTAATGATTTTGATTCTGATTTACCCACTTCTATTACCTCTTCTAGAAGATTATTTTTTCTCCAATCTTTTTATTATTACTTTATCTGCTGTTATCTTTGCATTCTTGAGGATTATCTTGAATCCACCTGTTGTGGGTAATTGCATTGTAGGTGTTCGAATTACTGTTTCAGAACCTGCTGGGATCTCAATTTGGGTTTCTTCAGCTGCTTCAACCGCTTCGGCCTTTGGTTCTTCAGGTTTGGTTTCTTCCTCTTTTGACCATCTTTTAACAACGGGATGGTCCTTCTTAATCAGGAATTCTTTTAGCTCTGCTAGGTTCTTTACGTCAGCTTCAGTTGAAATCTTATCGATGATGTCCTTGGGTATTGAGTTTGCAACTCGTTCCTTGATTCCTGAAGGTAACCAAACAACACGATTCCATCCACCATCAGGTTTAAGAAATCTTGGTGAGTGAAGATACTCAACAGCGATACCATTGAATCCAGGGCTCTGGATTCCTCCACTTGTGTTAGCGGCCATTTCTGCGAATGATAGCCCATTTACAGTTTTTTCTCTATAGTCTCGATGGACCACAGCTACTCCATCTAATTCTGGAATATAAAACGCAATACCTTCGAAGCACCCACAAGAGGTATGGGGGCTTTCGAACATACTGTATATTGAACAGGTTTGTATTTCTCCCAAAGATTTCTCTTGAAGTACCTTGTCAACACCTTCATAAATTCCTTTTTCAGCATCAATAACTTTACCTTTTGGTACTGCAAAGTTCGGTCCATTTGGATCAATATTTGCAGCAGCACGTGCATCAAACCAACTAATTGAACCGCATGATCCTGTTCTATTAGGAGTGATTACACACATATGACTTGGAGCAAATGACTGGCACATAACACAAGCGTAGAATTGATCTGCTTCTTCATCCGTCATATTACGGGCCCGTTCATCTCTTTCAGACCAATGTTCTTGAGCCATGTCAAGATTACTAGCTACTTGTTTTTGTTCTGTGAAGAAAGTAATTTGTACTTTTTCTAGTATTGGGAAACTTGTTTTATAAAGCCAGATAAGGGCTTTTCCCCATAATTCAAGGGAATTTAATCCCTTATTAAAAGCGTCTTTGGTGAATCTAATCCAAATATCGTACCTCTGGTTTACGTGCATTACTCCTTCTATATAGTTAAGGAAATAATGTAACCTTCGTTCTAGGACTCCAGCTATATCTTTTTCAACCTTTTTGCCAGCTACCTCCACTAGTATTCCTAATGGATAGCTTCCGCCCTCTTTCAGATCAGGAATATCTGGACCTTCTATTATAACTCGTGCATCAGTTATCTCATCTTCTTTTCGTGTTCTAATTAGTTCCCATTTTGTCTCAGCTTTAAGGCCGCCAAATTCAAGATGCATCTGAGGTTTTCTTACTCTTTCACCTTCATGCATTTCGCCAATATCTACAGGAAATTCAGGTTTCTTAACTCCTGTTGGAAGTGTTCTGAGTTCATTAATATCACAAACTTTATGACCCATTTTTCTATTTTGCCTCCAATACTTTCAACATTCCTTCAAGACCATTCTTCCATTTGTCTATGCTTAAGTTTTCTAGTGAGAATGTGGCGTTAGGGTGATAATAGCGGTCTATGGATATTGTTTTCATCTTTGGATTGAAATGCTTCAGGGTGGATAACATCATACTCTGGAAGTAATATAATCCTCCTATGAAAACAATGATATCATATGTTCCTTTTCCATCGAAACCTGTCCAGTTTTCATCCAGAAGTCGATGTGTTACATCCTCAAGACCAAAATTTATAACATTTAGATCCTTTTTCGTTGTGAACCCCTTAAACACACCTGGTGAAGATACAATCGTTCCGTTCATACTTTTTGCTATCCTAGATACGACGTTGTGTACGTTTACACCATCGCTCTTCATATCCTCAGCTCCACCTCCTACAATTATCATGAGGCGTTTAGCTCTCTTTATCAGTCTGGCAGAGTTTTCTGGTGCGAGATTAAAAGCAAGTTTCGGGCCTCTAACCTCAGAGGTCTCTCCAGCTTCGATTTGTGGTAAGTTACTCTCTCCTCAGTATCATTCTATCAAGTAATGTTGGGTCAGGGATAT
>JASMAB010000033.1:0-503 GCA_030754585.1 Nitrososphaerales archaeon | reverse complement strand
ATTGTGATTGGTATATCGGTTTCAGCTCTTATGAAACGATGTATGTCATCAGGTAAAGTTCCATAGTACTGTTTGTGTAGACTTATGTAGTTAGATAATTTAATCATCCTTCCTTTTGGTGTATCGTTTGCCCTTATAACTAGTCTGGCAGCTGTTACCATGAGTTCCTCTGATGTTTCTACACAATATGCAAGATGTTCAGGTGAAGGACCACCGTACACAGTTTTTCCATTTCTTGCGTTAAAGACATTCCATTTATCATCATCTTCGCGTTTACCAAGGTATGCTCTTCTGTACTTGACTCCTTGGGGCCCTAGAATGACAGGTATCCCTAGTCTATTGGCTCCTGTGCCGATAGCCATAGCCTTTTGATGTTGTGCGCCCCAAGCAATACCTACTGCACCGATTCTGTTCAATATATAGTCAGATATTTCTTCAAAGTTTCCTCTGAGGTCTCTTTTAGCGAAGATGTTTGCTATTTTTATTACTGCACCGATCGCATG
>JASMAB010000032.1 GCA_030754585.1 Nitrososphaerales archaeon | reverse complement strand
GGATCCAATCCAGTTGTAGGTTCATCAAGAAAGAGTAGTTTAGGTTTATGCACAAGGATTGAAGCAAGATCAAGCCTCTTCTTCATCCCTCCAGAATAATTACGTGCACGCTTGTCCGCAACTTCCTGTAGATCCATAAGTTTAAGGAGTTCATCAACACGAACCCTAAGTATATCGTGTTTCATTTGCTGAAAATGACCTTGAAGCATTAAATTCTCACGTCCAGTTAAATCAACATCGATAACCGTTTCTTGACTCTGAACACCAATGATTTTACGTATCTCTTTCGGTTCCTTATCAACATCAAAACCGGCTATTGTAACCGAACCAGACGTTTTTGCCAACAACGTGGTTAGAATTTTTATTGTTGTACTCTTTCCAGCACCATTCGGACCTAAGAAACCAAAGAATTCACCTCTTTGGACATTAAATGAAATATCTTTAACTGCCTTTGTTCCATCACTATAAACTTGAATGAGATTCTTCACCTCAATAATTTCTGGCATTCATTAATCACATTCTAGATTGAAACACATTAGACTAAAATAAGATATTATAAAACTGCTTAAAATTAGATAATTCATTATTATAGTGAATAATTGGGTATTTTTTAAAAAAAAACAGTGTAAAGTTTGAAAGTGGAATATTTCTTACATTCTATCTAAAGACTTATTTCCACAGCAAAAAATATGGTTCATTTAATGGAGGGATGGCGGAACGGTAACGCGTCCGCCTGCAGAGCGGATATAAG
Organism: Nitrososphaerales archaeon; assembly: GCA_030754585.1. GTDB lineage: Archaea > Thermoproteota > Nitrososphaeria > Nitrososphaerales > JACPRH01 > JASMAB01. The sequence goes on along the minus strand of JASMAB010000032.1, from coordinate 4,410 downwards.
TGGGTTCAACTCCCACTCCCTCCTCCAATTAGGCGCAATTTTAGATATGATTAGTAGTCTTTTTGTCCAACGTTACTGAATTCCGTAACACTGTTGCTGTTTTCCGTAACATTACTCATAAATTATTATTCTTCCATTTTACTTTCAATATACAAATACATTATAGCAAATGAGAATCAATTTAATTTTTCGTCATTTAATTAAAGTATCTAACATCTCATGATATTCTTTTTTAGATATCTCACCCTAATAGGAATTAACACTTTTAGGTAAAATGGCAACTAGTCATTCGTTGAGTTTCAACCGATAGATCTTATTATCAAATGATAAAATATAAAGCTCGCCTTCTTCATCTTCCCCAAAAGATGATATAATCAGGTCTGAGTCAACAAGTATTGTAACATCCACTATCTTTGTCCCATCATAATTGAGAGCCCATATCAAGCCGCTGCAGAAATCACCATATATGTAACTGCCATATAGAAAATCAAAAATACTACCACGGTAGACATAGCCTCCGGTTACCGAACAGCCTTCATCACGATCATATTCAACAATCGGTGCTTCAAACTTTTCACTATCGCAACTAGAAGTTGAGTCCGGATGGCAATGGAAACCTTCAAGCATATTCCACCCATAATTTCCACCTTTCTCAACAATATCTATTTCTTCAAATTTATTTTGTCCTACATCACCAACCCATAATAATCCAGTTTCTTCATCAAAACTGAATCTCCAAGGATTACGTAATCCATACGCCCATATCTCATTTTTTTCATACTTCAAACCCGCAAAAGGATTATCTGGTGGAATACCATATTTCTTCTGTTCAGATGAATCACTCACATCGATTCGTAAAATAGTGCCAAGAAGAGTTTCGTTATTTTGTCCATTACCGTGAGGGTCTCCTCCATTTCCACCATCACCCAATCCGATGTAGAGATAACCATCAGGACCAAAAGCAATATGACCACCATTATGATTATCGAACGGTTGATTAATTTGAAGGATAACTAATTCACTTTCAATATCCGCTTTTTGTTGATCATCAACAGTCACAGAGAATCTGGATATTATAGATCTGGAAGGAGATGAAGCTGTATAATGAACATAAAAGTAACCGTTACTCTCATAGTGTGGATCAAACGCCAAACCTAATAATCCCTCTTCGTTTTCAGAATCATCAACCCTATCTCTTATGTCAAGGAAAACAGTTAACGACTCGACATCATCATTATTTTGAAAGACAATTATTTGTCCCTCCTGAAGAACAAGGAACAAGGAACCTGAACCATCCCCTGCATGTGTCAAGAAAACCATCCTGTTGAACGAAATATTTGGAAAAGCTACTTCTACAGACATCTTATGAATAGGAATTTCTTCCTGTTCATTTCCATCACGAGATAAATTGGGGAGCTCATCTTCCTGAGATGATTCGGTTGGCAATATGAAGAAGATCACTATTACACTTAGAGAAATCAAAATTACAATAGCTATAATCGGTAAAATATTTGAAATTATTCTATTGAACTGCAACTTGGGATAACAAGCCCATTACCCCAAATATAAAGACATTTTCGTTAGAAGACACAAAATTGAATTCTAGGTCTGTCACAGATAAACATCGTGAGTTTTTCAATACATTTATACATACTTTCTTTTCAATTTACTATGACAAATATGAAGGTAAAAGTTATTATCGACGAAAAACCTGTCGAATTAAACTCGTATGTCGAAATGGTATTCTCAAAAGTTATCAACGCTTTGATAAGCACTCTCAGAGGAACTGAAGGATGGAAGAAAGTTCGACTTGACATAGAAAGTTAGAAGATGCGAATCTAGAATTCTAATTTCTGGATCAAGTATTAGGGGAAAGATTAAGCTAATTTTTTGTAAAGAAACCAACAGTTGTTTCTTTGAAATAACTTGAAAAGAAATTTATATCCCCATAAAAATAATCTTCAAAGATAATTGAAGATTTCTACAAAAACCTTGAATTCCTTAATCTGTAAAGAAAATCTATTGACGGATTCATTTGAGTTGGATTGCGCATTAATCGATTTGCAGTAAGCTCCCCGTAAGTTGAATAATCATGGATAGATCTATTACGAATATTTTCTAGTAGCCCAAAATTATCTGGAAATAGAGGTTTAACTCCAACCATCTCAGTAAGATGGGGAACTAAAGGGGTGATCGTATCTTTCTTTGTTAAAATAGGGAATAATGGATTTGTATCTTCTTTTGTCTTTAGAAACGGGAACATGGATTTATCACTTGAAGTATCATCAGCTTTTACATTCTTTCTATGGAATCTTTTTATCGCTATTTCTAGATCTTTATCCAACTATATCAACCATTCCAGATAAACTACCTATTTAAAACAATAACGGAATATCCAAAAGAAATAACATTGCACTGTATTTTATCAGAACTTAAATATCTGATTCTTTTTGAGTTAATTAAAAGGAATTTGTTGTTTTTTCACAATAATGACAAAGATTAATAGAAGCCATTTACTTATATGAACATAAGTTGAAGCAATATATCAAGAATATTCAACCTTCTTGTTTTAACTCTGAAGTTGAAAAAGAGAGAACAGTATGAGAACAGATACAATTGTTATGTGTCCAATTTGCAAAAAGATGCTTCCTCACACTATTGCATTAAAAGAACATAAACGTAAAGTACATGCATATTAAATCTTGGGATTTCACATAATGGAATCATTGGTTTCATTTGTTAGTAAAAAACCAAGATTAATGTAAATTAATATATCAATTAAAAAAATTCATATATGCTATTAATTTATAATTCCAGATATGGCTAACAGGACATTAATAGCAGTGGGAACATTATGTATTATTGCTATTGCTATTTCCAGCGTCAATAGCTATTTGATATTTACTGATTCAGAACAAAATACACAGATAGACCTTAATGAGACCAAAAGAAAAATAGATTCAATTGAATCCTCACTTTCGTCTCTAAGTGAGCAACTCTCCACCGTACTTGATAATAGTGAATCATTAAACACATTGAATCAGACCATATTATCAGAAATATCTGTCTTGGAAAGTAAGTTTGCATTACAAACAGATGAATTAACCAGAAATCTTACTCAAACAAGAGAATCCCTAAGGCAGATTAGTCTTATCAAAGTTCAAGATGATAATAAAGAAATTCTTTCAACAATTAGCAAACTAAGTTCATCAATAGAAGAGATGATTTCAACTATTGGTGTGATAAATTCAAATCTAGACGCACTTTCAGAAAATGTTCAACTACTTGAAGAAAAAGTTAGTGGAACAATTACACAAACTCCCATAGATGTATTTGAGATTGCTTCTAAGTCTGTAGTTGTTATTAGAACAGATCAAGGTCAAGGATCTGGATTTATGTATAGCATAAATTCGAGTACAACGACAAATCTAATTGTAACAAATTGGCATGTAGTTGAAGACGCATTAGAAATAGAAGTTGAATTTTATGATAAATCAAGAATTAATGCAATTATCGTCGGAGAAGATGCGTATTCTGACATAGCCGTGATAAGGGTCCCAACTTCACCATCTGATTCAACACCGTTGAAATTAGGTAACTCTTCAAATCTCTATATCGGACAACAATTAGTTGCAATAGGTAATCCGCTTGGATTAACACAAAGTCTTTCATCGGGATTTGTAAGTCAAGTAAATAGACAAATAGAGCTTGATGAGGTACCAATAATCGTTCCAGTTTTGCAGATTGATTTAACGATAGCACCAGGGAGTTCTGGAGGTCCACTTTTTGATCTATCAGCAAATGTTGTCGGTATAACAAATGCTGGAACGACAAATGCTGGAAAAGATGTAGGTTTCAATTTTGCTGTCCCTTCAAACATAGTTAATCGGGTAGTACCAGCTCTGATACAGCAGGGAAAGTACATTCACCCCTTATTTGGTTTCTACGCGATACCATTAACTCCAGAAGATATTCAATCAAGAAACGTACTAAATGTAGACACTGCACAAACTGGATTAATGGTAATCGAAATTACGCCTGGGTTTCCAGCAGAAAACGTTGGACTAACTGCAGGAATAGATACAGAAGACCAAGAAGGTAACGAGGGATATATTGCAGTAGATATAATTATGGAAATAGATGGTATTCAAGTCATCGACTGGTCTGACTGGTCAACATATGTTGCAGAATTTGTATCACCTGGCCAAACTGTTACATTTACAATATGGAGATCTGGTGAAATAATACTGTTAGATGTTACTGCTACAAATAGAGAAGAATTCAGATGATAAACAAATATTAAAATAGTATAACAAACCAAATTATATTATATTGAGCGCAAAAATCGGTAAACCCGCACCGCCATTCGATATGGCAACATATTTTCCAGTTAAAGATGAAGATAAGAAT
>JASMAB010000031.1 GCA_030754585.1 Nitrososphaerales archaeon | reverse complement strand
TTTTTATTTTGACAATATGTTGCTAAAGAGGAGGAGTGTCTTTGGTCAATTGATTGCTGCTTTTTTTAGTTCTTCTTTTTTATCAGTTTTTTCCCAAGTGAATTCTGGATTGTCTCTTCCAAAATGACCGTAGCATGCGGTTTTTCGATATATTGGTCTAAGTAAATCTAGAGTTTTGATTATTATTCCTGGCCGCATATCAAATATTTTTGTTATTGCTTCAGTGATTTTTTCATCTGAAACTTTGCCTGTTCCGAATGTGTTCGCCATAACTGATACGGGTTCCGGTACTCCTATTGCGTATGCTATCTGGACTTCACATCTGTCTGCAAGTTCTGCAGCTACAATATTTTTTGCGATGTATCTTGCCATGTAGCTTCCGGATCTGTCAACTTTACTTGGATCTTTGCCTGAAAAGCATCCTCCACCATGGGCTCCGACTCCGCCGTAGGTGTCTACAATGATTTTTCTTCCAGTTAAACCATTGTCTGCGAGTGTTCCACCGATTACGAATCTTCCTGTTTTGTTTATATGGATTTTTGTGTTGCCGTCAATCATATTGGATGGAATGATTTTTTTTATTACGAGTTCTTTAATCTCTTTTCTTAGTTGTTCGTTTGAGACTTTTTCGTCATGTTGTGCTGCGATAACTACTGTATCTACTCTTTTTGGTATTCCATTGTCGTATTCGATGGTTACTTGTGATTTGGCGTCTGGTCGCAAATAAGGTAAAATTTTCTTTTTTCTAACTTCTGCTAGTTGTCTTACAAGTGTTTGGGCAAGTTTGATGGGTAGTGGCATAAGTTCTGGTGTTTCGTTTGATGCGTAGCCGAACATGAGGCCTTGGTCTCCTGCTCCCTGTTCTTCTTGTGATTTATTTACGCCTCTTGCTATATCTGGTGATTGTTCTTCTATAGAAACCAGTACACCGCACGTCTCCCAGTCCAGACCACCTTTTGCATCTGATAGCCCTATGTCTTTTAGTGTCTGTCTTGTAATTTTTGGGATGTTAACATATGCGGTTGTTGTTATTTGTCCTGTAACGACGATTGTGCCTTGCATTATCAGGGTTTCACAAGCTACTCTTGCGTTCTTGTCTTGGATAATTATTGCATCTAAAATAGCATCAGATATTTGGTCTGCTACTTTGTCTGGGTGTCCTTCCGCGACAGATTCAGATGTGAAAAGATGTTTCAAACGGCTATTGTTTATCTTTCTGGCTTTATTAATAATTACTAATAGTTAATATTTTGAGGGTTAGGATTCTGCTTCCACTTCTTCTGTGTTAAACTTAGCTTTTTTCTTGCTCTATATATATTGCATCTGCAATTTCTTTGTCAATAGCGTATTGTGTTTGTCCTACCTGAAGTATGTATGAAGGGACTTTCTGCAGAATTTCTATGTGTCTTCCTGGTAGTATGCCCATTGACAAGAGTTTCTGAAGTCTCGTTTCATTACTTGTTTCAAGATTTATTACTTTACATCTTTCGCCCACATTTAACTCTGTAATTTTGGTGTGGTTGTTCTGTTGTGATTTCTTTTTATTCATTCTTACCACTTTATTTTCTTAAAGAATCTGCTCATGTGAGAATCTTTTGGCATTTCAAACCCGCAGTTGGGGCATGCTGCTAAATTGCAGTTTTTTGTTATTTTTATGCTGCATTCTGCGCATAAAGAGTTTACCATATTTTCATCAAATTCATGGCTACATAGAGAACACTTCAACTCTATATTATGCCCCCAAGTGTCCAATTTAACATATATCCAACGAAGAATGCGAATGGGAAAACAAAAGCTGCTATGCTTATAGCTGTTTTCAATCCTCTTTCTTTAATCATTATTGAGAATTGAGCTATACATGGAACAAATAATGTAATTGTCACTGCAGATACTACTAGTGCAAGAGGTGAAAGTAATCCTGCTTTTTGGAGATCATAGAGACCTGCTGCTCCAAAATCTCGTCTGAAGAATCCGAATAGGAATGCTTCAGCGGCCTTGTCTGGCAATCCTAAACTGTTTACTAAGGGTGTCATTCCACCTACTATAATCTGAAATATTCCAGTTTCTTGTCCTAGCCATATGAGTAAGCTTGCTAATAGGAATAATGGGAGTATCTCAATAAAGTACCATTCCATCCGTGTGTAAGTTTTGCTTATGAGATTAGATAATTTTGGCAATCTTAGTGGTGGAAGCTCCATGTAGAAACTAGGTTTCTCTCCAGGTATGATTATGGCTGTGAGTAGACCTACACCAAGTAGAGTCATCAACACTGTACTCATCCAAATTAGAGTAACCATAGAGTTCCCGGAGAGAATTCCTAGTATTACTCCAAGTTGAGCTGAACAAGGTATGGCAAGTGCGAGAAGTATTGTGGCTATAACTCTCTCTCTTTTTGTTTCAAGAGTTCTGGTCACCATTGTTGCCATGGTTCCACAACCAAAGCCTAAGGTCATCGGTATTACTGCTCTGCCACTCAACCCTATTTTTTTGAAGCCCCTATCTATCAGTAATGCCATTCGTGGTAGGTAACCTGTATCTTCTACTATTGCAAATGCGAAGAAGAATGTACCTACTATTGGGAGGATTATTGCTATAGCGTATCTTAGACCTAATGTGAACACTCCGTACTCTCCTACAAATAGATCCTGTATAGTCTCCCATGGTATGAATGTGGTTGCCAAAGAGATAATATATGGTGTAATGTATTCCTCAAATACTGTTGCTTCGAGGAAATCGACTATCGTTCCGGCCCCGAATACACCTACGAACTGGTATAACCCAAAATAGGTTACAAGTAAAAATATGGGAATACCTGTGAGTGGTCTTGTCATAATGCGGCTTAATCTATCCGGTAGATTTGTTGAATCTTGATTTGAAACTTCTGAAACAACCTTTGAAACTATATGATTCACTTCATCTTGATTCTTCATAGCTGTAACATACCTTATTGGTTCATCAAGTGATTCTTGGGCTTTCTTCACAATTCTTCTAATATCTGCGGTAATTTCTTTTTCAAGGCTCTTCCCTTCACACCGTTTTATCATTTGGTCATCTTGAAGAAAAAGTAATGCCAAAGCTCTTCTTGATATTGTGTTATTGCTTATGAGTGGCGTTATTTTTGATATTGCGGATTCGATGGTGGGATTATGTACAATTAATTGTTTTTTTTCTAAATGTGTTTGATTTTTGGTTATGTTGTTTATCTCTTTTCTTAGTTGTGTGATACCTTCCCCAGTTACAGCTACAGTTTTTACAACTGGTATACCTAATATGTCCTGTAGTATGTCAGAATTTATGCCAACTCCTCTTTTTTTGGCTTCATCCATCATATTTAGAACAAGTATGATGGGGAGACCAGCTTCTATTAGTTGAAGTGTAAGCGGCAGCATGCGATCAAGGTTCTTTGCATCAATGACGTGAATTATTATTGCTGATTCTGTTTCCATTATTATGCGTCGGGTAACATCTTCTTCTTCGGTTACTGGAATGAGTGAATACATTCCAGGTGTATCTAAAACTTCGAATGTTTCATTATCTATTCGACTTTTTCCTTTTGCTACTTCTACTGTGGTTCCTGGGTAGTTTGAAACAGATGTATAAGTACCTGTGAGGGCATTGAATATGATGCTTTTTCCAGTGTTTGGGGAACCAACTAAAATAATTCTTTTTGAGATTTGTACACTTTGTTCTTCAGCTGTGTGAATATTGGTTTGTTTTCTTATTTTACTTTCTATTATCTGACTTAACATAAGGATTAGGCTCTCCTAATTAGGGTTGCCTAACCAAAATATAAAGATTATGTGAATACTTTCAGATTATTTTTAGCAGTTGAAACAGAAGTAGTAATGTGGAAACTTAAAAGTTCTCCACAAACAGCTTCCAGGGAGAAGTCCGCTTCAACATTGGCAGATATGGAACACTAGAAGTACGAGAATAAGCTTACCGAATAATTTGCGTTAAATAATATGTGTTTATCAGTGGTTTTGGTTTATCTTCTTTTCGAATCTCTTAAGCGAGAAGGGTGTCATATCCCAGCTTGTTTGACCTTCGGTTATTAGTTCTGCGAAGTATTCTCCTATTTTTGGTGCGAATGTGAAGGCTTTGCCTGAGTCTGCACAGGCGATATATAGGTTCTGTATCTCTGTTTTACCGTATATTGGTGATTCGTCGGGTGAAAACTCTTGAAGACCCGCCCAGGATCGAAGTACTTTTACACGTCTTAGTGGCGGTGCTATATTCCGTAGCTTTTTAGAGAAAGTTCTTAGGAATTCCAATGAGGAATCTAGGTTGTACCCTTCATTAGACGGTTCAGATGCTCCGCCTATAACTTCGCCTCTTATTGTCTGGTTAAAGAACAACATTGAGGGCTTACAAAGGACCATAGGCTTTATGAAGAACTTAAGAGGCTCTGTTGCCAGAATCTCTGTCTTGAGTACCTTACTTTGAATATTGATCCCGATGGTTTTGAGAAGTTCTTTGGAGTAAGCTCCAGCAGCCACTACAACGAAGTCAGCTTCAAAGGTATTCTTATTGGTCTTTACTCCTTCGACTTTACTGTTGCGAATATCCAACTTTTCTGCTTTTGTGAATTTCAGAACCTTTCCTCCAAGTTTTTTAAAGCTTTGTTGATATCCATATAGGAGTGAGAAGGGGTGGCAAACACCTTCTTTTCGGTTTAATGTGCCTCCAACTATTTTAGTTATGTCCACAAATGGGAGTATTCGTTTGATTTGATCTTGGTTCAATATCTCGGTTCTTACATTCACATCTCGTTGGGTTTCGGTATCTTTGACTAAATTATTCATTGATTTTTCATCTTCGGCTAATATTATGTGACCCCCTTGTCTGAAGAGTATGTTGAAATTTAGTTCTGCAGATAATTTCTCTAGTACCTTGATGCTTTCTCTTGCTAGTTTTATCTCATGTTCCCTACTCCATTGGTTTCTGATGCCGCCGGAGCATCTTCCTGTTGATCCGCTTGATGGATATTTCTTCTCGAGTAAAGTGGTCTTGACTCCGCGTTTGGCTAGATTATATGCTATACTGAAACCTGTTATACCTCCTCCAATTACAATTGCGGATTCCAAGTCTATTCTTCACCTGCAAGTACATCTATCAATACAGGATCTACAGGTGGTCGGAGGACAGTGAGTCGGAGATCTTCAGGTTTCAATCCTTTTTTCTGGCTTAGTAACCGGATGACATGCATTATGCAGTTTTTTCCTTCGCATGGTCCTGTTGAGAAACCTGAGTAACGTTTCAAAGACTCTATATCATCAAATCCTTCGTCTATTGCTTTTAGGATGTCTTCTTCTGTTATATCTTCACATCTGCAGTATATTTTTTTGCTCATCTATTTCATCTCTTTCAGGGGTTTGATTGCTCTGGCTTCCATCACAAATTCTTTGGGTACCTCAACTGTCACTATGGCGGTTCCATCGTTACGTTCAGGAGTGATGAGATTTGTAATTATCCCGTCAGTTATCTCTCTACCTAATCTATCGAGAGTTTTTACTTTTTCGTCTTTCATAGGAAGCGGTAGAAACTCGTACTGCATTGTAACATACCCTTTCTTCCCTATTACTTGGACCAGAAAAGCAGCTAATCCTGGACACTTTTTCAGGCAGGCTGCACATCCGGTGCAGCTCTCAAAATTGACTTTAGGTATATCATTGATGTTTTTCATTTCTATACATCCAACTTTGCAGCTTTCAAGGCATGAGTCGCAAGGTATCTCTTGATGACATTCAAAGACCACAACGGGTCTCTTTCCGTTAATCCTCTTTGTGGAAGGAATTAGACCTAGTTGCTCCAGATTCATCATTGTCACGGCACCTGTCTTTAGATATTCAAGAGAGTCCATTCTAATTCACTTTATCAACCAGAACTTTGGCTAAGCCTTTTCTAATTCTTGATCCAAATGGGCCAGATCTCTCTTCATCGAGTTCTTTCAGTAATTCTTTAATCTGTTTATCAACATTATTATCGTCATATCCTAGATTCAGTGAAGCGTGAAGTCCTGCTACTTGACCTTCAAGCATTGCTGTTGTTGCCTCT
>JASMAB010000030.1:321-6797 GCA_030754585.1 Nitrososphaerales archaeon | reverse complement strand
TGGTCCAAATGATAAACCAATCAACGAAGTTAAGATGATTAAGGTAACAATAAAGTAACGGATTTTCACATAAACTGTTAGAATCAATTCAAAACAAGAATAATCCTAATTAAAAAATAATCTTGGTTAATTAGATAATCTTTGTCTGAATATTAATGCAGATATTACGTATAAATAAAAAAAGGAAATAAATATCTAATTAGTGAAACACCAAATAGTTATATATACACTATTTTCTATTTATCAAACGTTAAAATTGAAATTAACTAATATAATTGGAGGCATTATCAATGCCAGAGTCTGGTATTATCAAATATCACGTAAGGATAAGATTTGAAGTAGAAGGCGTAGTAGAAAAAGCAGATTTAATAGGTGCAATCTTCGGGCAGACAGAAGGACTTTTCGGCCCCGAAATGAATTTACATGAGCTTCAAAAGAATTGGAAAGTAGGACGCATTGAGATAAAACTAGAATCAAAGAATGGCCGAACAAATGGTCAAGTAATAATTCCGATGGGAACAGATATGTCAACAGCAGCCCTAATAGCAGCAGCCATAGAAAACATAGAGAAAGTTGGGCCTTGTGCAGCAAATTTCAACCTAACAGCTATTGAAGATATCAGAGCCATAAAACGAAAAGCTATTGCAGATCGTGCAAAAAGTATAATGAAAGAATGGGCTTCAAAAACATCCAGTGAAAGTGAAGAAATTCTAAAGGAAGTATCAGCGTCTACTAAAGCAGCTAAGATCATTTCATATGGAAAGGAGAACCTCCCAGCAGGACCTGAAATCTATCTATCAAATGAGATCTACTTAGTGGAAGGAAGAGCAGACGTTAACAATCTTCTAAGGACAGGCATAAGCAATGTGATTGCTATAGAAGGAACTAAGATACCGAAATCGGTTATTCAGCTTGCTAAAGAAAAGAAAATTATAGCGTTTCTTGATGGAGACCGTGGAGGAGACTTGATAGAAAAAGAATTATTACAGGTAATTAAACCAAAGAAGATATTTCGAGCACCCTTGAATAAAGAAGTTGAAGATTTAACACCTGTAGAGATATTAAAAATACTAAAGAAAAAACCAGAAGAGAAACCAACAATAGTCTCACCGGAACCCAAACCGGAACTAAAACCACCAAAGATACCTCAAACTTTACAAACAAAGATCAAAAAGATATACCCTAATATCAATGGTACACTTGAAGCAGTTATTCTGGATACAAAGATGAAACAGATAATACAAGTGCCGGTTAATCAGCTTTTCGAAAGATTATCATCCCAAAAAAACGCTAGTACCATAGTCTTTGATGGAATAATTACTCAAAGACTTGTGGATGTATGTACAAGTATAGGTGCAAAATCAGTTATAGGGCACAGAGTGGGTAACATCATAAGAAAACCCATAGACACAACAATATTGACCTTCAAACAATTAGGACTAGATTGATATAGCTATTTGTCTCTGTAGATGATAATCCATAGGTTAGTTCCTAAAGCCGGATTAGCTGTCCTTACTCCAGAGAACGCGGAAGATCTCTGGGTACTGCGTAGAGTGATCTCTTCTGGAGATTTGGTTTCAGGTGAAACATCTAGAGTCATCAAAGAGATTGGAGAATATGTACGTCCTGACAAAGGTGAACGTATAAAGATCACAGTAACATTGAAAGTGGAACGTGTATCCTTAGATTCAGCATTGGAGAGGTTGAGGATAATTGGGGACATTACCTCCAGTTCAAATGAATTGGTTTCAAAAGGTGGGTCACATTCACTTGTTGTAGTCCCATTGAAACGTATTGGTTTGCAGAAAGAATATTTAAGCTCAATGGAAATAGGGCTACTCAAGAAAAGCCAAAATGAGGAAGATGGTTTCATATTATTGGCAATAGATAGAAGAGAGGCGGGTTTAGGTCTAATTAAGGGAGTTCACTTGCAAACATTCCCAACTTTGCAGTCTGGCTTCTCAGGTAAATTCTACCGTGAAACCACAAAGCCGCTTGAACCTTACTTTAAGGAAGTGGAGAATGTCATTCAACGGATTTTTCGGAAAGGAATGCGGATTTATGTGTCAGGCCCTGGTCATATAAAAAATGAATTTGCAAATCTTCTGTCAAACAGTGGTAGTAAATTAGCTTCAGCTGTTAAGATCGTAGATGGAATTGACTCTGCTGGTGATGATGGAATTTACCTAGCTTTACATTCCCAAGATTTAAGAAAGAATATTTCAGAGAGTAAACTTGGTAGAGCAGCAACCCTGCTTGAGGAAATAGTTCGACGCATCGCTGTAGAAGATGATCGTATAGCTCTTGGGTTCTCTGATGCAGTTAAAGCAACTGATGAAGGCGCTATTGAATCCCTCTTGGTTTCTGACCGAATCTTTGAACTTGGAATTGATGAGGATGAAATAATTAAGCTTCTAAACAAGGTAGAGTCTCAGCGTGGGAAAACGTTTCTGATAGATTCCTCCACAGATTTAGGAGTTCAGGTCTCCAAGCTTAGTGGAGTTGTATCTCTTTTGAGATATCCTGTGTATTTTGGTTAGAAACTGCCGGTTACATTATTCAACCAATCTAAGTACTTTTTATTCATATCATTAACAGTTATTTCTAGAACTTCTGGAATATCATAGGGGTGTTGTGTTTCGACCTCTTTCTTTAGGTCTTCCACTTTTTCTTTAGTTGTTTTGTATATCACGAGGTACTCCCCAGACTCCTCAAATTTATCTTTCCAAATATATCTAGAGTCTATTCTAACAAGATTTACACATGCAGCCAGTCTCTTTTCCTTTACCAGATACTTAGCTGCATCTTCTGCTGATTCTAAGTCAGGATATGTGGATAAAATAATTTTTCCATTCAATAACTTACAACCTAGCGAGTTTGTGTATATTATGTTATATTAAACAAATAGGTATGGACCCAGTATCACTGAGATTAATAGAGCAACTATGAATAGGGATGATGCTGTGACTATTTTCTTGGCTGTATTTTCTTTCCAACCTCTTTTGTTTCCATAGGACTGAAGAGCCGATCTTAAGGCTTGTCCACCATCTAATGGATATAGTGGAAGAGCATTAAAGATAGCCAGATTGAAGTTTACGAACCACAACCAGAACAGTATGTTTGCAGTGAAGAAGGTGTAATCACCTAAAGGAGAAGTATAGAAATTCTGCATTGTTTCGGAAAATGGGACACGTTCTTGAGCTAAATTGAAGGTTGGAATATAGAGGTAGATAAGTGGAGATGTTAATTGTGGTCTCCTATAATTCTCCAAGAGATCTGAAATCATGGATGAATCTATTCCGGTAAAACCAATAAATGCACGGGCAGTATTGTTAAAGTCTGTCAAAATGATGTTGCGTTCTATTTCATCGCCTTCGTGAAGAAAAGAAAGGGATATCGTGTCGCCTGGATTAAAATCTAAAAGTACTTCTTGAATTTCATCACCACTTGTTACAGTAACCCCATTTAATGTTAAAACAGTGTCGGTTGGTAACATGCCTGCATTATGAGCTGGTGAATCCTCAAAGACGCCTACTACTCCTACACCGCTGGAAGCTGGAACCATCATTCCTACTAGAAGCATCAATCCTATTAATGAAATAATAGCTACAACAAAATTACTCATTGGGCCTGCAGCCATAACTCTACCAGTTTTGCGCGCAGCAGTCTTCTTAATTTCTTCTTCATCAATATCTACAAATGCTCCGATTGGTAAAACGGCTAGAAATATTAAGCCGCTTGATTTTACTTTTAATTTGAATGATCTAGCTAAGATTCCGTGGGATCCTTCGTGAACTACCATTGCAACGACAAGAGCTATCCAACCGTATATCAGGGGGACATATGGATTTAGACCAGGTATAAGGATGTGGACAAAGGGGCCAGAGGATCGTACAAATTCTCTTATTGGGGGACTTGCAAGCATAATTGAGGCTGAGAATAGGATAAGAGCAAAACCTACTGCACCGACTATGGGGAATATGTATAAAGATACCGTTCCAAAAAGCCTGGTTGTCTTTAGTATCGCTAACTTATCCATAAATGTTATACCCCTTTTTGTTCTTAATAGAAAAAATGGAAACTGAAATGATAGCGTCTTTTCTTCTTCTAATTCCTTTTCTTCAGTATTTTTTTCTTCCTCGGATCCCTTTTCTTCTATGGTCTTTTCGTTTTCTTCGCTCACGCTAATATCTATATGATGCAACAAATATACCCTGTAAAAAGGTGATGGTCACAATAAAAAACACCGTGCAAAAATGTAATAGGTGCAAAAAAAAATCTGTTTATCATAGAATTTATTCTGGTGAGTATCTATGCGGTGAGTGTTTTAAGGGATCAATTATTGAGAAAACTCGGAAAACAATTTCCAGTTATAATATGATGGAGCATGGTGATATTTTAGCAGTAGCAGTTTCAGGGGGAAAAGATAGTCTCAGTCTCCTTGATGTTCTTCAAAGACATTCATCGAAACATGGAGAGAAAATAATTGTCATAACTGTAGATGAAGGCATTCAGGAATATCGCGATGAAGCGGTTAAATTATCTTCAGACATGGTATCAAATATGGGTTTAAGACAAGAGATCGTTTCTTTCAAATCTCTTTTTGGTTTTACTTTGGACGAAGCATTGGATTTAAGGAAAGATCAGAAGATTTCAGCTTGTTCAATATGCGGTATTCTGAGGCGTAGAGCCATAGATTTAGCTGCTAAGAAGGTGGGAGCTGATGTTGTTGCCACTGGGCATAACTTAGATGATTTTATACAAACCTATTTTATCAATTTAACAAATGGTGATATGGGGCGACTTGAATTTTTAAGTCCATTCTTCGAATCTCAGACAGATTTACCGCGTAGAGTGAAGCCTTTTATCGAAATATATGAAGAAGAGATAGCTTTCTATGCTTATCTTTCAGGTATCCCTTTCCAAAATATACCTTGCCCCTACATGAATGAGGGAATAAGGACTGAAATTAGGAGTTTTCTTAACAAACTTGAACGAAGACACCCCGGCATAAAATACAATACCTATAGCACAGCCCTAAAGCTACTATCTAGCACACAACCTTCAAGGAAAAGAAGAAAATGTGAAAATTGTGGATACCCATCATCAAACAACATATGTTTATCTTGCAAAACTATTCAAATGATAAAGAATAATCGCTCAGTTAACTGATTCTAGAAAAATAATTTTTTATTCATCTTGAATCATTTTTCTCATGTCACGATATTCTTCCTTTGTGATTTCGCCTTTAGCTAGCCTTAACTTTAAAATCTTTAATGGGTCAGAATTAGAGTTTTTTCTTTTTTCATTTCTTTTATTCTCACTTCTTTGTTCGACACTTTTTTTATGGATCATCTTCTTTTGTTTATCTGCCTTTTCCTTAATTCTTTCTTTTATCCCAATTCTCTTATTATTTATCGATTTATTTTTAATACGTTTACTACATTCAGCACATAGTTTACTTTCATCGTCTTGTGGATTCCAATATTTAGTTTCAAACCAACCAAATTGTTTCCCACAATTAGCACAATTGTCTACCAATTAGATTCTTTGAAGTTAAAAGCTATATCAATATTTCCCAACATAAAATTCTGTACCTAACAACAAAAATAGGGTAGTTAAATAAAACCAAGAAAAAAGGTGGTAAGGTGCTTTCATCGCCTGCACCTATAGGCTGAAGACTATGAGAAATCAATTGTGTGATATTTTATGCTGAATAAGCAAATATAGGCATCACTTACTATACCGTATACGGTGGAAGGTAGGGCTGGGGGGATAGTCGTCCCCCGTCCTGAAACCGACTATATGCAGGGGCCAGTAACTATCGGGTAAAACGCTCCCGTTGGAAACTTACCTTTCCTGTAGGGATGAAGACACGCCGTAGCGGGTGGCTATAAGAAGCAGGCCTCTCGAAGGGGAGGTTCCGACTTTGTGCCGTTGAATCGAGCCAGGTCCGGGAGGGAGCAGCTCTAAGGCGGGATGGTCACGCTGTTGCGTCTACGTGTTTGACTTTATAGGATTGGAGATGAGATCTGATGGAGGCGTGAGCGCCGATGGATCTTCTACCATTTTCTAATTTTGTATTTCCCTACTTCTAAGGGGAAGGCTTTAAATCAGAAGATTGCTGCTCAACCACGAATTAGTAATACATGATTTGCCGGGGTCGCCTAGCCTGGTAGGGCGCAGGCCTGGAATTACTTCTAGATAGCTTGTGACTCTCTGAGTCTCGTGGGTTCAAATCCCACTCCCGGCGTTTTTTATCCAGCTATTATAATGCCCAAGTTTAGTTGATGAGATATTATCATAATCTTATGTCGGAATTTTACTGTAAATAAGAAATTCTACGTTTCCACTTATTCATTTCAATATTTAGTTTGCTATCCAGTTCTTCCTGCTCCTTAGAAATTATCGGCAAAGCACAAGATGACTGCACCATAGGTCCACGGATTACACTGGATGATTTAATCTTCTCAAGT
>JASMAB010000030.1:0-311 GCA_030754585.1 Nitrososphaerales archaeon | reverse complement strand
CGTGACCAATCTCTTCATTGTTCATAGATAAAATCTTATTCAAATATTGATTCGGTATTTCTCTGAAACCAAATGAATCAACTCTCGGGTTAATCGATATATCTCCATCCAATCTCCCCCCAATTCCAAGTTTTCCATTGTATAGACTATCACGCCTAATTAACCATGATTCCTTTTCTCCAGAAATTAAAAGTTCAGGATGCCCATCAGAGGTAATACCAGAATATATTCTCCACCCATCTGGGTGTCTGAAGTATTTCTTCCAAAAATCTGATATTATCACATTTTCAGGAATAAATTTCACAGTCAAG
>JASMAB010000002.1 GCA_030754585.1 Nitrososphaerales archaeon | reverse complement strand
TGTTAATGTTAATGTTAATGTTAATGTTAATGTTAATGTTAATGTTAATGTTAATGTTTTTGTTTTTGTTAATGGGGTAGGGATGGATTCTTCGCATGAAAAAAGTAGCGCAAAATAAGACTTCCTGCCCATCTTGCAAGACAGAAATTGATTAAAGTGATTACATCAAAACTTCTTTTCTATTAGGAATTTATCGCTATTTACTGCTTGTTTAGGTTTCCAATCAGGATTCTTATTAAGAAAATCTTCCAATTCATCCACCTTAATCACTCTGAAGTTTTCACCGTCATTTCTATTATTTTTATGATCTCCAACTGTTTTGAGTATTAAATCCAGAGATTCATCAACAGTTAAAGCTCGATTCATCTCTAATTCTCTATCTTTAATCGTAATTTCTAAATCTAAGTGAGGATAGATAGTTGATAGAAGCCGCTTAGCCATATCTAATTGAGCCTGTTTTGTCTCGTCTAATATTGATTCAACTCTTGGGTTTGTCATTAAAATATTTTCAGAAGCTCCATAACTAGATCGCATATCCTCTATCATTGATTCAGGCAGTCTCCCCTTATTTACCGTGTATCGTGCTTCCATGTCTCCTTTATGCCCCATGAAAAACTGGCGATATGAATGCGTTATTTTGCCTTTAGATTCAGCTAATAGTAATTGTGTATCAAAATATGCTCTGAAGATATAGGGTCTCCAGTTAAATCCAGCTGATCTAATTGCTTTCCTTATCTCGGTTGTCACTGTTTTAGTTGAAGGATGGATATTATCTGTTTTTTTATGAAAGATTTTAGATTCTCCACCTGCATTAAAAGAAATTAAAGGAGATTCTTGATTAAGATTTTCGCCTCGACCAATCCTTTCTTGAAGATATGCAACCAAATAATCGCATCCTTCTGAACTTAAGAATGAAAGATATTTGTGGCCAGTCTTGGAAACTGATGCTCTAATGATTATTTGAATGGGTATATTTTTTAACGAAACTTTTCCATTTTCTATAGATAAATCAGGTAAGTCTTTGATTTTTAAACCATCTTTACCATTTCCAATAGTTTGGGGTCTTAATCCTGATTGACTCATAAGAGCAATCGTGACCCTGCCTCGGCTATTTGCAGTGTTAATTACCTGTTTTAATTCATCTGTTGAAGGTATTTTCTCATTTTCTAATGTAGGAGTTGAGTTTGCTCCTGAAATCCTTATTTTTCGTGTAAGATGAATATCGTTATATGAAAGCCAAGATCTAACTGATTTAAGAATAGATTTAATGTAACTTCCTGCTTTTCCCTCATTGTCTAATCTGGTTACATTATCTTCTAAGAGGTCTTGAAGCTTCTTAGGCTCTTTATTCCCAAGTTTAACTAATTCTTGAGGACTAGTGTTATTCTCGTTACAGAAACCTCTCAAGCGTCTAAAATATACTTGCGCTGTAATATTTGAACCTCTACTTACATTATTTTTCCATCTGATAATGTCTTCATCTTCTTTAAAGCTCAATTTTGATTAATATTGCCATTGATCAATGCGTTATTAAGGGTTTAGCCTAATGGTATTGGCGGGCCCGCTGGGATTTGAACCCAGGATTTCCGGCTTCGGAGGCTTACACATCTCTTCAGCGCCCTAATCCTTTCTATAGTTACCTTGGATTCCATCAGCTAACTATTCTAGGTGAATACTGACTAGGCCACGAGCCCAGAATGCAAATATAATTTTGTATTAATAAAA
Source organism: Nitrososphaerales archaeon (assembly GCA_030754585.1). Lineage (GTDB taxonomy): Archaea > Thermoproteota > Nitrososphaeria > Nitrososphaerales > JACPRH01 > JASMAB01. The sequence continues at coordinate 58,059 of JASMAB010000002.1, read as the reverse complement.
GTAGCCTCAATTTGAATGTGTACACTAATATTGCATCATTATAGGAAAAGAATGTAAGTCAAAAATAAAATCAGTAATAATTATGTTCTTAAGGAAACGAAATGTAGGTGCTTATGCAGGATTGAGATATGAAAAGTAGAATGATGAAGTGTTTTGCACTAGATGTTGATGGGACAATAGCTGATAATGAAGGACACCTAGACCTTGAAGCAGCAGCTATGTTGAGGAGTCTTGCAAAACTAGGATATCAAATAATATTTGTAAGTGGTCGTTCTGCATGGGAACTCATTATTCTGGCAAAATATTTAGGTACTTCTTTGGTATCGGTTGGAGAAAATGGTGGAGTCTTATCCACATCTCCTCTAGATATTCAGGTACTTGGAGATAAATCAAAAACTGAAACGGCTTATGATTATCTTTCTAATAAAATAAAAGGGGTTGAAATAAAACCAACAATGCCTCGCTTCACGGAAGTTGTATTAAAAAGAAATTTCGATATAGAAAATGGGAGAAAACTGTTGTCTGAGAACAATATGCCAGTGAATCTCATCGATAGTACATTTGCATATCATATCACCGATAAAACGGTCAATAAAGGGACAGGGTTAAAGTTGGCACTTGAAAAACTCAAGATTGACCCTGCAGAAACCATAGCAATTGGAGATAGTGATACAGATATACCAATGTTCAAACTATGCAGATATAGTATAGCAACAGGAAAACCTACAAATGGTGCAAAAGAAACTGCCAATTATACTGTAAATAGTAATCCGGGTGAAGGGCTTGTCGATGCTTTCCAATTATCCTTCCAAAAGATCCTGAATACAAACCTTGAGGATGAATTAAAAAAATGAGTTTTAGAGACTTTAAAGATCAAGTCAAGAAATGTATGATGGACTCACTAGCAATAAATGATCTACCCGAACTAAGTTTTGAACCAATAGAACCACCAAGACCTGAGTATGGAGATCTATCAGTAAGTGTCTGCATTACAATAGCTAACAAAATAGGAAAAAAACCTACTGAGATAGCGGAAAAAGTAGCTTCAAAAATCAAAATACCGGATAATTCTATTATTGATAAAATCTCTGTTCATCCACAGGGATACATTAATTTCACAAACAAATATGCAAAATACGCTTATCAAACTCTTAGGAGTGTACTTGATAACTCTGATTACGGGAGAGTACAAATAGGAAATAACGACAAAATTGGGATAGAACATACAAGCGTTAACCCGAATAAAGCTCTTCATTATGGCCACTTGCGAAATGTTGTTCTTGGAGATTCAATCAAACGAATCTTAGAATTCACAGGGCATAATGTTCAAATCTTAAATTATGTTGACGACTCAGGTTTACAGGTAGCTGACCTCGTAGTTGGATTTAGGCAAGCAGGTTTTCCCCTTGAACCAACAGGAAATATGAAGTTTGACCAATATTGTGGAGATATAGTTTATGTAAAAATAAACGAGTTGTATAATTCTAGAAAAGATCTAATAGAAGCCCAAAAAAAAGTTCTTCAAGAGCTTGAACAACAAGAAAGTGAAATAGCCAAATTCTCACATAAGATTACTGGACGAATCTTAAGAGAGCAACTCAAAACCTGTTGGCGAATTGGAGCACGGTATGATCTTCTTAATTTTGAATCCCATATTCTTCAAACAAATATGTGGAACGACATTTTTTCTCAACTCAAATCAAAAACTTTAGTTGAAAAAGTATCCAACGGTAAAAATAAGGGATGTTGGATTGTCAGAATTAAAGGAGAAAAGGAGGGAGAAGAAAAAGTTCTTCTGAGAAGTGACGGTACAGCAACATACATGGCGAAAGATATTCCATATGCTGCCTGGAAATTAGGTATTATCAAAGATAAATTTGGGTACAAATTATTCCCAGAACAACCAGAAGGAGCAAATCTTTGGGCTACTACCACTGAAAAAACTGATATGAACCATCCTGAATTTGCACCTTATTCCAAATCAATCACCGTAATAGATGTAAGGCAAGGCAGATTACAGAGAATTATCGCAATAATACTTTCAAACCTTTCAGAAAAAGAAGATCTAAAACGATATATTCACTTAGGGTATGAAGTTGTATTTCTAAGTGGAAAAACTGCTGAAGAAATAGGTGTCACTTCTGAAAGAAAACAAATCGTAAGTATGTCCGGTCGAAAAGGCATCTATGTAAATGCAGATGAAGTTCTTGACAAACTACATAAAAGAGCATTTGAAGAAACAAAAAAGAGGAATCTCGATGAAACTGATGAATGGTTACATGAAACTGCTGAAAAAATCATGATTGCAGCAGTAAGATTTGATCTTCTGAAACAGGATTTAGAAAAGACCATTGTCTTTGACCTTAACCGTGCACTTGCACTTGAGGGCGAAACTGGACCATATCTTCAATATACTTATGCCCGTGCATCACGAATAATTGAGAAGTCAGGTATTACACCATCGATCAAGAGTGAATATGCAAAGAAACTTACAGATTCATCTGAAATAGCTCTAATTAAAGAAATATCTAAATTCGATCTTATTGTAGAGGATGCTGCAAATAATCTTGCACCAAAAATTGTCGCACGATATTTGTTTCATCTTGTTTCACTTTTTAATGCTTTTTATGAAAAAATACCTGTGCTTAAAGAGAAGGATGAAGATACCAAATTAGGAAGAATTGCAATGATTAAAGCTTTTCAAGTTGTTATTCAAAATGGACTTCAAATTCTTGGGATAAATGCAACTGAAAAGATCTGAGAGTAAAATACAAAACCAGTATTTTTTTTCAAAAAAATAATAATTATTGATTGAATGGTTTGTTCTCAGATAGAAATTTGTATGTTTGAGTTTCACTTTCTTTATCCATAAATTCTTCTAAATCTTCTTGAAGATCGAGATCCAGCATCACTGAATATAATTTGAGTATTGATACAGGAATTTTCTGTTCTGACGCATATTTTTTGTGTGTTGTATAACTTGAAAAATCATATGAAGTCTTGATTACATCTGGGGGTGAACGAAGTAAAGCATTCGTACCATCCATACGCTTAGAAGGAACGATTACAACAGATTGTGTATTTCTAGAAGAATTAACTATCTTTTTAATATCTCCAGGTTTTATAAGTGGAATATCTGCAGGAATAATTATGGTCGAAGAAGCTCCATTATTCAAACAATATTCATTCGCAATTTTTACAGCAAAATTAACACCCCGTTGTTCTTTTTCCAATATTGTAGAAAATCCGAATGATTTTGTTAGATTTACGACTTCTTGTTCAGGAGTAACTACAATAGTTGATTCTATTTCGTCTGATGATGCAATTGATTTTAGAACATCATGAAGCATAAAGATAGATAGATTTATTCGCTCTTCTTTATTTAAAAAATTGGAGAGTCTTAACTTGGCAAAATCTAATTTCTTCACTGGTATTATGGCGTGTAAACTCAAATAAGTACATTCTTCTGATTTAGGCTACTTATATTGTCTTCTTGATTGCATTTAAATAACATATTTTTTTCACAATAAAATAAAAAGTAATATGTTCTATTTTTGATAAAGTTTCACCATAGATCTCAAATAAATAATAGATTTAATAATTAAAAAATAATAACCTACAATGTGCAATAATTGTCTGATTATGCTATAGAGACTACTGACTTGATAAAAAAATACGGTAGTCGTGTAGCTGTAAATCAGTTAAATTTGAAGGTGAAAGTAGGCGAAATTCATGGTTTCCTTGGACCCAACGGAGCAGGAAAAAGCACCACCATAAAGATGCTCGTGGGTTTATTAAAACCAACATCAGGATCTATTAAGATTCTTGAACAAGATGCCGCAGGAGATAAACCTCATATTCGCCAAAGAATGGGTTATTTATCGGAACTTCCAAGTTATCCACAGCACTTGAGTGGAAATGAGCTCCTAGATGTTTATGGTCGTATGTATGGGATGTCAAAAGAATCAAGAAAACAAAGAATTCCAGAGTTAATAGAGAAGGTTGGTCTTGAGGGAAGAGGAAAAGATAGAATTGGTGGATATAGTAAGGGAATGCAGCAAAGAATCGGACTGGCTCAAGCAATGATAAATGATCCTGAAATGCTAATCTTGGATGAGCCAAGCATCGGACTGGATCCTGTAGGCATGGTGGAGATGAGGAAACTTATAAAGGGAATAGCAAAGAGTGGTACTACAATATTTTTTTCTTCTCATCTCTTATCTGAAGTTACTCAGATATGTGATCGCATTACAATAATGAATAAAGGGATAACTGTTGCCTCAGGTTCTCTTAATGAAATTTCTGCATTGTCAAAGAACAGAAGAATAGTTGTTGAAGTGGATAAAGTGAATAATAAAATCCTACAGGCTCTACAGAATCTTAAATTGGCAAAAGTTGAGATGAAAGGAAAGACATACACGATACATCTTGATCAAAATAAAAAAGATGCAAGACCTATTGTTTCTCAAGCTATTACTAAGTCAGGCGGAGTGATAGTGGAAATGCATGAGGAAGGTAAGGGATTGGAGGATACTTTTCTAGATTTGTTGAAGGTGGAATCTTAGATTTGACAGAAAAACAACAGGGAAGTTGGACAGGACGATTTATGGCTATATTGTATTATGAGCTATTATGGAATCTCAGAAAGAAGAAGATGGTGGGTGTTCTTATCCTTGCATTTCTGATTGTTACCCTTATTGCTGTTGTCCCTTGGTTAATAGCAGAATACACGAATGCTCCTTTTGATAAGGATCCATTGTTTGTTATTGATAATGTTTCTACAATGGCAGGGGGTTTTACGATGTTTCTTTTTGCAGTTGCTGTAGGTATGAATATGGTTTCTGGAGAATTTGAGAGTCAGACAATAATTCCTTTGTTAACTAAACCTGTTTCAAGAAACTTGGTTATTTTAGCCAAGATTGTAGCTGGGCTAATAACGGTAGTTGCTGCTTACATATTCCTAGCTGGTTATATAATAACCGCTGGATTTCTCATCTATGGACCACAAGAATTGTTGCACCTCTTGCCATTGGGTTTCTCAGGTGCAGTTGTTGCGACATTTATTTGGTTATCATTAGCAGTATTTTTCAGCTCAGTATTCAAGAGCTCCAACATTGCAGTTATGGGTTCATTAGGCACATTTATTGGGCTTATAATGGTCGGAACCATTCTTGCGTCATTCGGTCAGCCATTGATACTTCTGTATACACCTGGAGATGGAGCAGTCGGTATAAGCGGAGGTTGTGATTCACTTTCTGGAATGGGAGATGGAATAAGAACAGGAACAAATGAGTTAGGCAGACTCCTAGTTGAATGGGTTCAAGAACCGGATAGAATAATAGATATCTGTGGAATGAGTTTCATTAGTGATGGGCCTCCATCAGCAATACAATTATTATCGGATCCAATCTCAACTGTGGCGTTGCGAAGTTTAGCAGTGGGGTTAACGTATATGATAACATTTTTTGTGATTGGATGGTTTGCATTTAGACGAGCACAAATAACCGATTAGAGATAACTGTTCTAACTTCTGAATAAATGTTCTAAACGCTGACATGATATATTGCATAATCCCATTAGGCTGTTGAAGTAAAATAGAGTAATGAAAATCTGTTAGACACCAATTACAAATTTAGCTAACTTTTGCTCATCATCTTCTGTCCTCATCATAATATCTGTAACAGAAACTTTAACACCTATTTTTTCAATATCAGTTATCATTGCTTTATCATTCTCATCTATTATCATTTTACTAACAAAGCTAGAATAAAGTTCAGTAATGCCTTTCGGTGAAACATCAACTCCAATGCTCCGTAGAAACTTATCTGCAGGCCCACTCACAGGATTATCACATATTATAGGACTAATTGCAACAACACGATCACGGGCACGTATCAATGCTTCTTTTATCCCCAAAATATGAGTCATGGGACCTATACTTGAAACGGGATTAGCAGGGCAAATAATCACTTTCTCAGCCTCAAGTATGGTATTCACTACATTGGGTGCAGGTTGAGATTTCTTGGAACCTACATATTTTACTCCAATTACATCAGGTTTTCCTTTCAGCTTAACCCAGAATTCTTGAAGATGCATTTCCCCTTGAGGAGTATCTATTAGAGTCTCAACATGATCGTTAGAGGCAGGCAATACCGTCTGAGCAATATCCATTCTTTTTGCTATAACATTAGTAGCTTCAGATAAAGTCCATCCGGCATTAAGCAAATTAGTTCGTACAAGATGCAAAGCAAGATCCTTATCACCTAATTTAAACCAATCATCAGATCCATACTTCGATACCTGATGCAGAAAATTATAGGTATCATTCTTAATGCCCCATCCCTGACCAGAATTAAGTTGGTCTGACAATGTGTACAGAATGGTGTCGATATCAGGACAAATATGGAGTCCATGTAATTTTATATTATCTCCAACATTTACAATAATAGTAATATTGTCAGTCACAGTTTTGACAAGACCACGAACAAGTTTAGCTGACCCTGTCCCACCAGCTAGAACAGCTAACATTCTTTATTTCACCAAAAAATTATCTGAACAGATCTCTTGAGACCTTTCTTACCAATTTACGGGCAGAACCCTTGCCTGGCTCATATTTGTAACCTCTAACAACTACGACAGGTATCTTGTTCAATTTCCCCATGACTAATTCAGATGCAGAAGCTATTTCATCAGCTACAGCCATATTGGTAGCACTCAATGCATTACCATAGGTATCATTAGAACCCACATAGGAGAACAGTGGAATAATACCAGCAACTCCAATTGCAATATTGATTTGACCTTCACGCCAAGGCCGTCCAAAAGTATCAGTAATTATCACAGCAACATCAACATTTGCTTTTGATTTCAAAGTTTGTTTTATACGCCTAGCAGATTTATCGGAATTCTTGGGAAGAAGAACCAAAGTTCCAGGTTCAATATTTGAGGCATCAATCCCTCCATTTGCACACACAAAACCTTGACGTGTCTCAACTATTACTAGACCCTTTACCATTCGAACAATTCTTTTTGCTTCAGATAAAATAACTTCAACTTTCCTAGGGTCTGATCCAAGAACTTTTGAAAATTTCAAAGCACTTACAGATGGTTCAACATCTTCAAGATGAACAATCCGTCCTTCAGCTTTTGATACTATTTTTGAGGTTATTGCAATTATATCTCCATCTGCAAGAACAGCCCCTTGCTTTGAGGCTGCTTTAATGATAATATCAGCAATATCATCTCCATTCTTTACGGTAGGTATTCCCTCTAAACCAGTAATAATAATTTGATTCACTTTCACAACAATCTCTTTCAAGTTTCACTCAAGTTAGTGATATGAACCTATTTCTATAATTACAGTATATGCTATCAGTATATTTTCACGCATGATAGTTCACATTTTCAATAACATTAGAATATCATGTAGGACAAAATGGATCTTGAACAGGAGCTAATGCACTTGATTCCTTAGTATTCTTAATAGCTTTTTCCGCCAAAAGATTACCTAGTTCTATAGCACTTTCAATATTGTTTGCAGTGGGTGAACCTTGAGATTTTACAAATGATCCAATTACTTCTGATCCAAGCTCCTTTATTTTATTTTGAAGCTGATACAAAGGTCCGCCTCCCCAAGTATAATCACCAAAAAGTCCGAATACTCGCTGCCTTATCCTTTTCACTTTAATCAACTCCAACAAATTTGTTATAGGAGGAAATATGTAGCAATCATACACTGGACTTCCTACAGCTATAGCAGGAGCTTTCCATAACTCAGTTAAGATTTCACTCGGATCATCATAAGTTGCATTGAATAAAGCAACTTTGACACATTTATCCTTCACACCATCAGATACAGCTTCAGCTAAAACCTTTGTGTTACCATACATTGAACCATATAAAATAACAACCTTCTCTTCAAATTTACCAGAACATAAATCAGCATACAATTTTGTAATAAAAGAGGGGTCATTTCTATAAATTAAACCATGACTAGGGGCAATTACTCTACAAGGTTTTTGAAGATCGCCTAATTTCTTCAATGCCGAATTTATGGAACCATAATATGGTGAAAGTATTGAAGTAAAATATCGTTTGGCAGAATAAATAGAATCTTTGCCTATTTTATCATCAAATATCTCATCACCAATAGAATCAAATGCACCAAAAAGATCACCAGAAAACAAGATACCATCATCTCCCAAGAAAGTACACATGGTTTCGGGCCAATGAATACATGGAGTCATAATAAACTTCAGAGTTTTTCCACCAAGATCTACCTTATCACCATCATCTACAGAGATATCGTTAAACGGAACCTGATGATAATACTTAACAAAGTCGATTCCCATCTTTGAACTAATAACAGAGGCTTTTGATGCAATAGACAGAATTTTTGAAAGTGAACCTGCATGATCTGGCTCTACATGATTAATAACAATATAATCAATATCTTCAGGGTCAATCAACCGTTTGAGATTCTCAATATATTCATCAAAATAATTGTCATTAACAGTATCGATTAATGTCTTCTTTTTTTCTCCTAAGACAAGATAAGAATTCAGACTAACTCCTTTTGGAATACTCCATAAAGATTCAAAGAATTTACTCTCAGTATCATTAACTCCTACCCAATGTACATCTGGAGAAATCTCCATAAAATAAAGAGCCAAACCATACTTTAATAAGAATTATGTAGAACGAGTAAAAACTATTCACTACATCAAGAAACGTAAGTCGTTTCATAACTTCTCCCAATCTCACCTGAAACCTTCACAACATTTATGCTCATACAAACCATCCACGCATATTCAACTAAATAATATCCACGGGTACCTTTTCTTGAAAAATAACACATTTAATCAGAGAAAATAATATCTATGAAATATAGGCACAAGATATCTATTTATTATCTAGGTACCCAATAGTTAAGCGTTGCATAATGGGAGGCTTTAATCCACCGCATAGACTTTTACTTGGAGCAGGACCAAGCAACATTCATCAACGTGTATTACAAGCTATGAGCTCATCTATAGTAGGACATCTAGACCCATATTTTCTTGAAGTTATGGATGAAACAAAGAAACTAATATCTAAAGCATTCAAAACCCAAAACAAATTTTCGCTCCCCATCTCTGGAACAGGAACCGCTGCAATGGAAGCATCGATATTAAACATAGTTGAAGAAGGTGACGAAGTAGTTGTAGGTGTAAACGGTTTTTTTGCAAATAGAATGGAAGAGATGGTACGAAGATGGGGTGGAAAAACCATACCAATAAAGAAAAGATGGGGGGATATTATCACAAAAGAAGAAATAGAAAATGCCTTAAAGAATAGTAATGCTAAAATTGTGGCACTAGTTCAAGCGGAAACATCTACAGGTGCTTTACAGCCTCTTAAAGATATTGCAAAAATAACAAGATCAAACGACGCCATTCTTCTTGTTGATGCAGTAACCTCATTTACAGGTGTTGATTTAGAGATAGATCGTTGGGGGATAGACATATGTTTCAGCAGCCCACAAAAATGCCTTAACTGTCCTCCAGGCGCATCTCCAATAACTGTAAATGAACGAGCACTCACAAAGATAAGAAATAGGCGGAAACCTGTTTCAAGTTTATACTTTGATTTTGTGTTAATTGAACGATATTGGAGTGAACGCAGGATGTACCACCATACAGCACCAATTATCAATGTATATGGGCTTAGAGAAGCATTAGTTATTGCCCTTGAAGAAGGATTAGAAGCAAGAATAGCAAAACATCTCAAGAACTCAAATGCTCTAGTTGCAGGCGTGGAAGCTGCTGGATTTGAAATGAATACTGAAAAAAAATACACTTTACCAACTCTAAACGCAGTCAGAATACCAAAAGATGTCGATGATATGAGGATAAGACAAATAATCCTTGATACTTTCAACACAGAAATCGGGGCAGGACTAGGTGAACTTAAGAACCAAGTACTGAGGATAGGTTTAATGGGAATAAACTCAAGTGAACGAAATGTAATCTTCGCATTAGATGCGATAGAACGTGCATTTCGTATAGAAGGTCACCCAATTAAGAAAGGAGCAGCAACAAATGCAGCCACAGAATACTTCAGTGCACACTAAAATTAATAAAAACAAGTATTATAGTCAATAATTAGATTAAAAACTACGCAGAACATATTATCTATTTTTCTTTTTTTATAATCGATTCTTTACTTTTTCATAGTTATCTATTTTCTCAGTATGAGAGGACGTGAAAGATGAAACAGTAATCCAGAGCAATAAATCTAAGTGGATAAATATCTGCTAATGATAATTTCTGTAAAAATTGTAGGAAAAAACAACAATATTATTAATGGTCTATTGAGATTGGTTTCTTGAATGCCGTATATCAATAAAAAAGAACGAATCAAATATGATAAAGGGCTTAAAGAAGTTCTAAGTATGTTGAATAAAGTTCCAGATGAGAATGTCGATGGAGAACTTAACTATGTAATATCGATGATATTAAAAAGACTTTACAAACCAAGTTATCATAACTATAACAGAGCTATTGGAGTATTGGAATCGGTCAAGCTAGAGTATTATAGACGAGAAGTTGCAGCTTATGAAAACAAAAAGATGAATGAAAAGGGCGACATCTAATGTTCGTGAATCACATTTATAATATTCGAGAACAATATTTTTTTTCCTTTTCTTAATACTTCTCATCTAAAATATCTTTGATTTTTCTAGCTTTTACTTTGCCTACCCCTTCTACCTCTATTAAATCTAAAAGATTTGCTTGAAAAATATTTCTAACGCTTCCAAAGTGGATAAGTAATCGTTCTGCAAGCTCTCCTCCAATGCTTGGCAAACTTGCGACAACATATACTTGCCAATCCTTTTGAGTCATTAATTTGGGTTTATGGTGAATTGAAATTTTATCTTGTTTCTTCTTTTGAATTCTATTGGCTAATGTATAAAGAAGATTTGCAGTATTAAGAATGGATGGAGTACAAAGAACTGGAATGCTCATATCTGATTGAATTTTCAATAAAGCTCCCCAGAAAGATCTTGGATTATTCATCAACACTAACTCCTCTTCAATTTCTCCTTCAAGGATAAGTATTGGTTTTTCGTAGGCTTCCCGAAGGCGATTAACCTGCTCAAAGACTCTACCACTGAAAACTGAATTGATAAAATCTTTTACAGTTTTCCGTTCTATCCCACACTCTGATGAAACAATGTAATCTCCCGGTGTAATTGTTCTTTTTTCTATGTCAATACCCAATTCCATAAGTAATGCAACAATAAGATCTGGTTCACGACTGTCAACCACAATTTTCAAAGCCATATTTGAAGACTTCATATTGATAGTTGCATAAATGCCGAGAGTATATAGAATAATAGTGCAGCCATTCCGCTTGTCGCTGGGATAGTTATGATCCACGTCCACATAATTCGTCTAGCGAGTCCCCATCTTACTGCAGAAAGTCTTCGTGTTGCACCAACACCTATTATTGAACCAGCTATAACATGAGTAGTACTCACCGGTATACCAAAAAAGGTTGAGCCCATAATAACTGCTGCTCCTGCAGTTTCAGCACTAAAACCATGCATAGGATCAAGTTTTGTTATTTTACCTCCCATTGTACGGATGATCCTCCAACCTCCAGATAAAGTTCCTAGTGCTATAGCTAGATGCGCCATCATCGCCACCCAAAATGGTACATAGAATTCAGATCCTAAGTAACCTGAACTAAATAGAAGCACTGCAACTATTCCCATAGTTTTTTGCGCATCATTGCCACCATGACTTAGACTATATGCTGCAGCGGATAATAGCTGCAAACGTTTGAAATATCTGTTAGCGTATGTAGCATTGTGTTTTCGGAATATCTTGATAACTAATGTCATAAGGATGAACGCGGCAATTGTTCCCAGTATAGGTGAAATAACTATGAATGCAAGAATAATCTCGATTTTTCCACGGAGAATGACTCCAAATCCGTTACTAGCTATTGCAGCCCCAATAAGTCCACCAATAAGTGAGTGAGATGCACTAATTGGTAACCCAAACCACCAAGTAAGTAGAACCCAAAATATAGCACCTAATAATCCAGCAAGAACCATTAATGGAGAAATTGCAAGTGGGTCAACTATTCCCTTTCCTATTGTTGTAGCCACACCAGTTTCGAATACAAAAAGTGCAACAAAATTAAAGAATGCAGCCATTGCGACTGCTTGTATAGGTGATAAAACTCGTGTTGAAACAACTGTTGCAATAGAGTTAGCCGCATCATCAAATCCATTAAAGAAGTCAAATAGAAATGCTACAGCTATTACAGTTATAGTGAATGGATCTAGAAACGCCATTTTTCTTCTTTTTCTCAGTAGCTTTTACATTTTTGGATTAATTCAACGATATTCTTCATCTAATCTTTTTCTAGGAATGTTTGAGAACTATAGCCCTAAGAAGATTACTTACGTCCTCACAAATATCAGTAATCTTCTCTAAGTCTTCATATAGTTCTTTATATTTAATTATCGTGATAATATTTTTTTGCCTGAAAAGATCCGCTACAGTTTTACTTAGAAGCTCATCGCCCTCATTTTCAAGAAAATGGACCTCTATGTTGTGCTGTTCAATTTTTTCCTGATTGAGATTACGCATATTACTGAAAGACTTGTTCAATGCTAATACTGACTTTAAGATTATCTCTGAGAATGTTATCATCGGGTGTGGAATGTCTTTGATTCCATAAGCACAGAGTTTGTTTGCAATAGTGTATGTAAAATCTAGAATATCATCATATAGACATGATAATACATTGATATCTTCTCTATCTATAGGTGTAATAAAAGTTTGAGACAGTCTATCTTGAATCTCATGTACCACATCATCTCCACTATGCTCTAAATCTTTAATGCCTTGCCGCTTTTGTTCTACATCTTTGTAGTTACACAATAAATCATGTAGTGAATTAGATCCTTCAAGAACGAGTTTTGATTGCTTTTCGAGCAATTCAAAGAAGATCTTATCTTGAGGGATTAGCCATTCTTTTAATCCCATTTTTTCCACTTCCTTGATAAATTAACCCTTGGGCTAATCGTCATTATTTTATATCCTCAATCATGACTTGATTCACCACTATTTATTCTTACATTTCTCAAGAATATCAAACATCTAGTTATACCCTCATTACTATCTGATGGCTAATTTCAATAAACTATTTTGAATTCATTGAATTCTTGTTTAAATGGTAACATTACCACTTCTACAGAATCTACTTCTGCATTTGGTGGCCCTTTCTCACACCAATCCAAGAACTTATCTAACATTTCTTCGGTTCCTTCAGCTAAAATTTCGACGCTGCTATCATGAAGGTTCTTGACCCATCCTTTAATTTGTAAAGAATTTGCTTTGTGTACCGTATTGGATCTGAAGAATACACCTTGTACTATACCTGATACATAGATGTGTAACCTTTTTTCAGACAATATCTTATTGTTATGTTTGTAGCACGTTTCTTAAAGTTTCAGGTCGCCATACTTCTTAATGTAAGGAACTAGCCCGCCTTCTGAAAGTATTTTCATCATTTCTTTTGGGATTGGAGAAAAGGTTAGTTCAAACCCTTTAGTTTCGTTTTTTAGTTTTCCTAATTCTAGATCTATAGAAAGTTGATCTTTATCCGCAATTTTATCTGTATTACATATTATCGCTGGAAGACCTACATTTATTGCATTTCGGTAGAAAATCCTAGCAAAAGATTTGGCAACTACTGCACCTGCTCCAGACATCTTTATCATAATTGCTGCATGCTCTCTACTTGAACCCATTCCAAAGTTTCTTCCTGCAACAACAAAATCTCCAGATTTGACATTTGAAGCATATTCTTCCCTAGCATCTTCTAATGTGTGTTTAGTTAATTCTGGAAGATTTGTTCTAAGATGAAAGTATCGCCCTGGGCTAATATGATCTGTGCTTATTGAATCTCCAAATTTCCACGCAGTGGATATGAATGGCCATGTTTTTCCTTCCATGTTCATAGCATCTCCCGTGGATCAGCTATTTCACCTTTTATTGCGGTCACGGCAGCTGTTGCAGGGGATGCAAGATATGTTCCAGATAATGGATTACCTGTTCTTCCTTTAAAGTTCCTGTTACTTGTTGTTAATATTCGATCACCATCAGCAGGAACTCCTCCAAGTGCACCGAAGCATACTCCACATCCAGGCGGAGTAACTGTAGCACCAGATTCAATTAGAGTTTGAAGTGTCAAATCTTGAACTGCTAAAAGTAACGTTTCTCTAGAGGCAGGCGTTACTATGAGTTTTGTATTTGGGTTAACTTTTTTTCCTTTTAATATATCTGCTGCTATTCTAAGGTCTTCAATACGACCATTGGTACAGCTTCCTATGAAAACTTCCTGTATTTCTGTTCCTGCTGCTTCACTCACAGTTTTTATGTTGTCAACAGTGTCTGGAAAAGCGATTGTTGGCTCTATTTCAGAAGCATCAAACTTCAAGGTTTCTGTATATTCAGCTTTCTTGTCAGGCATTATTTTCTGAAAAAATTCGCCCCTTCCTCTGCTTTCAAGATATTTCTTTGTAGTTTCATCCGAAGAAATAAGTCCAACTTTTGCACCTGCTTCAACTGCCATATTTGATAGTGTTAATCTTTCATCCATACGCATATTATTGATTGCACTTCCACTAAACTCAAGAGCTTTGTATGTAGCACCTTCCATAGTTAACTTTCCAATAAAAGTAAGCATAGCATCTTTTGAATATACTCCAGTTGGTAAATCTCCATCTAACTTTATCATTATAGTTTCTGGGACTCTCAACCAAGTTTTACCTAATCCAATAGCTACTGCTACATCTGTAGCTCCCATTCCAGTTCCAAAAGCAGCTAAGGCACCTGCTGTTACGGTATGTGAATCTGTACCTAGGATTATCTGCCCAGGACTGGCGTAATCCTCTGCTAATACTTGGTGACAAATTCCTCTTCCCGCTTCAGAAAATCGACTTCCTGTTTTTATGGCCCATTTTCGAAGTTTTTCTTGATTATTTGATATTGTCTTGTTTGGACTTGGGACTGCATGGTCTATTATGATTATAGTTTTGTCAGGGTAAGCTGGTTTTTGAATACCCATTGTTCTTAACTGGTCTATTGTAAGTGGACCTGATGCATCGTGAGCAAACATATAATCAACATCAGTTACAATTATCTCTCCTGCAGAAACATCTTTTCCCACCTTTCGACTTAAAATTTTCTCACTTAATGTCTTATTCAAAATCAGTTTCCCTATCTGATGACGCATTTGGTTTGGCTAATAAAGACTTTCTGCGCACTTATCTTTCACTGAATTAATTTAAATCCGAAGCAGAATCAACTAAAGATAAATTTCTTCAGTAGGTGGATTAAAAAAAACTTTTCCAAAAATAATTGAATATATCAATAATAAAAACCAAAAAAATTTGAAATAATAGACAAAAATATGAAATGAAAACTATGCTTAAAACCCAAAAGAAAACATACCAGTATTCAGAAGGAGTTTATGGCCTACCAACGATATATGATGAAAAATATCTAAATTGATAAAACGATTGATAACACAGAAAAAGCATAAGAGCCAAAGATCTTAAACAAAAAGAATTTCTGATTAATTTAATCACCTCGCAATAAGCTTCTTGAAAGCACCTCTAAGACGACCAAAAATAGGTTTAGGAGCACCACTAGATTTAGGAAATATATTCTTAATCACCATTATTTCACCGTCTGAAAATATCCAGACTGGTGACCCAATTGAAATACCTGAAGAATCCAAGATGGATTGCGGAATATTGATTACCCCTCTCTTACTTAGCCTTACTTTGAATTTTTTTGTTGAAGGCATCTGCGCTACCCACATAGTCAGCCCTTAGTAAACAATTTTATTTGTATCAAAAATATCCCTTAAATTGTAAGCTTAAGTAATGGATTAATCAGGCATAATACGAAGTGATTATGACTTCAACAAGCCTTAAAATGATAGGTGAAAGGTAGGCCACTATCATGGTGAATAAGGAACAGTCAAAAAACCATCTTCAAACATATATTGGGCAAGATGGAAAAACCAAAAGCCCCAAACTTCTTCAGGGTCTAAAGAATTTCATTATAGATATAGATGGAGTAGTAAGCGAAGATATTCCAAATGAAGAATCTGAAAGGATGATTAATGCAAAAGAAATAACTGGGTCCAAAGATAAGATAAACTCATGGTATGAAGAAGGACACATTATCACTTTCTTCACATCTAGATCAGAAGATCTCAGAGAAATAACGGCTAAATGGCTAGATCAACATGAATTCAAATACCATAATTTATTATTTTGCAAACCAAGGGGTGGAAATTATCATTACATTGATAACACTGAAATCAGAGCTACGAGATTTGATGGAAAATTTGGAAACTTAGTATACAAGAAAAAAGATATACAAGTTTTCGAATAATGAATAAAAAAAATATTTACAG
The DNA here is from genome assembly GCA_030754585.1 of Nitrososphaerales archaeon. Taxonomy (GTDB): domain Archaea; phylum Thermoproteota; class Nitrososphaeria; order Nitrososphaerales; family JACPRH01; genus JASMAB01. Next base: position 41,568 of record JASMAB010000002.1, on the reverse strand, counting down.
AATCTAATAATCATAACTAACTCATAATCAAAGTTAAAGATTATCTCAAGATAGGTTTAAGGATTCTATTATGTAAGGGGCATTATGGGAAAACTTGAAGGTCAAGTAGCAATTATTACTGGAGCATCCAGAGGAATTGGTCAAGCAATTGCTAAAACTTTTGGTGAAGAAGGTTCAGAGGTGATTGTAAATTATCTAAAGCAAAAAAAACAAGCAGAAAAAGTCGTTAAACAGATTCAAAAAAAAGGTGGAAAAGGGTCATCAATACAAGCCGATGTAGCTAACCAAACTTCTGTAGGTCAAATGGTAAAGCAAGTTATTGATAGATTTGGTAAATGTGACATACTTGTAAATAATGCAGGAATAATGTATCGTGCCAAACCTTTGAGTTTTACTGACACAGAAACAGAAGCGATGTTGGAGACCAATGTTAAAGGGGTAATTAATTGCACAAAAGCAATAGCACCAGAAATGATTAAGAAAGGGTCAGGGAAGATAATCAACATTTCTTCTATAGCAGGAGTGGGCATAGCTACTTTAGGAACAACAACTTATGCAGCTACCAAAGCTGCAGTCGATACTCTAACAAAGAGATTTGCATTAGAACTTGGTTCTTACGGAATTAATGTAAACGCCATAGCACCTGGAGTAGTGAAAACGGACCTTATTCTCAAAGGGATGGAACCTAGTAAAGTTGATGATTTCATTAAATATTGTGAAGATGCAAGTATGTTGCACAGAATTGGAGAACCTCAAGATATTGCGAATGTAGCTTGCTTTTTGGCATCTGATAAATCCAATTTCATGACGGGTCAAATCATCACAGTTGATGGAGGCCGAAAAGATTTCCTTTCCCATTCTCTTTAATTCACTTTAGACAGAATTGTTTCTTAACAGAATTTTTATTATTGTAAATCTGTAAAAACAGATGATTACAATTCATAAAGAATCTACACAAATCTAATAAAACAAGATTGTGCTTATATAGATGAATAGATTAGTGGAAAAAAGTGTAGATAGCATTATGGAGTACAAATTGAATAGTAAAGAGATTGCAGCTATGGGGGTTTTTACAGCTTTTGTTGCTGCAGCCACAATGGTTGTGAATGCATATGTTGCTGCAACTGGAGGCTACTTTAATGTTGGAGAAATAATGGTGTATACATCCGCAATCCTCATGGGACCTTTTGTAGGTAGTTTTGCAGGGGGTGTAGGATCAATGATTGCAGATGTTTCTCTTGGTTACACAGTTTTCGCACCAGGCACACTTGTAATAAAAGGAATTGAAGGGTTCATAGTTGGTTATCTAGCTCAATATAGATTTAGGCCATCTTCGGAAAAAATATTGACAACACTATCTGTGGCTGCAGGGTCAATTCTTGCATTATTAGTTTGGTGGGGAGGAACAGAATATTTCACAGGAAGTTTAGAGTTCACACTTGGAATTGCACCAAGTACCATAACGTGGATAATTACAATTCCTGCGATTTTCTGGGTTGTATTGGCAATATTGTCATTGACACTCACAGTGTCAGCAGGGTTATACCTAGACCCAAAAATAGGATGGCTTGTAATAGCTATACTCATAGGTGGTGTAGAAATGGTTGTTGGTTATTACATTTATGAGACAATGGTCCTTGGACATGTATTGGCATTCGCAGAAGTGTTTGTTAACATCGGTCAAGTTACAATTGGGTTATTAGTTGCCATCCCACTATCCAGAAGTATCAATAGAATAATGCCCAGAATAAGAAAAAATCAAACTTAAACGGTTGAGCCTAAATAGAAGCAATTTAATCTATATTTTTGGTGAAATTAAGATTTGAAGCTTCCATTAGGCAAAATACCTTATGACATACTTAAGAAGCATGTTTTGAAGTTCCAAGGATATACGTCTCCAGAAGTTCTTGTTGGCCCAAAGATTGGGGTTGATTTTGCAGTTGTAAATTTAGGTGAGAAATATTTGATTATTTCCTCAGACCCAGTCACAGGAATTGAAGAAGATATTGGGTGGTATGCCGTCAATGTAAGTGCAAATGATGTTGCGACAAGTGGAGCAAAACCAAGATTTTTAAATTCAGTAATTTTACTTCCTGAAAGTTCAGATGAAACACAAGTTAAAAATATCTCAAAACAAATGGATAATGCCGCAAAAAACCTCCAAATGACTATAGTGGGAGGGCACACCGAGATTACTCCTAACTTGAAACAACTAATAGTTGTAACAACAGCATTCGGCATAACTAATCAATATATAACAGCCGCAAATGTAGAAGATGGAGATTACATTTTAATGACGAAAACAGCGGGAATAGAAGGAACATCTATACTTGCCAGAATATTCAAAGACCGGCTCAAATCAATAGATACAGAAACAACACTAAGAGCTTCAGAGATGATAAGCCAAATATCAATAGTGAAAGACGCTGCAATCCTATTTGGAACTGGAAAAGTTCATGCTATGCATGATTCAACTGAAGGCGGAATAATAGGTGGGGTACATGAAATGGCATTAGCATCCAACATTGGATTCAAACTAAACGAGAAAAGCATAGAAGTTGCAAAAGAAACAGATACTATCTGCAACATTCTTAAGATAAATCCATCAAGATTGTTAGGTTCAGGAAGTCTTTTGGCATCAGTTAAACCTGATGAAATTAATTCAGTAATAAATGAGTTAAGCAAACATAATATTAAAGGATCAGTAATAGGTAAATTTGGTGGAGAAAAAAAAGAGATAATAAAAAATAATGGTTTAACAGAAGAAGTTCAACATAATGTTATAGACGAAATCTGGAGACTATTGCAGCACTAGGCAGGTCTATGAATTCTTGATTTACGCCTATTCATAGCAGCAGATACAAGTCCTCTAAATACCGGTTCTGGGAAACCTGGGCGACTTAAAAATTCAGGGTGATATTGAACTGCCACAAAGAATGGATGTGATGGAATCTCCAAGATCTCCATTCTTTTTCCATTATCACTGCTTCCTGAGAAGATCATACCATTAGTACGGAATTGATCAATATACTTCTGATTGAATTCATATCTATGGCGATGACGTTCCCTTATTTGTGAGCTGTTGTATAGTTTGTAGGCCAAGGTATCTTCTACAATATCAACATCGATACCACCAAGTCTCATTGTTGCACCCATATTCTTAATTCCTTTCTGCTCAGGAAGTAGATCTATAACGGGATGAGGAGTCTTGGATTCAAGTTCACTTGAATTAGCTTCAGACAGATTGCAAGCGTATCGTGCAAACGAAACAATTGCTAGCTGAAAACCAAAACATAATCCCAGGTATGGCATATCATTCTTTCGTGCAAAGTTTGCTGCAACCATTTTACCTTCACTACCTCTGGCCCCAAAACCTCCTGGAATAATCATTGCATCATATTTTGAAAGGAGTCTAGTGGTACTGGCTCTTTTTTCAAATTTTTCAGCATCTACCCAATCAACTCGAGATGTGAAGCCCTTCTCTGCAGCAGCATGTTCAAGTGCTTCATTAACGCTAACATAACTATCGGTAAGGGATACATACTTACCCACCATAACGACAGACACTTCATCAATGGTGTTTAGAAAAGACATTGAGATTTTTGGCCAAGAATCCCACCTTAAATTCCTTACACCAAGATTTAGATGTTCACAGATAGGGTCGACTATTCCTTCAGATTCTAAAATCTGTGGAACAGCGTATATTGACTTTGCATCTTTATTGGAAATCACGTTACTTACCGGTATGTTTGCAAAAAGAGATATCTTTTCTTTTGACTCCTGGAGTAGTGAAGTTTGACTTCTAATTACGAGAATATCTGGTTGAATACCAATTCTCCTTAGCTCTTGAACACTATGTTGGGTTGGCTTAGTTTTTTGTTCACCAACTGCGTCAAGTGTAGGTGCCAAAGTCACATGTACAAATAATGTGTTATGGAGACCTTCTTGATTCCGAATATGTCTAAAAGATTCTAAAAATGGAAGACCTTCTATATCTCCAACGGTACCACCACACTCAACAATCAAGACATCAACTTTAGATTTATTTGCTAAATCGATTATTTTTTTCTTAATTGTATCTGTAATATTTGGAATTATTTGGACACATCCACCTAGAAAATCACCTTTTCTTTCACGAGTAATCACTTCTAAATAAATCTGACCAGTAGTAATATTGTGATCTGATGAAAGATTCTGATCCAGAAAACGCTCATAGGTTCCCAAATCCATATCGGTTTCACCTCCATCATCAGTGACAAATACTTCTCCATGAATTAGTGGATTCATTGTTCCAGCATCGACATTAAGATAAGGATCTATCTTAGCACAAGTAACCTTAAGTCCGGTATGTTGAAGAAGCTTAGCAATAGAAGAAGATGTAACACCCTTTCCCAAGCCGGACATAACGCCACCGGTTACAAAAATTATTTTTGGTTTTCTGGGTTCAGGCACACTTAACCAAGTAGATAGCAGATTATTAATCTTTCTAAGTTTTCTTTAACAAATTTTTAGGTTTGGATGAAGTAATTTATCATATAACTCGCAAGAGTTTGTGAAATATATTATAGATCCATTACCCAGAATTAAGTATAACAACTGGATAATTTATATAAAAAAGATATTGATTAATAACAATAATGGAATCTATAGCTTACTCTCCAGGACATATAACTGGAGTAGTTCAACCTTACGAATACCTTGATGACCCAATCAAATCCGGATCTAAAGGCATAGGTTTCTCGATTCAAAAAGGAGTAACAACACAAGTCAATATTTCACCATCTAAAATTAGCGAACTGAAAATAGAAATTAATAATCAAATAGCACATAATGCTGTAGTCTCTGAATATGTTGCAAAATCCTTTACATCTAAAATAAACAGAAACCTAAAAATCAGAATAAAACACCAAATTGATATTCCTACTGGATCTGGATTTGGAACTAGTGGAGCAGCTGCATTAAGTTTGGCACTAGCACTTAATCAGGTTCTGGAGTTAGGGCTATCAAGAATTGAATCTGCGAAAGTGGCTCATATTGCCGAGGTAGTTTGTAAAACTGGACTTGGAACCGTATTAGCTGAGTTGAATGGGGGTTTTGAGGTGAGAGAAAAACAAGGTGCACCAGGTATTGGTAAGATTTCCAAAATTCCATACAATGGAGATTATTGGATGGTGGCACTTGAACTTGGAACTCAATCTACAGAGCTAATGCTTAAGGAACTAAGAAGAAAAAATGATCTAACCAAACTTGGTGAACAATATGTTAGTCTTTTTCTTGCTAATCGATCAATCAAGAATTTTTTAAACCTCTCAAAAAGATTTTCCCAATTGATCAATACACATCATAAACTAAAAAATGCTGCAAAGGAAGCAGAGGATAGAAGTTTTGTTTGTGGAATTGCATTATTCGGGAATACATTATTTTCTCTTGTAAGACAGAACGAAGTAAAGGAATTAAAGAGAGTTTTCGCTAAATATAAAGTACATAATGAGAATATAATAGTAAGTCAAATCGAAAAAAGAGGTGCTAGATTACTTTGACAAAAACAAAAATACCGAAAACACATCCTAGGGCAAAATCTCTGCAAGTACGAGAGAAAGTAAACGAAGGTTATTCTGAAGGAATAATGACAGAGCAGGGATTGATAGCTCACGGTCGTGGAGAAGCTTTTGATTATCTCCTAGGTGAAATAACAATTTCTGAGGCTACTGTAGCAATCAAAGTGGCAGCTGCTACACTTCTAATCTCTAAAAATCCCATCATTTCAGTTAATGGTAATGTTGCAACATTAACTCCTAAAGAAGTCGTAAAATTAGCAAAAAATGTAGGTGCAAAAATAGAAGTAAACCTTTTCCATCGAACTCTTGAGAGAGAAAAAGCAATAATGAAAAAATTGAAGTCTTTTGGTGCAAAAAATGTTCTTGGAATTGGGAAGGAAGCAGCTTTTGAGATGAATGGATTGGAGAGTTCTCGCAGATGGATGGACCCTAATGGCATAATGGTCTCAGACACTGTGTTAGTACCTCTTGAAGATGGAGATAGAACAGCAGAACTGAGAAAGGCAGGTAAAACAGTCATCACAATTGACCTTAACCCACTATCTCGGACAGCCCAAACTGCTTCACTAACTATTGTGGATAATATTGTTAGAGCTATGCCACTTCTTCTTGAAGAAACAAAAAAATTAAAAAATATTGAAAACGATATTCTCAAAGATATGATAAAAAGGTTTGACAATAAAGTCAATCTAGGTAAAAGTCTAAGTTATATCATAAAAAGGTTGGAAAAAGATTCAGTTATCAGAGTTAATGCTCAATGAAAAAGATTAACATTGCAGAAATTCTTCGCATGAAAAATGAAGAGAGAAAAATTACATGCATAACGGCTTATGATTATACATCAGCTGCTCTTGTAGGTAGGTCAGGAATTGACTTAATATTAGTAGGAGACTCAGCAAGCATGGTTGTACTTGGATACCAGACAACTATTCCAGTAGGAATAGATGAAATGATACTTTTCAGTAAGGCCGTTACAAGAGGAAATAAAGGATCTTTGATTGTAGGAGATATGCCATTTATGAGTTACCAAGCCAGTGATGAAGACGCAGTCAGAAATGGAGGAAAATTCGTTAAAGAAGGAGGCGTAGACGCAGTTAAAATTGAAGGGGGAATAAAAATGAAAAGTAGAGTTGAAGCTCTAACCAATGCTAAAATTCCCGTTATGGGTCATGTTGGTCTTATGCCTCAAACATCTCCATTATGGAGTGGATATAGAGTTCAAGGCAGAACAGACAAAACCGCAAAAGAGGTAATTAAGGACGCTATAGCAATTGAAGAAGCAGGTGCATTCGCTGTAGTATTAGAAATGGTCACTAGCGAAGTAGCGAAAATAATTACTGAGAAGCTAAGTATACCTACTATAGGAATAGGTTCAGGTCCAGATTGCGATGGACAGATAGTTGTGTTTCACGATATTCTTGGTTTATATGACAAGTTTACTCCAAAATTCATAAAAAAATATGCGAATTTAGGTGAAGAGATACAGAAATCTCTCGAATCTTACCGAGATGAAGTTATTAATGGAAAATTTCCAGCTGAAGAAAATACATTCCACATGAAAGATCACAAGACTAATCCACCGTTGAAACGACGCATCATAAAGAATACTCGATAATTCACATCTTAATTGTTCGTTGCCCAAAATATTGGGAAAACAATACTTTAGATGGATAATTTATTTTTTCACCAAGCTTATAAATCCCTTTTTCATATGTTAATGCAAAATGGTTACTGCCTCTACCGAAACCATAAATCATTCTTTAATGTGATAATGTATGGTTTTCATTAAGAAGGTAGAAGCACGTGGATTCAAGTCCCTTGGAAACAAAACAGTTGCTATAAAATTCAATGAAGATTTTACGGCAATTACTGGCCCTAATGGCTCTGGAAAATCAAATATTATGGATTCAATTATGTTCTGTCTAGGTCAAAATAGTTCTAAAAAGCTTAGGGTAGATAGATTAACTTCTCTGATATTTGATGGAACCAGCGTTAAGGGACCATCAGTAATTAGAGTTACAGTAACCTTTGATAACATTTCAAGAAGGATACCTGTTGATTCAAATAATGTTCTGGTAACAAGAGAACTCAGGCAAACTGGAGAAAATCAATACTTCCTTAACGGAAAAAGGGTCACAAAGAGTGCACTTTCAGAACTGCTGAACCTTGCACTTATTTCTCCAGAAGGATTAAACATGGTTCCCCAAGGGGTCATAACCCGTCTATCAGAGCTTAACCCAGATGAAAAACGGGAGTTAATTGAAGAAATCGTTGGAGTTTCACAGTTTGATGATAAAAGGAAAAGAGCACAAGAACAACTTAACGATGCAGACACTAAACTCCAAATCGCTTTAGCCAGAATAGACGAGATGAAGAATAGAGTAGACTCACTTGAAAATGAGATGAATGATCAAAATAGATTGAAGATACTCGAAGACGAAATCAGATGGCTGAATGCAGTAATAACGTCTAGACTATTATCATCCAACATTAAGCAAATTGAAGATAAAAAAAAATTTCTTGGGGATTACGAAAATGGAAAAAAACGACTTCAAAAAAATTTAGATACGATAGATAAACAGATTATAGAAGCAGAAAACGAAAGAAAGGAATTTGTGTCTACAGTTATGGACACCTCGGGAGGAAAAAAAGTCGAACTTCAATTTGCAATTGGAAAAGCTCAAAGTGATATTACAAGATATAAGGAAGAAGTATCAATAGCAAAAAATCTAATTAAAAAGATTGAAAATTCATCGCCACATCTAAAAAAGATGCAAGACCAACAAATGAAAGTATTGAATGATACCAAGACTCAAATAAAGGAAGAAAAAACTAAGTTTGTAGAACTTGGAAAAAATAAAAAAGAGTCAGAGACTACAATAAGACAAATTGAAGCACAATTGACACGCCTTCAAAACTTAAAAGAGAAGAAAAGAAATCAAACTAATAATCTTGCTAAACAAATTTCAAAGTACAAAGAAACATTAAACTCAACCATACATCAATTAGAGATTAAAAATAATAAGAGAGAACTAATGAACGAAAGTTTAACGGTGCAAACCGACAAAGCTCAGCCATTCCAAGAAACTCTGCACCATCTTGAAGACCAATTAAAGAAATCTTATGATGTTGAACAAACGGAGAAATCATCATTTAAGAAAGTAGGATCATCACTAACTGGATTAACAGATCAAGAAACAAATCTTCAAGGTGAAATTGACAAGGCGATAGCCACATTAAGCAAAGCGAGTGATGTAGTTTTAAAATATGAAATTCAAAAAAATATGGCCAAGAAGATAATTGCTCATGAACTGGGGTTAAAACGATTGGAGGACCTCGCAAAGACTGGAGCAATCAAAGGTTATATTGGTAGAATCGATAAGTTAGTATCATACCCAGGAAAATATAAAGCTGCGGTCCAAGCAGCGGGTAAACGGTGGATGAATGCGGCAGTCGTTAGTGACCTTCACACCATGCTAAAGACTATTGAAATTTCAAAGCGTTTAAAAATCGGGAATATAACGGTTATTCCTCTTTCTGAAATAACGGGTTCAAAGAAAATTAATGTACCAAAAGATGATGGAATAATTGGTACACTCGCAGATGTGATAAATTGTGACGAAAGACTTGAAGGATTGATAAATTTCTTATTTGGAGATACAATTCTTGTAAATAACTCCAGAGATGGATACTTAGTTTCTACAAAGGGATTCAAGAGTGTTACACCATCCGGAGATTTATTTGAACCTAGAAGCGTAGCATTCGAGACTGGCTATGTTGCCAAATTAGATGAAATAATGGAACTTGTCAAAGATGAAGCATCATTAAGGGTGATTAAAGAAGCATTATCATCTCTTAAAAGTACTATAACCAAGCGAAAGTCAAATATTGATAATTTACAGTCAGAAGCTAAGAAATTAACAGAGGAAAAAATACGGTTAAGGTCGTCTTTAGAAAGAATAAAAGATGAGCGAGACAGCGTAAGAGCATTCATAAAAAGATATAAAAGTCTAAATAAAGAAATTCAAGCACGTTTAAGAAAGACAGAAAGAGATTTTGAGCGTACTAATAAAATAATCAGTAAACTTAATGATAAAAAAATTAGGGCAAATAACAAGATATCTATATATGAAACTAAACTAAGCCAAATATCAACCAAAAATATATCTGAAGAGATAAGAAATTTACAAGAAAAGAAAAAAATCAAGAACCTATTTATTGAAGAAATAACAAACAAACTAAGGGAAACTGAATCTCAACTCTTGAGGTATGAAGGTAATCTTAAACATAATTTGGAACCAAGTTATGCTAGATTAGAAGAACAAATAGAAGGATCCAAATCAATATTGAAGGAAAAAAGGATTTTCACAGAAAAAAAAATAGAAGAACTCAAAAAACTTTCAGAAAACTTGGCAATTCAGAAGCAAGATGTAAAAAGAACAATAACAAAATCAAAAAAATCTAGACCAATTCTTGAGAGATATGAAACTAAACTGAGACGAATAACTAAGGAAAGGGATGGTCTTAGAAAATCGATAACAAATATAGAAAAAGAGATGATATCCACTTCAAAAAGTATTGAAATGTTACAACAAACTGAGCAAAATCTCCAAGGTGAACTCACTCTTTATGGGTATACTGAACCCATTGAGATATTTGACAATGCAGAAGTTCTTAATGAGCAACTAAACATTGAATACCAACGACTCAAGAATCAGGTCAACTTATTGGCAGTCAGTTCCTATAGGGAAATATTCGCAGGATACAAGAATCTGTCAATAAGGCGAAATCAGCTTGAAGAAGAACGCAATGTAATTGTGAAGTTTATCGAAGAAGTAGACTCTGAAAAGAAAAAAGTTTTTCTAGAAGGCTTTAAAAAGATTGATCAAGAACTTCGGATTATTTTCTCAAAACTCACTGGGGGTTCCTCTTGGTTGGAACTTGAAAATCCTAATGATATTTTTTCTCAAGGTATTTTTCTTATGGCACAATTTCCAGATAATAAACCTAGGGAATCAAGTGCAGTTAGTGGTGGTGAAAAAACAGTATCTGCATTATCAGTAATTTTAGCTATACAGTCAGTTTATCCTTCACCATTTTACCTTTTTGATGAAATTGATGCACATTTGGATGTAAGGTATGTAGAAAAATTAGCAGATTTATTAAAAGAAAAAGCTGTTAATTCACAAATTATTGCAGTAACTTTGAAAGATACAATGTTAACACGTGCATCATTAATCTATGGGTTGTATAAGGAGAAAGGTACATCAAAGATTCTCAAGTATAAAACGGGTTTAGGAGTTGTGGCTAGAAGTGGTTAAAGAAAAGTCTGATTTATCAAAACCCCCACTAAATATTCTCATTAATCCCACTGAAATGAAAACCAGAAAACCCTGGGAAATTGATCTCCAAGAACTTCTAGAGATGTTTATCAAGATTATTGAACAAATGGAAACACCAGATCTTCGATTATGTGGATCCGCAGCATTATCTTCAGCACTAATTTATAGGTTGAAAGTAGAAAGTTTATTTCTCTTTGAAAAGTTGAAGATAAAACGGCAGATTACTGGTAGATTAGATCCACCTCAAATGTTAGAGATTCCTTACAGGTATGAATTATCTACAACAAATCTTGATGACCTTGTAAGCACCTTAGAAAATATTCTTGATGAAATGATTTCTCAACAAATTAAGAAACCAAAGACCAGTGTGATTGAAGTAGAACCTATAATTGAAGTGGATATTTTTTCTGTTCAAATTCAAAAGGCGCTTAAAGAACTCAAGAGAGACATTGGAAATATCCTTCGAGAGAAGAAAAGGATCCTTTTCAGTGAATATGTTATGAACATGAATACCTTAGATAGAGTAAGAACATTTCTGTTACTCCTTTTCATTGCCAATGATGGATTGATAAGAATAATTCAGGATGAAGAAGACATGCTGATAATAGGAGCAATTCAAAAATGACGATAAGTGATGATAATAATATACGAGCACGAATTGAATCAGCATTATATGCATACGGCAGACCTTTAGAAATTGAAGAATTAGCAAAAGCTGCAAGAATAACTTCTAAACGAAAAACAATGAAGATAGTAATGAATATAATGAAAAGCTTTAACGAAAACATGGTTGCACTAGAAATTAGTAAACTTCCTGGACCAAAGTTTGTAATGCAATTAAAGCCTCAATATACAAAAGTAGCAAGAAAGTTTTCTCTCAGACCTCTAATGACCAGGTCCGTCCTTAATACTCTCACCCATGTAGCGTATCTGCAACCTGTATCGAGTACAGATATTGCTGCAAGAAGAGGGTCTCAAGCATATAGTCACTTAAAGGAACTTCGTAAACTCGGTTTTGTTGATTCACAACGATCTGGAAGAAGCAGTATGTACCGAACAAGTAGTTCATTTTCTGATTACTTTGGGCTAAGCAAAGAACCAACAAAGATTAAACAAAAATTATCAACAAAACGAAAAATAACCTCTAAATAAACATCTAACAAAGTTTAAAATATACTTTTTTCACGAATGAAGGGTAGCCATTTGATCAAGCCAACTAAGAATTTAACTAAAAGAAAGGCAACCGGAGGTAGGCGCATAGCATATAGAGGTAGTCGCGCCTATGAAAAGAGTCGGTACGCAATTGAAAGCGTAAAAGGTGAAAATAAAGTCGTTACTAAAAACGTTAGGGGTGGAGGAATAAAAAAAGGGTTAAAAAGTGCAGAATTTGCAAATGTTGTTGACCCTTCAACTAAGAAGACAGAGAAAACAAGAATATTGAAAGTCATTAAGAATCCGGCAAATAGAGATTATGAAAGACGCGGCGTAATTACAAAAGGTTGCATTTTAGAAACTGAAAAAGGAAAAGCAATAGTTTCATCACGCCCTGGACAGGATGGAGTGGTAAACGCCATCCTCCAAAAGTAGTGTATATAGCTATGAAGGATTACGATAGACTCGTAATCTGGATAGACTATTTTAACTCAGGATTCAGCAGAGAAGAAGGAAGAAGAGTACCACTTAATATGGCAGTACGAAATCCCACACTTAATGAACTTGAAGAAGCAGCAAAAAAAGCAGGATATAAACCTGAAACAAAAGAAGCGGTATATCCTAGACGAATGCAAATCAGTTCAGGGTACATATCAATTGAGCACAATAAACCAAAGATTCAAGTAATCAAAGAGTTAGCATCACGCTTATCTATGATTCGTGGTGAACAGAGACTTGAATCAAAGAAACAAAGAAACTGAATTTATGTATTCAAAGTCCTTTGGATAGCTGAAAGAAAGTGAGTAGAACTGGCGGAATCGAGCTGGTAAAAAAAATAATCGAAGGAAAAACAGAGTTATTAGTACCTGAATCTAGCTTACAATCAAATATTCCCCCAAGAACACCAGCTTTTTTCAATCCTAAAGCAGAATTAAACAGAGACATATCAATGGCAGCATATCGGATATTCTCCAAAAATAAAGCATCATCAATGATTATGGCGGATTCGCTAGCTGGAGTAGGAGCAAGAGGAATAAGAGTTGCTGTTGAAGTACCAGATGTAAAAGAAGTTTTCATAAATGATGGTAATCCGTATGCAATAAATCTAGCTGAGAAATCAGCACAATCAAATCAAGTTTCTGAGAAATGCGAATTTTCAAATTTAGATATTTGCCAATTTCTGGCATCACACTCTGGTCCAAAAAAAAGATTCAGTATTTTAGATCTTGATCCATTTGGTTCTCCTGCACCATATCTTGACTGTGCATTAAGATCTATAGATAATAATGGACTGTTTTCTATCACAGCAACGGATATGCCGGTCTTATGTGGAGTTCATCCCAAAGTATCATACCGAAAATATCAAGGACATTCACTTAGGACAGAATACAGCCATGAAATTGGAGTCCGTTTACTTTTCGGGTCTGTGGCCCATAATGCAATGAGACTAGAATTAGGGATAAAACCTGTATTTGCTTATAGAGCACGTCATTATTTTAGAGTTTATATGACAATTCATACTGGGGCTGTATGGGAAGAAAAAACATACAAAGAAATAGGATACATTCTGCATTGTTTTAAATGTGGCCATCGAGCTACAGATATTGTTTCAAATATGGAATGTTCTATCTGCAAAACTTTAATGAAACATGCTGGACCTCTATGGACAGGACCCATTCATAATAAGAAATTTCTAAAAGAATTGGCTCAGGATTGTGAAACACATTTAATCAAAATAGGTACAAAGATTACATCTATAGCGCTTCAAGAAATCGATATGCCACCAACTTATTTTACAATAGACAAAATTTCAAGTAAAATGGGAGTCACTACTCCAAGCTTAAGTTCCATAATACAGTCTATCAAGAAAAAAGGTTACCGAGCATCAAGAACTGCACTAAATTCAAAAGGAATCAAAACTGATGCACCAAACATGGTACTTCAAAAAATCGTAAAAACGCTCTCTGAAAATTAGTTTAAACGATATTTTTCACACACAATATACAACTCGCTACTTTTTCCGCGACTTGCCGGAGGTTTAGAGATATGCACTTTATGAAAAATACGCCTTACCCTATTCAAAAAACTTTGTGTAGATTCACCCTCAAATATTTTTAGTATTGCAGTTCCATTTAATTGTAGAATTTGTGGTAAAAGATCCACTACCTTCAAAACCATATCTATCTGTTTTAGATGATCTACTTGCCATACACCAATAATATCAGGAGCAAGATCAGAAAGAACCACATTAGCCTTTCTAGGAAGAATGCGTAGAATTTCTTCACAAATGATTGGATCAAATATATCATGGGTCAGGATCTTAGTGTTTTCAGCAAATGGAGTTATTCGTCTCAAATCAATTCCAAGAACTATCCCATTTGATCCTATTCGCTCAGAAGAGATTTGCATCCAGCCCCCAGGTGCAGCTCCAAAATCTATGATAATATCACCTCTCCTAAGAATCCTGTATTTTTTGTCTAACTGGATCAGTTTATATGCTGCACGACTCTTATATCCTTCTTTTTTAGCTAGTCTACGGTAAAGATCTCGTTTAGCATCTGTGTACCTCAGTACAACTCACATCTAATAAAATAATTATGAAATTGCTTATTCATTTAAGGTTATGCTTTCATTGTGAACATTTGTTTATAGATTACTTCTGGAGTGGCAGTTATATTCTGAAATCTAAGATATTCTCGTATAGCCCATTCTGCAAGATAATAACATATATGTGGACTAACTTCACTATCGGTAGAACACTTCAACTCTTCAGGACAAGTTATACAAGGAGATTCTTCAATAGACTTTATTTGTGCAGGAAGTCTCAACGGAGAGAGCTCATAAGTCCATCTTCCTCCTTCCAATATCTTTTCCCTTTTAATCATACCTCTTTTTTCTAACCTTATAGCAAGTCTAGATCCATCCCTACTTGTCAAGTTCAACTTTTTCCACAGTTCACTTTGAAGAACGCCTTTTTTTCCATGTTCCACAACCAACTTGTACACTCTTGATGTAAAGTCAAGAAGTTCATCTTCTTCGTCAGAATTATCGATTTCATCGGATATCATTTCAGTTTCAGAAGATGGTTCTTCTTTTTCTACTGGATTCTTTGGTTTAGATTTAATTTCAGTTTCAGAAGATGGTTCTTCTTTTTCTACCGGAGTTAACTCAAATTCTCCACTAGAATCTTTTATTGTTGATCGTTTTTTCATTTTATTATCTCGTTGAATAGTTCACATATATTATTCTTCCCATCAGTATATTTCTTTTACGGCTATTCTAAACTTTTGAGTGATTGAGTAATAGTAAAATTCTCAAAAATTTCACGACACCTATTTCGTATAGTGATCTCAGTTACCTCTGCAATATCAGCAATCTCTCTTTGAGGAATGTGTACCCCTAGCATTACAGAAGAGATATAGACATATGCAGCAGCTAAACCAGCAGGAGCCTTTCCGCTAGATATTCTGCTGTCGTTAGTCTTACGTGCAATTAATAGAGCAAGTCTTTCCACTCTAGGATTTATCTTCGCCATATTTACAAGCTTTGAGATATATTTCCAGATAGATGGAGGAGGAACATAATCAGTTTCCACCTCTTTTAGAACAAGGCGATAATATTTCGCTACAGTACGCTGATTTGTATTTGCAGCTTCAGCAACATCCTTTATTGAACGTCCTACATCACATTTTCTACATGCAAGATAAACAGAAGCAGCAGTCATTCCAATAATTGATTTACTCCTAGAAACCTTTAATCGAACACAATCTCGATAAATCTGAGCAGCGGTCTCAAGAACATTTTTTGGAAGATTAAGATTTCTAGAAACTTCTGTAATTTTAAATAATACACCTTGAAGGCTACGCTCAGCTGGAGTTATCCTAACTCTATTTTGCCATTTTCGTAGCTTATAAGATTGGTTTCTAGCTTTTCCATCAAGATATTGGCCCTGAGAATCTTTCATATCAGATCCAATCATTGTAGATAGACCAAAATCATGGAGTGCAATTGTTCTAGGAGCACCAACTCGTACTCTTTTTGCCTTATCTCCTGGTTCGCCTATTGCTTTCCATTCAGGGCCATGATCCATTAGTTGTTCTAATACTACAAACCCGCAAGATGGACAGACAACTTCACCTTTATAGACATCACCAATCAATGATGTCCCACAATTTGGGCAAACATTGGTTGAATTGGTTTTACTTTCTTGGTTTAACAACTTTTGAAGTCCTTTTAGAAGTATGAATATTTTGACCAACAATTCTTTTGGTTCTATCTGTCAAAGGTGTAGCAGAAATATATGGTGATTTTATTGGTCCAAATATTTCAATAACTTTAGCTACTTTACGTTCTTTATCATCAAAAAGAATAGTGTTTGCTTTAAAATCCTCGTTAGATTGAAGAATAAGCCTACCACTACGAGCTAAATGAAGTACTTTAGCTGTCATTAGTAATCTATTTTTCGATTTAGAAAGCTAACCTTTAAGGTTTCTTAGTGAAAAAATTTAACCGACTTGTCTATAATTGTGACGTCAGAGAGAAAACAATTTCTGAAAGCCTAAATAATAGCATCAAGAAGCGCTGATGTGACTTAAATGCCTCAGATTGCAAAAATCAAGCTTACCAGTGCAAACGTAGAAAATCTTACCCAAGTCTGTGACGATATAAAAGGTATGACAGAGAAAACTGGTGTCAAAGTAAGAGGACCACAACCACTCCCAACTAAAAAACTAAAGATAGTAACAAGAAAAGCACCCTCAGGGCAAGGAACAAACACATATGATCGATATGAAATGAGAGTTCACAGAAGACTTATTGACATGGATGCCGACGACAGAACTATGAGACAATTAATGAAACTTCAAGTTCCAGAAGATGTGTTTATAGAAGTTAATTTAAGTAATAACTGAAATCATCCTTTTCTTTTTCAATAAACGGAAGTTTATTAGAAGCTGAAGCAACAATAATTATGATAACTTTGCCAGAATGTATGTCTGCATCTTATTTCATAGTTCTTGCAGGGGTGCACTCATTTTAAGAAGAATCCACGGTATTCAAAAGGTAAAACACCGTTTATAGAGGAAACAGACTGTTCAAGATTTTATACAACCACAATATTCTTACAGAATCATTAAATAGGGAAAGTAAGAGATTATAGATAGAGAAATTTTGTCTGATATTTTAGTGGAAACTACAAAACTATCTGAGAAAGGACAAGTCGTTATCCCAAAAGAGTTTCGAAAAAAGATGGGTTTGAAGACTGGAAACCAATTTCTAGTTATCGCAGCGCAAGAGGCCATTATCTTGCAGAGAATAGAAATTGTTAAACGGAAGCTTAAGGTTGAAGAGGTTTTAGATATAGCAAAGAATGTAACTCAAGAATTAAGTCCTTAAGAATTGTGATTATACTGGATAAGAATTAGATGCATTTTACTGATTTCACTACAGGCGGCCTTGTCTTTTTTAGGATACGGTAACCACAAATACATTTAATTTCTGGCAACTGTGATAGTTCTTCAGAAGTTACTTTTGTACCACATCTTATACATTCATATTCAATTTCTCCAAATGGTCTTTCAATAGTTGCCGAAGGTTCGGCAGGTTCAGATGTTTCTGTAATTTCATTAGATTCATCCATTAGATATCGTCTCGTTTTCGCGGTTAGAACAGTATTTGAGTCTTTCTCATTTTATCTTACTTGTTTTTGGATTTACTCCTGACAATGACAATTTTACAAGAAAAACAGCAAAACGAAAGATTTCCCAAATAGACAATTTAGCCTTACCTGATAGTCTTGCTTCAAAGACGTATGGAACCTCCATTATAGAAAGACCAATATCTTGGTATATTGCTAGACTCTCAACTTGATAGAAATATCCGCGGCTATTAATTTTGTATTTCAATAATTCTTGAACCGCTTTTCTGTTAATAGCTCTAAAACCACTAGTTATGTCTTTAACATTTATCCCCAGCATTATATGTGAGAGGAAATTGGCAACTCTACTAATCAATTTCCTATGCCAAGGCCACTTATTTGACTTTCCACTCTCAATATACCGTGATGCCACTGCTACATCAACATTATTTTGTATTGCATTTACAAGTTTTACAATATCTATAGGTTGATGAGAGAAATCTGCATCCATTTGAACAATAATATCAAAGGATAGATTAGATAATGCCAAAGTGAAACCGTCAATATATGCAGAACCAAGTCCAAGTTTTCCTGGTCGCTTTAACAAATAAATCTGATCATCCTCTTTTTTCATATTTTCAACTTTTCCTGCTGTTCCGTCAGGACTATTATCATCAACAACTAAAATTTGATAAGAAATATTGTTCTTGACTAATACTTCTCGAATACTTGGAATTATGCGGATTATATTCTCCACTTCATTGTATGTAGGGATAACGACGAGAATAGAAGCTATTTTTTATTCCTCCAATAAATTCCCATTATTTTGCAGATTCAAGTGCAGTCTTAAAGGTAGAAGCTATATGAACACAATCATCTTCAGAAACATTTGGGTGCACAGGTAACGAAAGCACTCGCTTTGAAACATTATCAGTATTTGGAAGAATGAGTTTATCGTATCCTGCCGTTATATAAAATGGAGTTTTTTGAATCGGGGGGTCATAATAAACTGCTGCACCCACCCTATTGGAGAGGAGATTTTTCAGTATCTTATCTCTATTTTTTTCTAAAGCCACTGTATAAAGATACCAGTTGGACAAACAACCCTCTGCTTCACTTGGTAATGTTATTCCGTTCAAATCTGAAAGTAGGTCATTCAAAATTTCTGCATTCCTCCGTCGAACTTTCAGAAAAGAATGAAGTTTAGACATCTGAATATATGCTATGGCAGCCTCCATCTGCGGTAGGCGTAAGTTGGATCCCAGTATTTTCACATCTGAGCTTTGAGATATTCCGTGATTACGAATCAATTTCAATTTATCAGCCAAAGCATCATCATTAGTTGAAACAAACCCACCCTCTCCGCTTGTTATGATCTTTGAAGGATACATACTGAAACAACCAATATCTGAGAGACTCCCAGTTTGATGTTCATGATATTTGGCCCCTAAAGATTGTGCAGCATCTTCTATTATTCGAAGATCATGTTTCTGTGCAATTTCCATAATCTTATCCATATCTGCTGGGTGGCCAAATAGATGAACTGGAATTATCGCTTTACTTCTGACCGTAATCTTATTTTTCAGATCTTTAGGGTCAATAGTATAATGAGTCAAATCTATATCTACAAAAACTGGTTTTGCTCCAACGAGAAGAACTGCATTTGCTGTAGCTAAGAAGGTGAAAGAGGGAACCAAAACTTCATCACCTTCTTGTATATTTAAGGATAACAAAGCTGCATATAGAGAGGATGTACCTGAATTTAATGCAAAAACATGTTTTACATTTAAAAATGACTTTACGGAAGTCTCAAACTTCTGAGTGTATTGTCCTCCTTCAATTGATGATGTAGTTAATTGACCACTCATAATGACCTTCATAACTTCATTTTTCTCTTCATCACCAATAATGGGCATATTAATAGGTATCAAAACTGGTCACTCTTCAGATTCATAAACCTTAAGAAGATGAGTCTTAGATTCAAAAAACTTTCTAATAGGCTGGATTTTTTGGTTAACAGAATCGGCTACAGCAGATTTGAGATCAACTGGATGAAGTTTCTTTTCAAGATAAATAGTTTCTAGTTGTTGATATTCTGTGAAAGATAGAGGACCGCCGAACTTCCTTGGTCTGTCTACCTTAAATTCTTTAGTTTCATGAAACGAAATATATTTTGCTATTTCTAGAACAGGGTTATTCTCAACTTGACCTTCTGGACACCAAGCCTTATTCAATTTATCATGGATCTCTTTTTCACTGTCATGAATAAAAACACAAGTCCAAGGTTTTGACTTACTCATTTTACTAGATATCTTGGCATTATCATTAGATTGAGACATAGAGTTCACTGGTTCAGATAAACCAGTAAGTAAATGGTGATGCACAGCAACAGGAACCTTCCACTTCATCTTTGGAAAGACTTCTCGTGCTAGCATGTGGACTTTACGTTGATCCATTCCTGCATGTACTATAGATGCATCAATGGTTTCGATATCTACTGCTTGCATAGGAGGATATAAATATTGAGCGAAATGGAGATGGTCCTTCTCGCTTCGTCCCATGATTGTTAGACATCTTGTATTTCGAGAAAGTGTTACATGCTTTGAGAAACGTACAAGGTTCTCCCAGTAACTTTTAGAATCAGCATACAAGTCAGAACCCATGATGATATTAACTCCTGGACAAAAGAACTTGAAAGCTTCAGCATAATATTTCGAGGCGCTTTTTATTTTATCCCAATCGCTATCAAACTTATTATTGATATAGCTATGCCAATCAGCAAGAAAAATTTTGCATTTTATTCCTGCTTTAATAAAATCATTTATTTTGAAACCTGTTAACATGAGACTTCCAAGATGAAGTAGACCAGATATTTCTAAACCTATGTAGTGGGAAGGATGAGCATCGGTTTCAAGAAGGTCCCGTAAATCCTGTACAGTTACAATTTCCTCAATTGGAGGTTTTGAAATAAGATCTATTTTGCCTTCAATATCCACATACCTTCACCTTTTGTTCTTCTTGATTCAGCATTTATAAATCAACCCACAATATGACTGCAAAAATAGTTATCATTTAACTAATTTAAATAGAGAAAATAATTCGAATTAATTATGATGATATTTTCATTTATCATTAAGTACACTTACATCCAATAAGACAAATGGGTAAAAACACAAAATACTTTAGCATGACACATAATAGAACAAGGCCATGAAGATAATTAATCTCTCTAACGAAGAAGAGAAGATTCGAACATTCTTCAAGTTAATTAGTTTAATATCATTAGTGGTAATCATCAGCACTTCAATATATGGAATTCTAGGAACACTAATCCAAGGTGGGAATGTAGTTGGAGAAGTTCTTGTAACATTAGAGGTCCCACCAATTGAAGTTTTTCCACTTTTCTACTCTAAACCAATAACCTGGCTTTCTGCAGCTATTTTGGCTCTTTACTTCTCATCACTAGAGTTAGGAAAAGATATGGTTATGCAATGGCGAAAGTTTCATAGAGATATCCTCAAGTTTTTCGCATTTTTTGTTTGTGCTATGGCCACCTATGAAGTGTTATTTAATTTCACATTATGGGGAGGATTAATCGCAAGCGACTCAATATTGGGAGAATTAAATGTCGATATTATTAAAAACACATTTCCTAACCCTGAAACACCTTGGAACATAGTTTTTGCAACAAAGCTGTTCACAGTTTTAACAATTATTTCAGCATATTCTTTTTACTACCTTCAAAGAATAGAGTCTAAGATAAACGAAAGACATCTGAGTCACTCTGCACCTTAAGAAGTAAGAAAAGAAATGTAGCGGTCCCTAAGGAATAACCAAATATTGCTAAATAAGCAAATGAGGTAAAACCTGAACCTATAAGTGAAAATGCTGAGTAAGCGTGATATGCAAATATTAGAAGATTGTATAAACCTGCAGCTAATGCTATACTTCTTAAAACAATTACTTTTTTTCGCATAAAAATTAACACTGCAGAAAATAAACTGACAATACCCGGTAGAACCAGTAGCAAATCACCTTGTTGCAATAGTACAATTGAAAACCAAAATATACTTGCCGCTAAGAACAATAATGCTGTAATTTGTGAAAATCTTGAGATTCTTTCGCCTGTCATATTCGTTTCGCTAATTACGGTTCAAGATATCAGAATTTAACCATTGCTCTCATAAAATCAAAATAATCAATACTTTACTTACATAATAATCATATTAAAGATAGTGCTAAACAATATCCAAAGCAAATATATCATTAAAATATACAGTATTGGATTAAGTATTGAAGACAGAACAGACACAAGACTATGTTTCTGAGATGAAAAGCTCAGAAAAAAGCACCATCAATCTTAGCGAATCCATTTTGGTTTCAGCTACATATAACGGAAACAAAAAAGTGGCTGCACTAAAGTTTTACAACACCGAGACAAAAAAAATTCATTATTGGTACGATAATACAGACCATAAACCATACTGTTTAGTTAAAATTGAATCGATATCTGATGAAACAATTAATGATATTAAAAAAAGACCAGATATAAAAGATATCGAGAATATTAAAAAAAATGACCTCATAACTGATAAAGAGATAGACATGTTCAAAATTATTGCCACGGACCCGCTTGCCATAGGAGGAGGTTTTAATAGAAAAAGTATAAGAGATACAGTAGAATCATGGGAAGCCGATATCAAATATTACGAAACTTATCTTTATGATAAAGGATTTCCGATTGGTGCACATTATAGAATAAAGGAATCAAAAATAGTTCCTGTTAAGCATAAACTTCCTGAGGAAATGCAAAAAGGAGTTGAAAAAACACTAGAAAAAGCTAAGTCATATCTCAAAAAAAGTATTCAAGAATGGGCAGGACTCCTAAGTCAACCTCTTCCAGAATTAAGGCGACTTGCACTTGATATAGAAGTAGTACCGGAAGAGGAAAACAGGATACCTGACCCAAACGAAGCTGGTCAAGAAGTGATTGCAGTTAGTTTGGTAGGAAGTGATGGTCTTGGAAAGGTTCTGGTCCTTAGAAGGAAGGAATGTACACAAAACGAAAAAAATAAGAATGAAGATTTTAAAACCGTATTTTTTGATGATGAGAAAGATCTTCTCTCCGAAGTCTTTAAGCACATAGTTCAGTACCCTTTTATTTTAACATACAACGGTGATGACTTTGATCTTAACTATCTATATCACCGTGCTTTGAAATTAAAAAATGGGTTCAAGTCAGAAGAAATACCAATATCCTTAGGAAATAATGTAGCATATGTAAGACCCGGCATTCATATCGACTTGTATAAGACATTCAATAACCGTTCAATACAAGGTTACGCCTTCAATAATAGATATACTGATCACACTTTGAATGGAGTAAGTAAAGCTCTACTCAACGAAGGAAAGATACAATTTGAAGGTACAATTGGAGATTTGTCATATAACAAATTAGCCAAGTATTGTTATCAGGATTCTAAGATAACATATGGGCTGACAAGTTTCAGTGATGACCTCCTCATGAAACTCCTTCTAGTTATCTCTAGAGTAGCAAAGATGCCAATTGATGATGTAGCAAGGCTTTCAGTGTCAAACTGGATAAGAAGTATGATGTATTTTGAACACAGACAACAGAATGCCTTAATCCCTAGAAGAGGAGACCTGGAAGGTAAAGAACAGTCAGTGGCATCTGAAGCTATTATTAAAGGAAAGAAGTATAAAGGAGGAATCGTTGTTGAGCCTAAAAGTGGTGTCTATTTTGATGTTGCAGTTCTAGATTTTGCAAGCCTTTACCCAAGTCTAATTAAAGTACATAATCTTTCTTACGAAACAGTAAGGTGCAAACATTCCAATTGTAAGTTGAATATGATACCTGAGACTAAACACTGGGCTTGTTCCAAAAGAAGAGGACTAACTTCAAATATAATTGGTTCTCTGCGAGATATCAGGGTTGACCATTATAAACCTCTCTCAAAGAAACTGAGTTTAACGAAAGAAGAAAGAGAATTAGCTAAAGTTGTTTCACAAGCACTCAAAGTAATCTTAAACGCTAGCTACGGTGTTATGGGGGCAGAAATTTATCCACTGTATTATCTTCCAGCAGCTGATGCAACAGCAGCATTGGGAAGATACTCGATAACTCACACAATAGAGAAGTGTGAGGAACTAAAAATAAATGTGATCTATGGAGATACTGATTCTTTGTTTCTCAAGAGTCCTACAGAAAACCAAGTTAAAACTATCACTCGATGGGCAGAAAATGACCTGGGAATTGAACTTGATCTTGAGAAGGTATACAGATATGTAGCGTTTAGTGAGAGAAAAAAGAATTACTTAGGAGTGCTACCTGATGGCAGTGTTGATGTTAAGGGACTTACAGGAAAAAAAAGTCATACACCGGCCTTTATCCGAAAAGCATTTTATGAAACAATAGATATACTAAGTAAAGTAATCACTGAGAGAGATTTCGAAAGTGCAAGGGGAAGGATAAAAACATATCTTCGAGAAAAGTATCGGTTGTTAAAGAATAAAGAGATACCTATTGAAGATCTTGCATTTAATATCGTAATGAGTAAATCTCCAAAATCATATACTAAGACAAGACCCCAACACGTAAAAGCTGCCGAAATCCTAGTGGACCAAGGTCTAGAGATCAAAGCTGGAGATATAATCTCATTTGTAAAGACAACTAATGCAACTGGAGTAAAACCGGTAGCACTTGCAAATATCCACGATGTTGATACCAAAAAATATGAAAATTATATGCGAAGCACATTTGATCAAATATTAAGTTCACTAGGCTATGATTTTGACGAGATTGTTGGTGCAACAAAATTAGAAGATTTCTTCTGGTAAAATTAATAGCTTGATGAAATTCAAGCAAAATAGACTCAAGCAGGTACATTAAGTTAATATGAATCAGATCAAGATATACGATAATTCAGAGAATTTTTTCATAAGAAAATATTAGGGTCCTTCTTTACCAGTCATAGGTGCATTTGAATTCAAAGATATTAGAAAAAACATCAGAACCTAATAAGATTAACCTAGGAGTAATAATTCTTGCAGGAGGCAAAAGTAGCAGGATGAAATCCAATAAGGTTTTTCTCAAAATTAATGGTGAACCATTATTAATGCATGTAGTTAGAGAGACATCTAAGATTTCCGATCATATTATAGTTGCAATAGGAAAATATGATAAAGAAGAAGATTACGCATCAATCCTCCCAAGATTTGTGAAAATAATCCATGACAAAACGGAAACAAAAGCCGCATCATATGGAATGCTTACTGGTCTCGAAGCAATAGAATCTGATTACGCAATTATTCTTGCAGTTGATACACCATTCATAAACATCAATGTGATCAAACAATTACATCTTGAAGTTCAAGGGTTTGATACCGCTATTCCAATCTGGTCCAACGGTAATATTGAGCCACTATTTGCAGTTTATAATGTTGCAACGACTCTTGTGGCAGTTAGGAATGCAGTCAAAGAAGGTGAAGTCCGAATAAAAGATGTAATTAATAAGCTAAGTCACATAAATTACGTTCCAATTGAAAGATTTACGGACTCAGCCACAAAGTTTAATTGTTTTTTTAATATCAATACACCTGAGGATTTTAAGAATGCTAAACAAGCATTGAGAAGAAAACACTCAACAAAGTAAGAAATGATTATACCAAAAAAACACGTATACAGTATACACAAACAGTCATATCGGTCTGTAAGTATGGTCAGAAGAGCACATCAAAAAAGACTAGTCTCAACATTAGACCAACCATAATAGGAATTTAAAAACAAGAAGTTTTTTTTAGGATAACAAATACTTTAGAATTGATAAGTAAGAGGAGAAATTTATAGGATGAAAAGCCAACAACGGAGATTTTTTAATTTGATTAAATATAAAGAAGCTTTATCTAAAATGAAAAAAGCTATCCCGAATAGAACACTTAAAGAAGAAAAAATAAAGAGTGTAAAATCTTTGGGTAGAGTTTTAGCGGAAAATATAATTGCTAAAAAAGCACTACCGGACCATGACTTTGCGGCTATGGATGGATACGCAGTTAAAACCAAAGATATTCAAAATGCTTCGAAAAATAATCCCATAGAACTCAATAGTATAGGAGAGCTATATCCTCCAGATCATCCAACTAAAGTAGCTATAGAAGAATTTGAAGCAACATATGTGGCATGTGGTGCACCCATTCCAAGTGGAGCTGATGCAGTAGTCAAAGTGGAATTCACTAGAAGAGATAAAGAAAAAATAATAATAATGAAACAAATAGAAAAAAATAGAAATATTGCTAAAATCGGTGAAGATATAAAGAAGAATGAGATAGTCCTTTCAAAAGGTCGCATCATAAGACCTCAAGACATAGGGCTTTTAGTGGCAATGAATTTGGAATTTGTCAGTGTTATAAAAAAACCAAAGGTGGCAATAATATCTGTAGGAGATGAGTTATCAAAACCATTCGGAATACCCTCAAATAAAATTGTAAACAATAATGCTTACATAATTTCTAGTCTAGTTGAATACTTCAATGCCGAACCAATCATCATGGGTATCGCAAAAGATAAGATAGATAGTATAGAACATATGATAAGAACTAGTTTAGAAAAAGCTGACATTATAATAACAATTGCAGGATGTTCAGTTGGACTCAAAGATTATGTGCCAGATGTTATAAAAAAAATAGGTGACCCAGGGATTATTTTTCATGGAATATCACTTAGTGCTGGAAAAGGTAGTGGGGTAGCTGTGGCTAAAGAAAAGCCAATAATCATGCTCCCGGGTCATGTTGGTTCAACTGTTGCTACGTTCTACTTGTTGGTAACACCAATTCTAAATATGCAACTAGGTTTAGGTTTTTGCGATCTCCTTCCAAATATTAGAGGATTACTAGCTGAAAAAGTCACTGCAAAACCTGCAATAGACCTTGTTTTACCGGTTAAAGTGTATAAACAACTCGATAAATACCGAATTGTACCACTAAAGAAACATCCATCAATATTGAAAAACTTAACCGAAGCTAATGGTTACGCGTTTGTTCCTGCAGGTACAGAAAAGAAAAAGAATGAGATTATAGATGTAAAGATATTTGGTGGGTTAGAGTTCTTTAATATAGTGAGTTGAACATTCTTGAGGAAAATATTAGCCATAATTGGAACCAGTAAATCAGGAAAAACTTCAACTGTAGAATATCTTGTCACAAATCTAGTGAAAAAGGGATTAAGAATCGGTTCTGCAAAACATGTTCATCACCCTGATTTCTCAATAGATTTAGAAGGAAAAGATACATGGCGACATGCAAACGCAGGGTCTAAAAGAGTAATATGTTTATCTGAAGATGAGGTTACAATCATACGGAAGGAAAAAGGACCTGGATACAAACTTGATGACATATTAAAACTCTATCAAGATGATGAGTTTGATTTAATTATTCTTGAAGGATTTCACTGGATTGTTTCAAGTAGAAATGAGGTGATGAAGATAATAACCGCAAAAGATGTAGAAGATGCCAAGAAACGACTGAATGGAACTATTCCACCAATCTTAGCAATTACAGGAAAGATATCCAATATACACAAGGGTAAATCAATCAAAGAAATACCAATAATCAATATAAAAGATGGTGAGAACCAACTACTTAATCTAGTCATGGATAAACTTCTTATAAATACAGACACTTAGATAAAACTTATTTCAATTGAAATGATATTGTTAGTTGTTTTTTCCAGGGGTAAGATTATATCCATAATTTTTAAACGTTAAATTATCGGAATTTCTATTTATTGTCCAATGAAAGTGTTTTATTTAGTTCAGATTTCAAAATACTGCTCACTTTCTTTCCATCAACTCGACCTCTTGCATCAGACATAACTTGCCCCATAAGGTTACTGAAGGATGCAATACCTTTTTCGTCAATTAATTCTCTATTTTCATCTATAATTGTTTTTACTAATACATATAATTTATTATCTGTTAATGCAGTCAATCCAATTTTTTCTATGGCTTCTTCAACATTCTTTACTTCCCTTTTTAGAATTAGCTCAAGAATCTGAGGAATAGCTTCTTTTGAAACTATTCCATTATCAAGCGTTGTAAATAATGACTTAATCATAGCAGCCGTAAGAATTGTGGTGTCTAGCCCTGCACGCGATAGGTTTACCACAGTTTCTGTTAACGTTGCCGCGATTAAACTTGATGGAACATTAGTGGTATTAGCTAATTCTTCAAAGATATCTATGAATGATGAATCAGATATTTGGATAGCGAGTTTACGGCTTAAAGAGAATTTTGAGATATATTCCAATATCTGTTCTTCCCATGGTTGAGGAATATTTCGTTTTAATTCATTGACAAGTTTTGAACTTATTGTTATTGGGGGAATATCCGTTTCAGGATACATTCTAGCTGATCCAGGACGGGGTCTAATGAACCTGGTTTTTCCATCAGGCGTAGGTCCTCTAGTCTCAGCTGGTACACCGCTAAAGGCAGATTGTATTCTTTTTTGAATTGCTTCTGAAGCTTTCTCTAACTTTCCTTTTTCACCTGATAAAAGCAAAAAACCATCCAATTCATTCAGATGCAATTTTTGCCTAATTTTTTTCACCTCAATAGAAGTAACTCCATGTCCTGGAATCTCATCTGAATGAAGCAGCCCACTGATTCCATAAAATCGTGCTACATCAGCTAATTCACGTCCAAATCTTACATCTGGAAATTCTTCAAAACTAAGAATGTCTGAAAGCTTCTTAAGTTTTACAGCGTAGATTTTCATATCTTTCTTCAAAACTTTTTTCAGAATTGTATTGTTGTTTTTCTGAAATAAGGCCGTGATATCACTAGGTTTATTTTGAAAATCTTCAGGTATTAATCCTCTATTTATCAACTCATCTTTAAGATTAATTAGGCTCTTCTGTCTTAAAACTTCAAAATTGATTATTTTCTCTAATAAATCGAGCCTTTGAACACCTTTCACTTCCACAACTTCACCATCAAAAATTGAGATATTAACATCCTGCCTAATAGTTCCGAGTCCACGTGATACAAGTCGTGTTGATCTCATCAATCTACCCAATGCGTAAGCTATTTCTTGAACTTCTTTTGGAGTTGTTGTTACTGGTGCTAAAGCAACCTCAACCAATGGCACACCTAATCGATCTAAACCATAATTTCGTTTATTCTTTGAATCCCCCAATAACCTTGCTGCATCCTCCTCAAGGAATATTGCTTGGACAGGTACTGATCGATTACTTGTTTTTAACTCACCTCCAGTGGATACAACTAGAGTTCTCTGGAAACCTGTTGTGTTGGAACCATCAATCACTATTTTCCGCATAACATGAAGCTCATTAATGGGATTTGAGCTGAGTGCTAAACCAATTATTAATGATGTTTTTACAGCTTCCATGCTTATTGAGTGCGGTGGTTCGTCATCTAATTCCACTAAGCAAGATGAATTTTCTCCAATTTCGTATTTTATTCTTAAATTCTTTTCAAACTCGAAGCGTGCTGCTGGGTCTATTTTACCTAATTCGCTCTGGGTAGGTCTGAGAGTTCTATACATTGTGTTTACAAAGCTATCTTCAAATTTCTTGCATCTACAAAATAACTTCGTCGGAGTATTGAGCTGCTGATGGATTTCCAGTCCAACTTTCAAACCAATTTCTTCAGGTTCAAATAAACTCATATTTTTTTCTCCTTTCGAAAGTAGATCTTTCCAGATATTCACCAGCAATATTTTCATGCATTAATATTTCGGCTTCTTTACCAGATTGAGCGTTTCCAAGAGCCCACATCATTTTCACCAATGCTGTTTCTGGAAGCATATCGCCTAGAGGAATCACGCCAATTTTTAGAAGGTCTCTTCCTGAATCATACACTGTTAAATTGACTCGCCCCCAGATACATTGAGAAGTCATTCCTACTAGAAGACCTTTTTTTACAGCATCATCAATAGATTGGTAACAATCCTCACCTAAATGACCTAGTCCGGTTCCTTCAAAAACTATCCCTCTATATCCTGAATCTACGAGATGATCAATTATCTTGTAATTGAAACTTGGATAAAATTTAATTAGAGCAACATCTTTTTCGAATTGGCACCTTGCTTTAAATTGTAGTGATGAATTTTTCAGTGGCAAATCTTCTGTAAGAACCTCAACTTTCTCATCCTTGAAAAAAGCTACTGGTGAAATATCTATTGACTGGAACGCATCTCGTCTACTTGTATGATTTTTCCGAACTCGAGTACCCCGATGAATTGCAACAGTACTATCATTTACACTCCCATGCATTGCAACATAAACACCTGAAAAAGGGATTCTCGTCACACTTGCTACCGCACCAATAAGGTTCAATGCTGCATCTGAAGATGGTCTGTCAGTTGACCTCTGTGACCCAACCAAGATTATTGGAACGGGTGAGTTTGAGAGAGCAAAACTAAGCGCTGCAGATGTATAACCCATAGTATCAGTTCCATGAGCTATGATGATTCCATCAAATCCTTCAGTGATCTCCTTCACGGTTTTTTCAGCTATTATATTCCAGTGATCTGCATTGATATGTTCACTATAGATATTCAAGAGCGGCTCAGTATGAATCTGAGCATATTTTCCAATTTCTGGAACAATAGCATAAAGCTCATTAGTAGAAAATTGAGGATGAACACCCCCAGTTCGGTAATCCACTCTACTAGCAATAGTCCCTCCAGTTCCAATAATAGCTACTTTCGGAAGTTTTGGATCTAATTTTGGTGTTTTAGGTGGTTGAAATGATGGGGCACTTCTTTTAGTAATTAGTTTTATAGATATAATTTTCTTAGTTCTTAATCCAACATTGTAACCATTACTCATTTTGATCACTATATGTTGGTCATCAGCATATTCATACCGTGGCATAAGAGACCCTTGAATTGATTCATTGTTGGTTTTTACATCAATAAAATCACCAATAGAAACTTTTGATTTTGATAGTAGATTATATGATACTCCTTTATATCCTTGAATATCTGTCAACGCTCTCGTAAAGGAGATTCATTCCACATGAATTAAACCTTTGATGTTTGTTTAAAGTAGAATTTCTAGAAAGGAAGTCTAAAGATTTAATCAATAGAAAACCTAGAATAAATGCAACATATTGAAGAATCCCAATATGTCATACTGTGGTTAAGTACCTGACTAGCCATAGGTTCGACCAGCCCATTTCATAGTCGGGTGGCAAGTAGGTTCAGAAGCAAGTTCAATTCGGCCATTAATTTTTTGCTAGAATCTCTTTACGTCTGTCCACTGTATGAAACGCTTCTGCGCCTGTTCCTATCAAAACAACTGGTATGCCCAATGACACTTCAATATCTTCAACAAACTTTTTAGCATTATTAGATAACTTTCTAAATTCTGTAACCCCTGCAACTTCAGGGAATACAACATCAAGCTTTGTTATTGCTATTTGTGATGCACTATTTAGCATCACTGCTCTCTTTGCTAAATCCATATCAAATGGTGCAGCTCTTCTTGCGCGTCCCGTTACTGTGCCCACCTCTTTCCAACCATACTCAGAAGCCACTTGGTCAGTCAATTCATTCTTTATTGGACCGCTGCCAACTCTTGTAACATATGCTTTGAATACAACAATTACTTCGTCAATCTTCTTAGGACCTAATCCTACGTCAGAACAGATTGCAGATGCACAGACATCTTTTGAAGTGACATATGGATGTGTTCCAAAATAAAGAGATAGAAATGTTCCTTGAGTACCTTCAACAAGAACCTGTTTACCTTCATCAATTAATCTATTCACTTCAAGTGGAATATCTGCTAAAAAACTAGATGTAGATTCGATTTCATTAAGTATCTTACCGGAACGCAAAACTCTATCTGAATTTGCTGGTCCTGTTCCTGTTCCCGTAGTCCCAATTCTTGATTTCAAATATCCTTGTTTATCTTGAAGAATATGTTTTTCCTCAATTACAGCACATTGTGGATCCACTAAAATCCTTTTTTCCAATTTGTATTTTCTTGCTTCTTCAATTAAGACATTTGGATTTACAAGAACACCTGGGCCAATCATTAGTTTAGATGACTCATTTAATATTCCACTGGGAATCATTCTTAACTTGAATTCTTTTCCTTGATGTATTACTGTATGGCCGGCGTTTGGTCCAACGCCTCCTCTTACTGTAGCTGCTACAGAGTCTTTCATTGCAAGATATGAAACAATTTTTCCTTTACCTTCATCTCCAAAAAAACCACCAATAACCACCATAGTCAACTTTATCATCTCTTTGCTCTATGATTCACATATTTATTCATTCAATATTATTGGCCAAAACGTCTCAACCGATTTTGATATGTTCTAATTGCCCTCATAAGATCTATTTTACGAAAATCTGGCCAATATACATCCAAAAAAACTAATTCACTATATGCTCCTTGCCAAAGAAGAAAGCCACTGAGTCTCTCTTCACCTGATGTACGGATAATTAGTTCTGGTTCTGGATTCGGTAAATGAGCTGTGTAAAGATATTTATCAACAGTCTTAATATCGATATCATTAATTTCCAACCTACCCTTGTTTACTTCTTCAGTTATTTTCCGTATGACATCAAGTATTTCAGTTCTTCCTCCATATGCAATTGCTATGTTCAAAAAATGATTTGAATAATTTTTGGTTTTTTCTTCAAGATTATTTAGTGTTTCCCTAATCTCTTCTGTAAGGTAATCTGAGTTCCCAAGGGACTTTACTTTTATTTTATATCGGTGAATCCTTTCATCATCAAGAAGATCTTTAAGCTTTTCTTCAATAACTTCAAAAAGTTCATCGAGCTCTTCTTGTGGTCTATCAAGATTCTCAGTTGAGAGAGCATAGAGTGTTACCGCTTTTATACCAATATCATGACACCACTCAAGAATATGTTCAGCATTATCTGCACCTCTTCGATGACCCAATCTTCGAGGGTATGTGTGCATAAAAGCCCAGCGTCGATTTCCATCTAAAATTATTCCAATATGCTGGGGAATTGTAGCTTTAGTTATTTGTCCTTCTAAATACTTTCGATAGACATTATACAGTCCTACTAGAAATGGTTTGTATAAAATACTCCTCATTATTCCAAAATATCTCAATGTTGACTTCTGGCATCATTGTAATGTTTCGCTTATAATTATGTTGCTTAGATATGTTATTTAATTCTCGTTATATCTTATTTAACCTATTCACAATTATCAGATGAAAAATATCAAATTAACATTTTGAATTATCAATTAAGAGTAATTCAATAAAAATGATTATCTTTCAAATTTTTGGTATTCATTTCCTTTAGATTTTTTACGTGACTGAATATACGTGTAAACAATAGTTACTATTAGGAAGAAAATAGCAAATCCAACTAATAAAAAGGATATTAATGTGGCTGTACTCCCAGATCCCATCAATATTTCGGAAAATTGAAGCACTGGAAAATAAAGAAGTGCCAGTATTATGATCCCTACACTGTTACTGAGAATCCAAATACTTCCCTTTAGATAATTAACCAATACAGCCCCAGCAAAATACACTCCAATTCCTATCCAAAGAATCAAGAGTGCTTCTTGAATGAATTTACCCAATAAAAAGGCTCCATGAATCCATATCGTGTTAGCATCTATCTGGACACTTTGAAATGCCTCTGTTCCGGATACTACCGCAAAAGCAGTAAAGAATGAGGTTGCAATAATGAGGAGACTGGCCATAGAAGAGAATAATCTAAGATATCCTGATGGTTTTAGACGTGGAAGTAGCTCGACCCATTTATCCAAATCAAATCCTCGAATTAGAAATGTTCCACCAATTAATCCCAGTGCAATAAAACTCATAATTCTTTCTTGACCAAAGAAGAAAGCTATAGAACTAATCAATAAGAAAATGCCAGGTACACCCAATGCAATTCTTGAATATCTTCTATCATATACCAACATTTTCAGGTATCTACCCAATACTGCATAAGTTTCTTCTAAACTCTTACTATGTTTCACAACTACTCTTTTTACAGAAACAACTTCAACAAGGTTCTGGATAATTGGAATAACCATTTCATCTTCAACTCCATCTGAAACTAATACCACACCTTCAGCTGTAGAATTACTAGTGATTTTTTTTACCTGTGTTCGAATTGTTTTATCTGCTTCAAATCCGCCTTTATTACTTCCAGCCACTACTGCAATATCGCAGTGATATCCTTTTTCTACTAACTCATCAAATTGTTTAACGGCCGCAAATATAGCATTTGCGTCTGCTTCCTCTGGATCAGATAAAGCGAGCTCAGAGGCAGCATAGAGACAATCTTTTCTACCCACTACTGGGGTCTTAATATTGCTCTTTTCTCCAATATCGTTGTCTCGGTCTACACATAAAACCAATAGTTTATTGGTTTGGATATCTTTAGTGCTCAATTCTTGTTTTATTATGTTAGAGAGGTTTTACTTAAACAATAGCTCCCAATCTAATTGATTGTTGATTGTCGAATAATTATTTCTCAACTTCGTCTTCAAAGATTAATTTTAAATCTTCAAATGAGAGTTTTCCGCCTTTTGAGAGCTTATCTTTCGCTATGCTTTTAGCTTTTACAAGTAGTTCTTGTTCTTTAATTCTAGATTTCTCTTCTTCTTCTTTTTTCTCTAAGATAATAATTTCTTTACGTTTACTTTTAATCTCTTCAAGTTGTTTGTCTGTCTTTGCGATACTCTCTTCTAATTCCAAAATCTCTTCTCTAATCTCATTAATTTCTTTGAAAAGTTGATCTCTTGCTCTATAGTCATTTGCGAGTTTATCTTTTCCTGATTCAAATTCATCTTTGAATTCTTCCCCTGAAAGATTAATAACATCCATCTCATCCTTTAATATATTAATTTCAGACCTTAAATTATGGATGTCTTTTCTTGTTTCATAAGCCTTTTTCCATTTTTGTAAATCTAATTCTAGATTCTTAATTAATTGGACTAGTTCCTTCTCTTCATCTATTGTAAGTTTTTCAGTTTGTATCTTCCAATCTGCCTCTTTGAGTCTCTCAGCTATCTTATCACCATTTTCATTAGGAAGATTTTTTTCAAACTTTTTTGCATTTTCTTCAATAATTTGTATTTTAAGTCGTAATTCTCTAATCTTAGAAAGAGTTTCTCGTCTCGTTTTTCGCGTATCTTGATAAAAACCATATCCTACATCAAGATTTTCTCTTGTTTCATTAATTTTTTTAGAAAGTCCTCTTATTTCTTCATTTAGTTCTTTTCTTTTATTATGAGCTAGCTTAATTTCTTTAATCAACCCTGACAGATATGTAAGTAATGATGTAATCTTCTGATTAATATTTTCGATTTCTTCAGAATCTTTTGATTGCAACTTAAGCCAAACCATTGTTAACAGCTCAAATAACCATTGCGTTGCCATGTTTGTATTACTTAATTATAGCTTCAGTTTTTTTATTTTTATTTAAAAAAAGTATAATGGTGTTCAATTTTTAACTGCAAGCATAGCATAGTTTGAGGAGAATGCCAAAGTCACCAACACGAATATGCTTGATTAATATGAAACTAGGTATAGTAAAAATCACTTGTCTTTCTAGAAATATTTACAATATTAAAAGTGCAGGTTTTATACTGGGCGATATAATATCAAAGAAACTTCTGGAGCACAACAATTGACAAAAAAAAGCGATTTGATAATAATGGGGCTAGATGAAGCTGGTCGGGGTTCTATAATCGGACCGTTGCTCATTGGAGGAGTAGTCATTGAAAAAAGTAAACTTGATCAATTATCAAAAATTGGAGTCAAAGATTCAAAACTACTTACTCCAAACAATAGAAATCGATTGTTAAAATTAATCAAGAATATATCAAAGAAGGTTGTAACTCAAAAAATATGTCCATCTGAAATTGATGAATATGTGAGTAAAGGCAAAAAATATAGACGACTAAATTATCTTGAGGCTATAACAATGGGTCAAATAGCACTGAATCAAGATCCAGATATCATCTACGTAGATGCCGCTGATATTAATCCAAAAAGATTTGCAGATGATATTAGATCCATCCTGACAAAAGATGTTACGATATTTTCAGCTCACAAAGCTGACCAAAAATATCCTATTGTCTCGGCTGCTTCAATTGTTGCCAAATGTGAGCGGGATGCCGAAATTGCAAAGATATCTGAAGAAAATGGATATTTTGGAAGTGGTTATCCTTCAGATCCAAGAACAATAAAATTCCTTGAAGGATGGTTTTCTAACCAAGGTGAAGCACCTTCATTCTCAAGGAAATCTTGGAAAACTTGGGAGAAAATTAAATCTACAAGCCTAGAGGATTATTAATTATTTTAGAAGATTGCATTTATCATGATGTGGTCTTTATCGAAAGGATCAAGTTTAATGATTTGTTGAATTTTAAATCCTTCTTTTTCTACCTTTGATATTTCTTGTTGAAATATTCTCTCAGGATCAATATTCGCATCAATACTTCTAGACTTAATAATTAGTAGAATGTTTCCTCCTTTTATCAAGTGTCTTTTACAATTCATTATAGCAATCTCTGTCTGGTCTCGCTGGGCTATATCACAATATACTATATTCACTTTAGTGAAAATTGCAGTATACGAATTTGGTTTTCGAGCATCTTCTACTATTGGGATCACATTCTTTCTTTTTAGTGCAACACGTTCAATAAATTCTCTGGCTACACGAGGTGCATTTTCAACTGCGAATATTATTCCTTCATCACCTATTATGTCGGATACATGACTTGCAGTTGTACCTGTTGAGGTACCTAGATATAACATTCGACTTCCTTCGATTATTGGAAAATTATTTAGACCATTGAGTAATGCTGCCGATAATTTACTTCTAAAAGGGTCCCATATTCTGTAATCTTCACCATCAAGCTTTAAAATTGCTTCTCCATACACATTGGTACCAGGAACGAGATTTAAGGTAACAAGTTTATCTTTACCTTCTAGCCTTATTTTTCTTAATCTTGGGTTTCCTTCTTTTTTTATCACTTGTATTTTCCTTCTGCCTAAACTCGAGGTTTCTAGGTTTTGGTGGTTCTCCATACTTTTTCTTTATCTCCTCTAATCTCTGATCAAACTTTTCTTTGAGACCATCCTCATGCGTTCCACGATAAGCATCTATCCTACTAGCAATTGCAATTTTTGCTGCAAGAGAGCGCGCTATTTTTCCTCTTTGCCATTTTGGTGCAACATGCACAGCTTGATGTTGAAATAATATTCCATGTTTTGGTGGTCTTGCGCCTGTACGAATAGCTCTAAAGAGAGCTTTCTCGGCCCCTAAAACTTGTATTGTACTAGCCGGAAGACGGGCTATCTTTTGTAATCCACCGGATTTCACAATCAATCTTGCTCCAATTGTTTCTCCTGCCACTGAAGCTATATTAGGTGCAAATTGATTCATTGTTTTTTCAACATGTTTTGCTAGGCTATCTCTCACTGATGATAATTGGGTTACTTCTTTAGAAAGACTGGATATCTTTTGTAAATCTTCATTTCTAAGTTCTGTTCCCTTTGACCTATGTGCTGCAGAAAGTATCTCTTCGGCTTTTTCAGATGTAAAACCACATCCCTCAAGTTTTTTCATTGTAATATTTTTGCGTCTCTCAAAATTATTAACAAATTTTATGTATACTTCTGGACTATCCAAGATTCTTTCAAGTTCAGGAAAATGTAAACCATACCATTCTTTAACTCTTGCCTCTAAAATGTTGACAACTTTATCTATTTCATCGAGAGCTTGAACAGATTGCATAACCTGTAAATCAGGCTTGGAAGCCAATTCTCTAAGTTTTACATTTGATAATTCAAGTGCAAAAACTCTAACTAACTCTTTAGATTCCTTCTCATTCTTAGACCAACCAGCATCTACAATTAACCTTAATTTTCTATTTTGTAAACGATTAATCTCGCCATATGAAAGAGTTCCTACTTTGAACCCATTTTTATCTAATGCTTTCTTTAACGCTTCTTCATAAATTAAAAATTCATCAAATCCTCTCTCTTTTGCTTCCAAAATAATGCTTCTAAGCCAATCATCAATTTCACCCAATTCTATTTGTCGAAATCTTTGAATATCTTCTCCGGCTGGATATTTTTTTACTAACATTGTTTTCATTGATTTATCTAAAATCAAAACACCTAATTCTGTTAGAAATAACCTTCCTTTCATAATGTATCTCCTACCTCCACCGTGAGAGTGTTGACATAAATCCTTACCTACTGATTAATGTGCCTAAAAAAAATACTGGAATTCAGATTTAGTATTAACCACCAAAAGACAAACGTTTAAAGCGAGAAATCTAGATGTGAAGGATGATTATGTTTGAAACTTCATGAAAAGAGCAATCAAAACGATTTGCAGGTCTCTTTTCAGCTGAAGAATTTCATAATGAATAATCCAGTTATGTTAGCATCTGGTGTAGTGGGTGTTCATCCAGATATTCTTCCTCGTGTAGCTGAGGCTGGAGCAGGAGCAATGGTGACAAAATCTATCAGTATGAATCCCAGAGAAGGGTATCGTAACCCTACTGTTGTTGAAGTTGAAAGCGGTTATGTGAATGCTATTGGACTTTCCAATCCAGGTGTTAATGCATTCTCAAAAGAGTTAGCAACTTTGAAGGAGAAACCTATACCCATAGTAGTAAGCTTATTTGGGTCTACACCCACTGAATTTAGTGATATGATTTCAAGATTAGAATCCAGCTCAGTTGATTGTTACGAATTAAATCTATCTTGTCCTCATGTAGAGAAAGTTGGCCTTGAAGTAGGACAAGACCCTGAAGCAGTTTCATCAATTGTCAAAATTGCAAAAAAGTTTTCCTCAAGACCTGTTTTGATAAAAGTTTCGTCCAACATTACGGATATTGTAGAAATAGTTTCAGCCGCGAAAGATTCAGGTGCCGACGGAGTAACTGCAATAAACACAGTTCGGGCTATGGTTATTGATATAGAAACTGGTCGTCCCATACTCTCTAATAATGTAGGTGGGCTTTCCGGTCCAGCGGTCAAAGCAATAGCTATTCGTTGTGTTTACGAGATATCGCAGAAAGTTGATATTCCAATTATCGGATGTGGAGGAATAACCCATTGGAGTGATGCGATTGAGTTTTTTTTAGCTGGTGCTTCCTGTGTACAAGTTGGGTCTGCGGTAGCATACAAAGGTCTTGATGTTTTGGGAGAAATAGTTGATGGGATCAAGAAATATATGAACAATCATGAAATAAAAGAAATAGGTGAACTAGTTGGAAGATCGCATTCTTATCAATAAACCACGAATTACTACGGTAAAACAGGTACGTAACGAAACAAATGATATTTTAACACTTTTTGTTCAAGATAAAAGGTGTTCTGCAGCTTCTCCTGGACAATTTGCCATGATATGGGTTCCAGGTATAGGTGAAATTCCAATGAGTTTGTCATTTATGGATGGTAAAGATACCTGTGGATTCACGGTTAAATCAATTGGAAAAACATCAAAAGCGCTTTTCAATAAGAAAGAAAATGACCATATTGGAATTCGTGGGCCTTATGGAAATGGTTTTACTCCGATATCCGGTAATTGTTTACTTGTTGGAGGTGGAACAGGATTATCTCCATTATTACCATTAACCAAGATTCTTGTAAAGAAAGGAGCTCGTGTGACTCTTATGTTGGCGGGTAAAAGTCGAAACGAAATACCTTTTTTTAAGGATGCACAAGATTTGCTTTCAAATTCTAAACATAAAATCATAGTCACCACTGACGATGGCAGTTATGGTCTAAAAGGTGTAGCATCTGATCATGTAACAGTTCTACTTAAGAATGAAAAATATGATAAGCTATACACCTGTGGCCCAGAAATCATGCTAAAAAAAATATTTGCTTTAGCTGAAAAGAGGATTATTTCCATCGAAGTTAGTCTTGAACGATATATAAAATGTGGATTTGGACTCTGTGGAAGCTGCAGTATTGGTAGATACCTTCTTTGTCTTGATGGACCCGTTTTTTCATCAAAACAGCTTAAAGAAATCTCAAATGATTTTGGGATTTCACGTCGCAATATTAACGGTGAAAAAACACCAATATAACTAGGCAAAAAAACTGGATAAAAAGATTTTATGTTTACTTCACCAAGATATCTTGAATATTTTTAGCAAGACTTTTAAATACCTTTTTTCGTATTTTCCAATGTTTACAAAGGTGAATAGATGCCAACTCACGGTTCATTAACGAAGGCAGGAAAAGTTCGTAGTCAGACTCCTAAGCTTGAAAAACAGAAAAAAATATCTCCAAATCCAAGGGTTCGAAATAAGAAGACATTTTACAAAAGATATTCTTTAAATCGGAAATCTGGACAGAATTGGGATACCAGTACTAAACGATAATTCCGGAATTATGATTCTGCCTTAATATTGAATTAGATTTTTTAGTAGAAACTATTATTATTTTTAGCTAGTTAATTGCTCAATAATAAGTTCTCTTTCATTAAGAAGACCCAGTGTCTGCTTTTCCACACCATTGATTTCTGACAAGATATCTAATCCAATGAGAAGAATAGTGCATGCTATTAATGTAGAGAAAGTATAGAGCACTGGTACGATTCCTTGGAAAAGTATTAGGAGAATAGATGTTTCGATTGCAAATATTGTTCCTCCAATCATCAGAAATATGAGTGTTGACCATTCGTTTCTAATCAAGTATTTTCCTAAGATATTTGGCTTAATTGCTAAGCCTGTAAAAATAGTGACCGCTGCCGATGAGCCAAGGATTAAAAGATATTCTATTCTTCCGGTAATCATCAAAAGAAGTGTTGTTCCAGTTACTAGCATAAAGCTTCCGGGCATAATTAGAAATGCTGCACTCAATCTATTTCTTGTTAGTAAAGAATGTTTGTTCATCAATATAAATAATAATTATTTGAAAAAATAGAAAAAGAAACAATTGTGTGATAACTTTGACCTAACACTCAAAGACACTCTGATGCTGTATGAAAATATCTTTTGACACATTATTTTGAGGACAGGACTTTGATTTAATAAATCAGGTTGTTCTTGATTTTTATGTAATTACAATAGAACATGTTTTTCATGGAATACATAATGAATGAACATTTAAGAAAAAAATGTTATCAATTAGAGGTGGACACAGGCATGGGACTTCGCTTCAATGGGAAAAAAATTGGGCTGTCCAATACTTAGCTGCCATAATTCCATTACCTTGACTTTAAATCAAGATATTTGGTTATCTAAAAAAATATGGGAGAGATCCTTATTCAGGATCCTCTTTTAACTATTCTTTTCGTGTGTAGAGTACTGCTGCTCCGATTATAGCTATAACAGCTACAGCTACTGCTGCATATGTTATGGTGCTTGATAATCCAACTTCTTCAGTCACTTCAGAAGTAACTGTTGTAGTTTGAGCTTGTGCTGTACTTGTTTGTGTTATGGTTTGTGCTGCGAGAGTACTTGTTACAGTTGTTGCAGATGTTGTAGTCATTGTAGTTGTTGATGTTGCTGTAGTTGTTGATACTGAAGTTTGTGTAATTGTTGTAGCTGATGTTGTAGTAACTGTAGTTCTAGTTGTTTGTGTAACTGTAACTGTTTGAGCTGCTGCTTGCGCACGCTCATTTAACCCTATAGCTATCAGTGTACCTGGAGTTGCTGATCCAAATCCGCCACTTGCGATTATAGCGAATATTTTCTGATCACCAGATGCGTCTGCACCTGTTGTTAAACCTGAACTCATTGGATTGCCTGTATTCATTTCTCTAAGTAGTTCTCCAGTTTCAGAGTTAAAGAATCTAATGAAGCCGTCAGTGAATCCTGCAAAGAGTATATCTGAGGTTGTTACTAGAGCAGAAC